>NZ_JBAPRN010000824.1:0-2593 GCF_049281135.1 Mycobacterium sp. | reverse complement strand
ACCTCGAACCGACCAGGCAACGCAGGAGGGAACGCTTCATGATTCGGTACCGCGTGGTGCAGTGGGCGACTGGCAACATTGGTCAGCGTGCGCTTCGGGCGGTGCTCGACCGCGAAACGTTCGAACTAGTTGGGGTACACGCATTTTCGTCGGAAAAGGTTGGCCGCGACGCAGGCACACTAGCCGGGGTCGCGCCGGTAGGAGTGCTGGCCACCGATGATGTCGACGCCCTGATCGGTACAGCACCCGATTGCGTGATCTACACCCCGCACTTCATCGACTACGCACTGGTGGACCGGTTACTGCGCGCCGGCATCAACGTGGTGACGACCGGCGACTTCCTTACCGGCACACACCATCCAACGGAGATGGCCGCGCTCGAGAACGCCGCCATAGCGGGCGGTGCGACGTTCCTCGGCACTGGTTTCGAACCGGGGTTCATCAACGTCGCGGCGGGCTTTCTGACCGGTGCATGCCGGCGCGTGCACAGTGTGAGACTGGTCGAGACGCTGGACTGCACCGAATACCCAGTGCGGGACGCCTGGACGGTGCTCGGGTTCGCCAAGCCGCCCAAGGATCGACACACCGAGGTCGACCCCTCCACCGCCCGATACGGCCTCGGATATTTCGAGACACTGGACCTGATCGCCGACATGCTTGGCATCGAGCTGGAATCGAAGCGCGGCCTAGTCGAACACGCCGTGGCCACCCGCGAGCTGGACCTGGGATGGATCACCTTCGCCAAGGGCACGGTGGCCGGGCAGCGGCGCAGTTACCGCGGCTACCGCAATGGACGCGTCGTCGTTGAACTGGCGATCTGCTGGACCATGAGCGACGACGCCCTGGACCCACAGTGGACCGATCCCCAGGGCTTCAAAGTGGAAATCGAGGGCGAACCGCGAGTGGATGCCGTGATCCGGTTTGGCCCACCACACAATTCCGAGCTTTCCGAAGACCAACACGTGATGAAGCTGCTGATGGTCAGCACGGCCATGGCCGCGGTCAACGCGGTTCCGTATCTGTGTGAGGCCCCGCCGGGCGTGATCACTCCGATTGACCTACCCGTCACCGGCACCCACGGCGCGCTCATCGACTAACTCCGTTGGCGATCCAGAAGGCGGGCGAGCTCGCGTCTCAGGTCCGGCCAGGGATCCCGATGAATCGGAGTGGTCCGGGGCTGGATGGTGAGTGTGAGCGCGAGGCCGCGCATGGCATCCAGCGCGACGCTGAATCGCCGAGTCCACTCGGCGCGCGGGACGTTCTTCGGCGCGGCGTCGGCGGCGATCGCGGCGAACACGGCGGATTGCGGCCGCTCCAGCGGGGCAAGCGCGGCGTAGAGCTCGGGATCGTCGGCGGCAGCGATCCACACCTTGACCCACACGGTGTACAGGTCGTCGGTGAACGCGGTCCAGAGCACGTCGAGAAGCGCGGGTGTACGGCGCGCGCCGCCGAGTGCGACCGCGTCCGCGGCCCGAGGCCGCAACTCGGTCTCCATCCGACGCCCGACCTCGTCGAGCGCCGTGGCGATGAGATCAACCCGGGCCGGGAAATGATGGGCTATCGCCCCGAGCGAGGCTCCGGCGGACTCGGCGATCTGTCTGGTCGTCGTGGCCGGATACCCGTGATCGGCAATGGATCTGATGGTCGCATCGATCAGACGGGCCCGAGTCTGATCGCGCCGCGCCTGTTGCGTCCGCGGAGCGCCGCCGCGAACCGGAGTCGATGCCACCAGTACATCATATAGACGACAGGTCACTTGACCTGTAACCTAGCGACAGGTCGCCTGACCCCGTAGCATCGATCTCCGAAGGGAATGGCTGTGACCAGCACGGAAACGACTACACAAGCGGCCCCGGCCGACGGCGGGCTGCGCATAGAAAACCCGGCAGAGGGCGTACGGATATTGGTCCTCGATCGCAGGGAGCACCGCAACTCACTCGACGTCGACGTTCTCACCCGACTGGCTCACGAATTAACGCTGATAACAACGGATTCCGCCGTTAGGTCGGTGATTCTCACCGGCGCGAACGGTGCGTTCAGTTCGGGTGCAGACTTCGCTTTGATCGAGCAGCTATCGCAGCGGCCGGAAGCCGAAGTGGCCGAATTGCTGGCCCGACACATGCGGGTCGTCGACATGCTCTGGGGATTGCCGCAGCCGACGATCGCCGCCATCGACGGCCCCGCGGTCGGTGCCGGCATGTCGTTGGCTCTGGCCTGCGACATCCGGGTGGGATCCCCGACGATGGCCCTGTTCCCGTCGTTCATCCGAATGGGCCTGCTGCCTGACATGGGTGCGAGCTGGTTGCTGCCGCGGCTGATCGGCGAGGGCGCTGCATTGGAGGTACTACTCGCCGGGCGACCGATCGACGCAGAGCATGCGCTACGGATAGGGTTGGCGCACAAGCTGGTTGACGATGCATTGACCGCTGCGCTCGATCTCGCTACGACGTTTGCCGCGCGCCCCCACGCCGCGGTTGCGGCGACCAAACGATTGCTGCGTGAGGCCGCCGACGGTGACCTCGCGCAGGCGGTCGACCTCGAAGCAGGCGCCCAAGCCGCAGCGGTCCACGGCAACGAGTTCGCTGATATGTTC
>NZ_JBAPRN010000823.1:0-3378 GCF_049281135.1 Mycobacterium sp. | reverse complement strand
ACTCGATCCTCGGCCGGCTGCCGTTCGACGTCAGCCTGGAAGGCGAGGACACCATCGTCGTCGGCAACGCCAAGATCAAGTCGTTGGAGGTCAAGGAAGGCCCGGCCGCGTTGCCCTGGGGTGACCTTGGCGTCGACGTCGTCGTCGAGTCCACCGGCATCTTCACCAACGCCGCCAAGGCCAAGGGCCACCTCGACGCCGGAGCCAAGAAGGTGATCATCTCCGCGCCGGCGACCGACGAGGACATCACCATCGTGCTCGGCGTGAACGACGACAAGTACGACGGCAGCCAGAACATCATCTCCAACGCATCGTGCACCACGAACTGCCTTGGGCCGATTGCCAAAGTGCTCAACGATGAGTTCGGCATCGTCAAGGGCCTGATGACCACGATCCACGCCTACACCCAGGACCAGAACCTGCAGGACGGTCCGCATAAGGATCTGCGACGGGCCCGGGCCGCGGCGCTGAACATCGTGCCGACCTCTACCGGTGCGGCCAAGGCGATCGGCCTAGTGTTGCCCGAGCTCAAGGGCAAGCTGGACGGCTACGCCCTACGGGTACCGATCCCGACCGGTTCGGTTACCGACTTGACCGCCGAGTTGTCCAAGTCGGCCACCGCCGACCAGATCAACGCCGCGATGAAGGCCGCCGCCGACGGTCCGATGAAGGGCATTCTCAAGTACTACGACGCCCCGATCGTCTCCAGCGACATCGTCACCGACCCGCACAGCTCGATCTTCGACTCGGGCCTGACCAAGGTGATCGACAACCAGGCCAAGGTGGTGTCCTGGTACGACAACGAGTGGGGCTACTCCAACCGCCTCGTTGATTTGGTCGCGCTGGTCGGCAAGTCGCTGTAGCCGTGTCTATCCCCAACCTGGACGACCTTCTCGCGCAGGGCGTTTCGGGTCGTGGCGTGCTGGTTCGATCCGATCTGAACGTGCCGCTCAACGACGGTGTCATCACCGATCCCGGCCGTATCATCGCGTCGGTGCCCACGATCAAGGCGCTGGCCGACGCCGGCGCCAAAGTGGTGGTAACCGCCCATCTGGGACGGCCCACCGGCGAGCCCGACCTGAAACTGTCGCTGGCCCCGGTCGCCGCGGCGCTGGGTGACCAGCTGGGCAAGGACGTGCAGTTGGCCGACGACGTGGTGGGCGTTGATGCGCGGGCTCGTGCCGGGCACCTGGCCGACGGGGACGTTCTGCTGCTGGAAAACGTCCGTTTCGACCCGCGTGAAACCAGCAAGGACGACGGGGAGCGGCTGGCGCTGGCGAAAGAGCTCGTCGAATTGGTCGGGCCGACAGGGGCTTTCGTCTCCGACGGGTTCGGGGTGGTGCACCGCAAACAGGCCTCGGTTTACGACGTTGCGACGCTGCTGCCGCACTACGCGGGCAAACTGGTCGCCGAAGAGGTCGGTGTGCTCGAGCGGCTGACCGGTTCGACGAAGCGGCCCTACGCGGTGATCCTCGGGGGCTCCAAAGTCTCCGACAAGCTCGGAGTGATCGAGCAACTGGCCAGCAAGGCCGACAGCATCGTGATCGGCGGCGGCATGTGCTACACGTTCCTTGCCGCAATGGGTCTTTCAGTGGGCACGTCGCTGCTGCAGACCGAGATGATCGACATCTGCCGGCAATTGCTCGACACCTACGCCGACGTCATCCGACTCCCGGTCGACATCGTGGTGGCCGACAGGTTCGCCGCTGATTCGCCGTCGAAAGTTGTTGCTGCCGATGCGATTCCGGAAGACAAGATGGGCTTGGACATCGGTCCGGGGTCGGTTATCCGGTTCACCAAACTGCTGAGCAACGCGGAGACGATCTTCTGGAACGGCCCGATGGGCGTCTTCGAGTTCCCGGCATTCGCTGCGGGCACCAAGGGCGTGGCCGAAGTGATCGCCGCCGCGACCGCGAAGGGCGCGTTCAGCGTGGTGGGCGGCGGCGACTCGGCCGCTGCGGTGCGCGCGCTGGGCTTGCCCGACGACGGCTTCTCCCACATTTCCACCGGCGGCGGGGCCTCGCTGGAATACCTTGAGGGCCAGGCACTACCCGGCCTCGAAGTGTTGAGTACCTGAGCGAAGGACGACGATGACCCGCAAGCCGCTGATAGCCGGCAACTGGAAGATGAACCTCAATCACTTCGAGGCGATCGCGTTGGTGCAGAAGATCGCCTTCTCGCTGCCGGACAAGTACTTCGACAAGGTCGACGTCGCGGTGATCCCGCCGTTCACCGACTTGCGCAGCGTGCAGACCCTGGTCGACGGCGACAAGCTACGGCTCACCTACGGCGCGCAGGACCTGTCGCAGCACGACTCCGGTGCATATACCGGCGAGATCAGCGGGGCATTCCTGGCCAAGCTGGGTTGCAGCTTCGCGGTGGTCGGTCACTCCGAGCGGCGCAGCTACCACAACGAGGACGACGCGCTGGTGGCCGCGAAGGCCGCCGCGGCGCTCAAGCACGAACTGACGCCGATCGTGTGCATCGGCGAACACCTGGAGGTCCGCGAGGCCGGTGAGCACGTCGGCCACTGCCAGAACCAGCTGCGCGGGTCGCTGGCTGGATTGTCGGCCGATCAGATCGGCAAGACCGTCATCGCCTACGAGCCGGTGTGGGCGATCGGTACCGGGCGGGTGGCCAGCGCCGGCGACGCACAGGAGGTGTGCGCGGCGGTCCGCAAGGAGCTGGGCTCGTTGGCGTCGCCGCAGATCGCCGATACCGTCCGGGTGCTCTACGGTGGCTCGGTGAATGCCAAGAACATCGGCGACATCGTCGCGCAGGAAGATGTCGACGGCGCGTTGGTCGGCGGTGCGTCCCTGGACGGCGAACAGTTCGCGACGCTGTCCGCGATCGCCGCAGGCGGCCCGCTGCCCTGACGGGCCCCGTACCTCCGCGTCGTCACATTTCTGATCGGCACGCCGATGAATTTGCTTGCGACGCTGCGTCGTAGCGTCGTCGCCGCGCTACGTCCCTCCAGCGCCCCGTGGGCTGTCGGACCTGCCCTGTGGGCCATGGGCACCGCGGCGCTGATCGCCGGTACCGGCGCGATCATCGGTCAGCTGCAACTCGTCGGCCTGGCTTATCTCGGCGCCGCGTGCGCGGTTGTGTTCCTGCACAGCGGGTTCTACCGCGCGAGGTGGTGGGCCTGGGTCGCCCAGGCCCTCGGCGGCGCGGTGGGTATCAGCGTGGGTGCGCTGCTGTTACCCGGCTCCGCCATCGGTCAGACCGTCATCGCCGGGGTGGCCGGTGCGATATCGGGCATGGTGGGCGGGATCGCTCCCAGTACACCGGCATTCGGCCTGATGTTGTCGGTGGGCGTGGCGTTCGGCCAGTTCGGCGGTTCGTCGCTGCCGTGGTGGCAACAAGCCGTGTGCTATC
>NZ_JBAPRN010000822.1:0-17795 GCF_049281135.1 Mycobacterium sp. | reverse complement strand
GCCTAAGGCGTTGCAAGAAGCCGGTTTTGACCCGTCGAAGCCGAGTGCCTGGTCCGCCGAGGGGCTGCTGATGTACCTACCGGCGGCGGCGCAGGAGCTGTTGTTCGACCGCATCGACGGGCTGGCTGCGACCGGCAGCCGGGCCGGCATCGAGGCGCTGTCACCCAATTTCGCCGACCCCGCGATGGCGGAGCTCCGGCGTGAACGCATGGAGAAGGTCCGGGCGTTGATGGCGCAAGCCGACCCGCAACGCGTGGTCCCACGATTCGACGTGCTGTGGTACTTCGACGAACGCGAAGACGTCGGCGGTTGGTGGAGCCGGCACGGCTGGGAGGTGACCGTGACGCCGTCGGACGAGCTGATGACCGGTTACGGCCGCAAACCTCCGCCGGAGATCCAGGACAACATCCCGCCATATCTGTTTGTATCCGCACAGCGAAAGTCCCTGTAACAGCACACAACTAGCTATGTGCTGCCCAATTCCGCTACGTCGTTTTAGTGACCTGCCGGCTTTGTGGTGCTAGCCCGGTGCTGCACGATTGACCCCCCGGTCTTGGGCCCGCCCCCTGTCATCGGAAGTTGGGCCGAGGGCGCGGGGATTCCGATCGCGTGACCGCCCGGCCCGCCGCCGGGACCCGGTAGGCAGTCCGAACAGGGTGAGAGTGGATTTGTCGGGGCTGCGTGAACAGGCGCTGCGCCGGAGAACCCGACTCCGGCAGCGATCACGGCCACCCCGGCCAGGAGTTTGATACCCATAGCCGATTGCTCCTCTCTGGGAGCGATTCTTTACCTGATGTTTACAGGTTACGCCCGCGGCCGTAACTTTTGAATAGATTTCGCCAAAGATCTAGGCGTCGGTTCCGCGCAGCCGCACCATTCGCGTCGTCGAACTTTCGTCGAGCTCGACGACGTCAGTGCGTGACCGCAGGAAGTCGCTGAAAGACTTGAAGCCCAAGGATTTTTCGCTGAATGACGGGTCCATCCGCTTCATCTGCGACTTGACCGCCGAGTTGTGCAGCCAGTCGACGTCGTCTTTCTCGGTACCGATTCGCAGCGCGCGGGTCAGCAGAGCGGTGGCCGCCGGCTGCGGGTCGGGGCCGGGCGGCGGCTCGTCGTCATCGTCGGACTTCGCGCGGCGGGTCTTGGGTGCCGGCTCGGGTACTGGCACCCCGGGTAGCGCGTCGTAGATGACGAAGTCGTCGCAGGCCGCCGCCAGCGCCTTGCTCGACGATCCGGCGACCCCGACCCCCACCACGTAGCGGCCGAGTCGCTTGCAGCGCTGCGCCAGCGCGATGTAATCGGAGTCGCCGGCCACGATCACCACATGCGTGAGGTCGGGCAGACGGAACATGTCCTCGACCGCGTCGACGGCCAGCCGGATATCGGCCCCGTTCTTGCCGTAGGCCGCCGCGGGAAACAGCTGTACCAAATCGACTGCGCGGCCGACCAATTGCTCGCGATAGCCGGTGTTGACCTCGGCCGACCAGTCGGCGTAGGCGCGGGTGAGCACCAGGGTGCCGAACGATGACGCGAAGTCGATGATCGCGCCGACGTCCACGGTGGCTCGTTCCAGCCGATCGGCGTGCTTGTCGAGGCCCTTGGCCTTGTCCTTCTGGAACGAGTTGCGCCCGTTGACCTGGTCGTAGCGGGAGATCACGATGTTGTCGAAGTCGAGGTACACCGCGACACGGTCCGCGTCGGCATCTGTCATGAGTCCAGTCTTGACCATCGGTGGCCGGGCGAACCCGAATTGCGCATAGTGGATCTCATGATCGAATTGCTTTCGGATATGCCCAAAGGAGTGACCGGTGTTCGCGTGTCGGGCCGGCTGGGCGGCGACGAGCTCCGCGAGATCAAACCCACCATCGAGGACATGCTGAAAACCGATGAGATCAGGATCGTCGAGGTGATCGGGCCCGACTACGAAGGCTTCGGGCCCGGCGGGTTATTCGAGGATCTGAAGATGGGCCTCAGCACGGTCTGGCCCCATCATGCTTCGTTCAAGCGCATCGCGGTGGTGTCCGACAAGGCCTGGGTCGCTCATACTCTGCATGCGTTGGCGTGGTTGATTCCCGGCGAATTCAAGCTCTTCAAACTCGACGAGCTCGACAAGGCTAAAGAGTGGGCCGCCGGCTGACTAGCCAAGCCGCCGTGAGCAGTTGCCACGCGGTGATCGAATAGACGCTGCATCGCTCCAATATCCCAAGCGGCAGAGCGCTGGATGCCGGCAACTCGACGACGAACAGCGCGAAGCTGAGCAGGCCGAACGCCCCGAGTGCGACCGATACCCTGCGATGCCAACCGCTGACGATCCTCGCTCCGGCGAGGATGGCTGCGTTCCCGCCCACGATCGCCAACACCGCACCGATGACATGCAGCCCGGCGGTTCCGTTCGCGTGCGATGCGGGTCCGCTGTGGAACGTCGCGATCAGGACATTGCCGACTGCATTCGCGGCAGCAAGCGTGACAAACAGCCCGGCCTTGCGCGCCTCGACGGCGCGGACGGTGAGGATGGCGCCGAGGAGAAACAGCGTGCCCTGCAAACAGAACGCGGTGTTCATCAGCCAAGCCAGCGGCGAGTTGGTAGACGGTATCCCGAGATCGCTGATGAAGTTGTGCGTGTAGCTGTAGCGAGGCCGAAAGGCGGCTGCCGCAATGCCTTCCAGGGTCAGATACGCCAGTCCTGCCGAAAGCCAGGCAACGGCTGCGCTCACGCGCTGTCGGCTAGTCGGTTCGGTCATTGCCTCATCGACGCTAGCGGACTTACGGTTGCGATGACGCCAAGCCGCAGGAGGAACCAGTGAGCGAGCAGCAAGTCAAGATGGTCATCTTGTCGACCGACGACCTGGACGCGTCGATCCGGTTTTACAGCGAGACCCTGGGCATGTCGCTGAAGTTTCGCGACGGCGCCCACTTCGCCGCTCTCGACGGCGGGCCTGTCACCCTGGCCTTGGCCACCGCGGTCGACCATCCCATTCCCGGGCAGGTTGTGGTCGGCATCAAGACCGACGACGTCGACGCCGCAGCCAAGGTTGTCGAGGACAGTGGTGGCGGCATCGTGAAGGGTCCCTACGACGACGCCCACGAACGCCGCGCGGTGGTCTATGACAACAAGGGCAACGGGATCGTCTTCTACAAGCCGCTGGCCCGATGAACGCGATCGCCGAGAGGGCCATCGAAGCGATGGACTTTCTCGTCGCCGCGGTGGAGCAGATCCCTTCAGAGAGCTGGGATCAGCCGTCGAATCTCGACGGCTGGAGCATCCGGGATCTCGTGGTGCACACCACGGGCACCGCCACCAAGCTCCTGGCACTCGCCGGGGGCGAAACGGAGGCGACCGACGATCTGCAACAACTGGCCGCACGGCTGAAGGACGCTCTCGCGAAGAAAGATCCAGACACGTCGCTGAGCACTCCCATCGTCGGCCTGACCATTCACGGCTGGGACATCCACCGATCGCAGCATCAGCCGGTCGAGGTTCCCGACGACCTGCTCGCGTTTTGCCGTCAGGTGGTCGAGGCAGTGCCCGAAGACGAGCTACGTCGGCCTGGCACGTTCGGGCCGGCCAAACCCGCACCCGAGGATGCGACGCCGACCGCGCGATTCATGGCCTACGTGGGACGCTCGGCCTGAGAGCCCAAATGCGCACTGCTGTCGTCTAATTCGTTACGACGCAGCGCCATCGGCGTCATCGCGGGGACATCGCCGGCGGCCACCACGGTCCGGGTGATCGGCGTCAGCACCTGAAACAGTGTCTCCACCTCGTCGTCACTCAACACGTCGAGCACCGACAGCGACTGCGCGTCGGTGGTGGATTCGACGTGCTCTTTTAGCTCCTGGCCGGCCGTGGTGAGCGATCCCTCGTGGTCGAGCAGGCCCCGCCCCGCCAGCTGTTGCTCGCATTGCCGCCACTCTTCGTCGTCGTAATCGCGGGCGGCGGCCATGTAATCGCGGGGGATTGCTCCCGACGCGGAATGCAGCACGTTGCATTCCCGGCCCGTCAGCCCCGCGGCGCTCAGGACCGCGGTGTGCGTGTCGCCGCGGTGCTCGCGTAGGAGCGTCGCGGCATGCCACAGCGTGCCCAGCGGGCCGTCCGGCCACGGCAGCGCGCTGTTCGCGGCGAACAGCGGTCGCCCGCACAGCGGCGCACTTCTTGCAGCCTTACCCAGCAATTCCGCTGCGGTGGAGACGTTTTCGTCTTTCTCGAGACCGTAGCGGCGCAACACCCCGACCGCCGTGTCCAGCCGGACGCGCAATGCCTCGTCGGGACCGGCGATCCGCCACGCCGCCGGCAGCGCCTTGGCGACCCGCGTGGGGGAGAAGTTGTAGAAGATCGCCGTCACCACCTCGGGCGGCACCTGGCCCAGCGGCGCCGAGCGCGCGGCGAAATAGCCCATCCAATAGCCCTGGTAACCCAGCCCGTCCAACGCTTCGCGCACCTCCGGCGCGAAGTAGGTCACGCCGTGCACGGGCTCGAATCGGTCCAACAAGCGTCGTGCAAGCTTTGGTTCTCTATGCATGGTCGAAGTCAACCACCCACCGCAGCCGGGGCCAAGGTCGAATCAGCAACACAGAAATCATGATCTTGAAGGTTTAGGCGCTCGGCATACGTGGAACCATGTATTGAACACGTGTCCTACAGCGAACGGTCCATGGGGTACACCGGAAGGGAGCCGGCGGCCATAGCCGATATCGTCCTGATCAATCCACGATTCCAGGTGTCGTACTGGGGCCTTGAGCACGCACTTCCGCTCCTCGGCAAGAAGTGCAACCTTCCGACCGCCTGCCTGCCGCTACTCGCGGCGCTGACGCCCGCCGGCCATTCCGTGACCATCGTCGATGAGAACGTCGAGCCGATCGACTATGACCGTTTGGCGCGTGCCGACATCGTCGGGCTCACCGGGATGACCGTTCAGCGTGCCCGAATGCTCGAGATTCTGCGCGAACTGAAAACCCGCGATGTCTTCACGATCGTCGGGGGTCCGTGGGTCAGCGTGCAGGAAGATTATTTCGATGGCCTGGCTGATGCGATCTTCGTCGGCGAAGCGGAAACGACCTGGCCGCAGTTCCTCGAAGAGTGGGCCGAGGGCCGACATCGGTACCGCTACCAGCAGGCCGAGGCGACCGACATGACTCAGGTGCCGGTGCCGCGCTACGACCTGCTGAAGACCAAGGATTATTTGTTCGGCAGCGTCCAATTCAGCCGCGGCTGCCCGTTCCAATGCGAGTTTTGCGACATCATCGTCACGTTCGGTCGTCGGCCAAGACTGAAAACAAGCGCGCAGGTGATCGCCGAGCTGGAAGCGATGCGCAAGCAGCACCTGAAAATGGCCTTCATCGTCGACGACAACCTGATCGGCAACAAGGTCGCGGTGAAGGAGCTGCTGCGCGATCTCATCGCGTGGCAGACCGCCGAGGGATATCCCTTCACGTTCTTCACCGAGGCGTCGCTCAACCTCGCCGAGGACGACGAGCTGATCCAGTTGATGGACGCGGCCAACATCGTGACCGTCTTCATCGGCATCGAGAGCCCCAACGAAGACTCCCTGCGCGAGACGAAGAAGTATCAAAACGTCAAAAAAACCGAGTCGATCGTGGACCGTGTCCGCAAAGTTCAGGACTCCGGCATCGAAGTCTGGTGCGGCATGATCGTCGGCTTCGACCACGACGACACCCGGATCTTCAAGGCCCAGCACGAGTTCCTCCGTCAGACCGACATCATGCACGCCATGGTGGGCATGCTCTCGGCGATCCCGAAGACGCCGTTGCACGCCCGCTTGAAGAACGAAGGCCGCCTCGATCTCGACGACGAACAACCGTTCGGCACCAATGTCATTCCGCTCGGCATGACGCGTGAAGAGTTGCGTGACGGGTACGTCGACCTGATGCAGGAGCTGTACGATCCCGACTTCTACTTCGAGCGGCTCGAAAGTCTCTTTCTCACAAGGAAGTTCGATTGGGCTCGCGCTCGTAATGCCTACTGGCGCAAACACCCGTGGCGGAAGCTGAAGTCGCAATCCGTCGATGCCGTGCTGGCGGCCGGGCTGTTCCTTCGGCTGATGAAGAACATTCCCGACCCGCAATTGCGTCGGATCTATCGCCGTCGAATGGCCACCATGGCCCGTCGACGGCCCGACCCAAGCCTGTTGTTCATCTGCGTGATCAAGTGCGCGATGCACTACCACCACTACACAATGTCGCACCAGATGGCTGAGCAGCACCGGGCGGTGAACACGTTCTAGCGTTCTAATGTTCTGCCCGGGTGATATCACATACGCCCTCGTTTCCAAAGCGATGTGTATGCCGACTCCCTGGTGCGCAGGTGGCTGGTGTGACCTCGATAGCCGCGCAAAGACCCGACGGCGCGTGCGCTGCCACGTAAAGTTCTGCGAATGACCGGGGTGCCGCAGCCCAAGCGGATCGTCCTCTGCTTCGACGGCACCGCGAACCAGATCGGCGCCGGCAATCTCACCAACGTCGCCAAGCTCTTCGAAATGCTGGACAAGAACGATCCAGCCCAGATCGCCTACTACGACCCCGGTGTGGGAACCCTGGCGCCGAAGCAATCTTCGCTGATTGGCAAGCTGACCCTACTGTACGAGCAGGCGTTCGGTGTGGGCCTCAAAGACAATGTGGCACAGGCCTACCGGTATGTGATGCAGCACTGGCGACCCGGCGATGCGATCTACATCTTCGGCTTCAGTCGCGGCGCCTACACCGCGCGCGCATTGGCCGGCATGTTGCTGCGGCCGGGGTTGATGCGGCCCGGATCGGAGAACCTGCTGCCCTACGCGGTCGAAAAGTACGCTCTCAACCGGGATTTCACCCAGAGCGAGTTCGATGACTGGGCCGAGTTCGCCCGTGCGTTCTGCTGGCGCACCGAGAACGAGCCGCTGTTTGCCGCCATTCGTCAGAACAGCCCGAACCAGGTGTGGCACTACGCGGTGCCGGTGGCCTACCTCGGCCTGTGGGACACCGTGAAGGCGGCCGGCTTCCTCCGGCTGGGAGCTCTGCGCTGGCCCTACACCAGATCGCTGTGCAACGTCGCGCGGATCCGGCACGCCGTCTCGATCGACGAACGACGCCGTCCCTACCGCGAATACCTCGTCGAACGACACCCGCTTGGGCTGCAGGAGCGTTGGTTCGCCGGCGTGCACGCCGACATCGGCGGGACGTTCCCCGACCACCGGCTCGCCACGATCGCGCTGAAGTGGGTCACCGACGGCGTCGTCGGCGAATTGGCCATCAATGCGGAGGCCTATAAGCAGGACTGCATGGTGGCCGATGATTTCGCCGACGCACCGATCCACAACAACGGGAAGCTCTGGTACCTGGTCGGGCGTCGAAAGCGACCGATGGGTCCCGGCGCGCTGATCCATCCCAGCGTCTTGATTCGCCGTCGCGACAACCCGGGCTACCTACTGAATCTGACCGCCGAGCAAATACAACAGAGCGCCGATCCGACGGATTGGACCGACCCAGCGTTGTAAGGGAGCACCCATGGCACTGAGTTCGCTGACCGAGCTGGACAAGTACAAAGCCGCGCCGTTTCCGCCTGGCTATCCCGACACCACCCGCACGTTCTACAGCCCGGTCGACCAGGTGCACCAGGCGCTGAGGGACTTGTTGACGTCGGCCAACAAGACCATCATCGTGGCGATGTACGGCTACGACGATCCGGAGCTGAATGCGGCCCTGCAGTCGGCGTTGAACGACGAAAACATCTATGTGCAAATGAGTCTCGACTCCACCCAGGCCGCCGGCAAAGCCGAGCAGCCGCTGCTCGCCCCATGGCTCAACCACAAGATCGGCAACAGCATCGCGATCGGTCACAGCGAGAAGTCGGCGATCATGCACTTGAAGATGGTCATCATCGACGGCGTCGACGTCATCACCGGGTCGACAAACTGGTCCACCAGTGGAGAATCCAAGCAGGACAATCAGCTCACCGTCATCCGCGACCCATACATGTGCGCCGAGGCCCGGTCACGGATCGACATCATCCACGACAGCATGTTGAAGCAGATGGCACAAGCCGCCAAAGCCCAGCCGGCCGGCTAACTCGGCCGGCGAGAGGCATACGGCCAGGGCTGATTTCGTTCGGGGACAGCTTCCGCCCTGGCAAGCTTGAGTTGCGTTCGCAGATGCTGGCGCAGCTCGTGCAGATCCGGATCGGTCCACCGGTTGTCCGCCTCGATCGGATCGGTGGTGAGGTCGTAGAGCTCCCACTGGTCGTCGAGCGGGCTCATCCGATACGCCTCGCCGCCAAGCCCGTTGGCTGCCAGATGACGCACGCCCGGCTCGGTCCAGGTCGCCGGATCGTCGAAGGTGCGCACCAGCTTCCACAGGTGATCGTCAACGCGGACCACCAAGCCCTCGAAGTTCGACCCGACGTGCGCAGGCACTCGGATTCGCAGCGGCCCTGGTGGATTCGACGTCCGCCGCAACCGGCGGGCCACCGCCGAGGCGCCGCTGTCGCCCTCGAGCATGTTGTCGCGGGTCATGATGTAGACCGCACGCTCGTCGTCGGCCGGACCGCCGTCCACCACCGGCATCAGGTTCTGCCCCGGCAGCGGATGCACTTCAGAGAACGACTCCGCCAGGCTGCCGGCCGCCGCATCGACGTCGACACCCGCCGCGGCCAGCAGTGTCGGCAGCAGGTCGACATGCGACGTCGGTGCCGTCACCTCCCGCGACGATGTGGCACCGGCACCGATCCGCGCGATCACGAACGGCACCCGGGTGGCCTCGTCGTACAGGTTGAACCACTTCTGGTGCAGGCCGCCGTGCGCACCGAGCAGGTCGCCGTGATCGGAGGTGCGCACCAGCACCGCATGGTCCGAGCCGCCCTCGGTAACCGTCTTACGCACGCGGTCGATCGGCCCGTCAACCTCGGCGTGCAGTCGGTAGTACAGGTCGCGGTAGCGCTGCGCATTGCCGCGGTAGGCCTGGTCAATCACCGGCGGCGGACCGTAGCCGGAGGCGTAGGCCTCCCGGAACGCGATCTGCGCGGCGGGCTTGCTGGCCAGATCCTCGTCGGCGGTGGGCGCCACGGGCACGCGCGGCGGATCCAGCGGCGAGCCCTTGATCGGGCTGCGGCGCAGCCAGCCCGGGAACAATACGATGTCGTGCGGGTTGACGAAGCTGGCCACCAACAAGAACGGACGCAGCGCGGCGGCATCGCCGGCGCGGCGGCGGGTATAACGGTCGATCAGCCAGGTGACCACGCGGTCGGCGACCAACGGGTCGCGGCGGATGCCCGCGTTGCCCGGCAGCGCGCCGTGCGGCTCCGGCCCGACCCATCCCGAAAAGCCAAACGAGCCAAGAGGATCGGCCTCCAGATAGCGCCGCACAGCGGCGTGGTCGACGACGCCGCTGGCATCATTGGTGGCCAGCACGCTCCCATCGGCGTCGTGGATGTCGGCGTGCGAGATGTGCCATTTGCCGTCGTAGTGGGTGTCGTAGCCCACGGCGCGAAACCAGTTGCCCATGGTGGGCACCTCGCCGGGCCGCAGCCAGCGCATGCGCGAATCGTCGGGCATCTTGCCGAGGCCGTCGGTCTGGGTGACGCCGTGCAGATCGGGGTAGTGCCCGGTGAAAATCGTTGGGCGACTGGGTGCGCAGGCCAGCGAGCCGGTGTAGTGCCGGGTGAAGCTGACGCCGTGCTCGTCGAACCACTTGCGGCCGTGCAGAGTCTGGTCCCGCCAGGCGAGCACCTCGGCTGACTCGTACGGCGGGATCGCGCGTTCCTCATCGGTCATCAGGATGATGACGTCGGGCTGACTAGCCACGCGTATACTCCAATCGGTTGGCAAGACCGGCGAGCATGATGTCGGATTGTCGGACTTGAGCGCGGCACACCGCTCGCTCGGCAAGCTTGCCTATTGGGCCAGAACCGATTTCGACGGTGCTGGTCAACGTGACGACAGTGCCGCCATAGGCTACCGGCCGCAGGCTCCATCGATTGTTGAACCGGCGCACGTGCTTGGGCAAGCCCTCGACGTCGTAGGCGAGCCTGCGCGTGGTGTCGAACTCGGTAATCGTCTCCACCAAGGCGTTGCGGCCGATCTGGACTCGCCGGGTGGTGCCGAGCGGCTCGCTGCCCTGGTTGAGGATGCACGAATGGTCGATGTTGTCCGCCCACGAACTGATCGAGCCGAAGTCGGCGAGCACATCCCAGACGGACTGCGGGTCGGCCGCGATCCTCCGGCTGCGGTCAATGTCGGCCACCGCCTCACCGTACGCGGCGAAAACGGCCGATCGAGCGGACCGGACGTAAATCTGGCCGAAACTTCCGGCCTCGATGGCCAGCGGCGCTACGGTCTCTGGGAGACACGCCAACGACGCTGCGGAGGGGACATGGCGACCTACAAGACGGTGGTGGTTGGGACCGACGGCTCGGAGTCGTCACTGCGCGCGGTGGACCGGGCCGGCAAGATTGCGGCCGAGTCCAACGCGAAGCTGATCATCGCGACGGGCTACCTACCGGAAAAAGACGATTTGCGAGCGGCCGATGCCCTCGGCAAGGAGGGCTACAAGGTCTCCGGAGCCGCGCCGGTCTACGCGATGTTGCACGATGCACGCGATCGCGCACGGGCGGCGGGGGCGACCAAGATCGAGGATCATCCGGTCAAGGGCGGTCCCATTCACGCGTTGGTGGATCTCGCCGAGGAAGTAGGCGCCGATCTGCTGGTGGTCGGCAACGTCGGACTGGATACCGGAGCCGCGATCATCGGCCGGGTGTTCTCGATACCCGGAGCCGTCGCGACTCGCGCCAAGATCGACGTGCTGATCGTGCACACCAGCGGCTGACCATTTGGCTCGCAGCCGACACTCAGATCCGTTAGGTATGAGTGGGCTCATGAAGATCATTGCTTTCGAGGAGCACTACACGCTCCCGGCTATCGCGGACGCTCACCCCAACAGCCCTCGCAAGCTGTTCGACGCGAGCAGGGGCGGAAGCGGTTGGCCGCCGCCAGGCATTGAAGACCTGGGGGAGGGGCGCCTCGCCGCGATGGACGCGGCCGGCATCGACGTGCAGATCCTGTCCAACGTTCCCGGCGTCGAGGCCGTCGAGATACCGCAGGCCGTCGAACTGGCCAGGCAGGCCAACGACGCGGTGGTCGCCGCGGCCACCGAGCATCCCGACCGCTTTCTCGGCTTTGCCACCCTGCCGATGCGCGACCCCGACGCTGCCGTAGCCGAATTGGAGCGGACGGTGCGCGATCACGGCTTCGTCGGCGCGCTGATCAACGGCCACGTCGACGGCCGCTATCTCGACGACCAGTTCTTCTGGCCGGTGTTCGAATCCGCTGAAGCGCTGGACGTTCCGATCTATCTGCATCCGACGGTCCCGCCGCGGCCGGTGATCGATGCGTATTACCTGGGCTTGGCGCCGGCGGTGTCGGCCAAGTTGGCCGTCGCGGGGCTCGGCTGGCACATCGACACCGGAATCCATTGCGTCAGACTCATTCTCGGCGGCGTCTTCGACCGCTTTCCCAAGCTGCAGGTGATCGTCGGCCACCACTTCGAGGCGCTGAGTTGGATGGCGTGGCGGACGGATTACTCGTTTCCACCAGAGGAGAGCGGTCTCAAGCGGACCATCAAGGAATACCTGCGGGAGAACTTCTACGGCGGCATCCTGGCCGGCGAATTCGCCGGGATGCAACCCGGTGCGACCGATCCGAGTTGGAGCTTGTCGTTCAACGCCTACCAGGCGATGGCCAACGTGATCGGCATCGACCGGATCGTGTTCACCGCCGACTATCCGTTCGCCAGCATGGAAGCGGGCCGGAGATTCCTGGAGCAGATGCCAATCCCGCCGGCAGACAAGGAGAAGATCGCCCACTCCAACGCCGAACGTCTGCTTCGGCTCGAATGACCGGCTCGTTTCGCCGGTTTGTGTTCGACGAGAGGGCTTTCGGACTGATCGTCAGGTCATGACGATCGAAAGCGGTCGCGCGGGCACGCCGACACGCAGTTAGACCGTGTTCATCGGTAACGGCGGGGACCTCGGCTGGAGTTCGCCGTTCGTGGGACGGCTCGCGGTACGGATCGGCTGGGTGACGGTGCTGCGAGCCGGACTGGTCTCCCACTAATTGCAAGCAGCGCGACGGCGGGCGTTCGTGTCGATGTAACTGATGGTTACCTCCTGATGGCCCATCCTGGGGCCATGGGCATCGCGACGGTCGCCCCCGGTGCGATCGAGATAGCGTTTTCAGGACGATTCGGTTTTGGCATCTACCGCTGGGCCTATCTGCCATTCGACGTGCCGACGGGTGTTCAGCGCATTCGGGTTTCCACCTCTCATCAGAGCTTCTCGTTCGCCGGAGTCGCTCGAAACGTGCTGGATTTAGGCATCTTTGGCCCCGCGGGCCACGAACTGGGCAATGCCGCGGGATTCCGGGGCTGGTCGGGCGGAGCGCGCGACCACTTCGAGATCTCCAGCGGGTATGCCACCCCAGGTTATTTGGCCGGCCCGATCGAGCCGGGTCCATGGGCGGTGGCGCTCGGGCCGGTAGTTCTGAACCCGTGGGGGATGCCGTGGGAGGCACACGTCACCATGGAACGCGGACCATCCGTGAGCCGGCCGCCGGAAAGCGAAGCCGTGCAGCCGATTCCAATCCCATCGGTGACCGGCCCGCGCTGGTATCGCGGTGATCTTCACCTGCACACCGTTCACTCCGACGGCGAGCGTCGTCCCGAGGAACTCGCGTCAGTCGCACGCGCCAGCGGGCTGGACTTCATCGTCTCCACCGAACACAACACCAACTCGGCCAATCGGATATGGCCGGCCTGGCACACACCCGGTCTGCTGGTGATCCCGGGCGAGGAGGTCACCACCCGCCACGGGCACTGGCTTGCGGTCGGCCTGCCGCCGCGCGCCTGGGTCGACTGGCGGTACGGGCCAAGCGATGGGGTGTTTCCGCGCTTCGCCGCCGAAGTTCGCGATGGGGGCGGTCTGGTGGTCGCCGCACATCCGTCCGTGCCACTACCGGGGGCGGCGTGGGAATTCGGCTTCGACGACGTTGACGCGCTCGAAGTGTGGAACGGCCGGTGGAATCTCGACGATGAATTCTCGCTGCGCACCTGGCAGCGGCTACTGCGGCAGGGACGACGCATAACCGCGGTCGGTGGCAGTGATTCGCACGGCGAACACCAACAGGTCGGCTTGCCCCAGACCGTCGTGCACGCGGAGGAACTCTCGACGAGGGCCATCGTCGATGGGTTGCGCCGCGGCCGTTCGTATCTCGCGCGATCGTCCCATGTGGCACTGGAGCTGACGGCGTCCTGCCCCAGCGCTGACGGCGTCGCCGGTCCCGGCCAGACGCTACGAGTGCCTTCAGATGGGCGGGTGACGGTGACCGCGGTGCTCAGCGGTGCCGCGGGCACCGACATCGCGTTGATGACCGCTGAGGGCGCTGTGCGGCGGGCTACGGTCGGATCGGATCGTGCCCGGGTGCAGTGGGAACTGGACGCCGCCGCGGCGCGCTTCGCGCGACTGGAGATCCGCGAAGGGCAACGGCGTCCGCTCGGCGCGATGGTCGCCCTCACGAATCCCATCTGGCTGGTCTGAGCAGGGGACCCTTGATCAGGTTCGCGGTCGCACGCCGTCGTAGTCGACAAGCACGTGTCGCGGGCCGCGAAAGACCTGACTGATGCGATAGGGCGGCGGGTCCTCGACCCGCCGAGGGTTTTCCACCCGCCGAAGAAACGCCCCGAACGCGATATTGACCTCCAGTCGCGCGAGCGGTGCGCCGAAGCAGATATGAATGCCGCGTCCGAAGCCCACGTGCTCGTTTTGGACAGCGGAGGACGGTCGTAAGGCTCGTCTGGCTCGTCGCCGACGATGGTGAGTCGTCCGCGAAAACCTTCCTCATGCAGCGCTTCGGCGGCGCGAAGCCCGGTCAGCGACGCACCGACGATGACGATGCGGCCGGTGTCTTTGGATGCGTTCCCGTTCATGGGCGCCGGCTAGTCGCTGTCGAACGGTTCCACGACGATCGCCTGCACCGGGCATGCCGCCGCGGCCCGCAATACCCGCAGCCGATGCCCGTCGTCCGGGTTGGGGTCGTAGCGCCAGCGGCACACAATAGGGCGTAACCAAGGCAGCGGTTCAAGCCGACGACGATTCGTATTCGTGGCCCGATCCCCGTGGCTGAAGATCCAATGTCTCGAAGCCTACATCCAGTGGTAGCGACAATCCGGCGAATATGAAAGCCGCTGACGGGGAGACGGATTCGCGGATTCGGGTGCATGCTGGTGACCATGACGCGCAACGAGATCACCGAGCAGATTGTCATCGCCCGCCTGGCCAAGGGCCTGAGCTGGCAGGAGTTGGCCGACGCCATCGACCGACCGGTCGTGTGGACCACGTCGGCGCTACTGGGCCAGCACCCGATTGCGGCCGAACTCGGCAAGGTGCTGGTCGAGATGCTGGGCCTCGACCAGTCGGCGATCCCGCTGCTGGCCGCCGTGCCCACCCGCGCCGCGCTGCCCACCGCGGTGCCCACCGACCCGACCATTTACCGCTTCTACGAGGCCCTGCAGGTTTACGGGCCCGCGCTCAAGGAGCTCATCCACGAGCAGTTCGGCGACGGCATCATGAGTGCGATCAACTTCAGCGTCGACCTGCAGAAGAAACCGCACCCGTCCGGCGATCGCGTAGTGGTGACCTTCGACGGAAAATTCCTTGCTTACGACTGGGTTTCGGCGAGCCCGTAAATATATCGTCAATAAACGCGCGCAGCAGGCCGCGCACGCTTAGCTTTTGCTAGATGCGTGGTCCATACTTCGAGGCCGATTGGCGACGGGAGCAGCTTCGGACCAACCTGTGGCTCGTTCCTGTGCTGCAGACGATTGGGATAGTCGGGCTGTTCGGCATCACCTACACGGTCGACCGCTCGGCTTACGACGGATGGATCCAGTTTCCGTCGTGGGTGCTTCAGGGCAGCGCCGATTCGGCTCGAGTCGTGTTGGCCACGGTCGCGGCGGCGATCATCACCGTCGTCGGCATCGTCTTTTCAATCACCATCGTGGCGCTGACGCTGGCCTCAACGCAGTTCGGGCCGCGGATGCTGCGCAACTTCGTGCGCGATACGGGAACTCAAGTTTCGTTGGGAACATTCGTCGCGTCATTTTGCTACGCGATGATCGCTCTGGTTTCAGTGGGCGGCGGCCCGCACGGTGATTTCGTTCCGCATTTGTCGATCACGGTGACGTTCATGCTGACGTTGGCTGATGTCGCTGTACTGATCTTCTTCCTCAATCACATCGCTTCGATGATCCAGCTTCCGGTGGTTATTGCGCGCATTGCGGCAACATTGGACAAAGAGATCACGGCCCTGGATCGCACTGGCGAGTTCGGGGTCGGCACGGCGCGTGGCCCGTCGCACGAGGAACTGTGCACCCGGTTGGCCGAGTCTGGTGCCCCGATCCGCACACCGCGCAGCGGCTATCTCCAGGTCGTGCGCCATGACTCGCTGCTGAAGATCGCTACCCAGCATGATGCCGTCATTCAGTTACCGTTTCGTCCTGGGCATTTCGTGGTCGCAGGTCAGGTAATCGCCCGGGTGTGGCCGCCCGAGGCCGCCGACTCTGTCGCAGTGAGGCTCGCGCTTGGCCACATCACGGGCGCCTATCGCACACTCCCACAGGATATTTCGTTCGGCTTCGATCAACTGGTCGAGATCGGTTTGCGCGCACTATCGCCGGCAGTCAACGACACGTTCACCGGGATGACCTGCGTCGACTGGATTGCCGATGGCTTATGCCGAATTGCCACTTCGTGGCGCCCACAGCGGATCCGGCGCGACGCTGAGGGCAACATTCGCGTCATCGCCTACCAGCCCGATTTCGAGCGACTGGTGGAGCGCACCTTCGATACCATCCGCCAGGCCGCAGTTGGCATGCCCGCCATCATGATCCGGCAACTCGAAGCGCTCGCTAAGATCATGGAACAAACTCCTAACCGGGCACTCCAGACCCCGTTGATCCGGCAGGCCGAGGCGATCCAGCAGTCCAGCCTGGCGACGGTCGCCGACCCGTCAGACCGCGACGACGTCACAGAGCGATACGAGGCGGTCTTGGCACTGGTCCACCCGACCGTGACGCCGTCGACAGTGGAGCCGAAGGGGCTTCGTCTGGCCTAACGGCTACAGTGCGCAGAGTGACTTCCGAACTCAAGGCGGACCTCGTCCTCTCGGGCGGCGGCGTCAAGGGCATCGGCCTGTCCGGTGCCGCGGTCGCGCTGTTGGAAGCCGGATATGCGATCCAACGGGTGTCCGGCACGTCAGCCGGCTCGGTGGTGGGCGCAATCCTGGCCGCCGGCGCCGACGAACTGACCCCCGATCAGGTCGAGCAACTCACCATGACGTTGCCCTACAAGAAATTCCTCGACCCGACGCACATCACCGGCATCCCGCTACTCGGCCCGGCGTGGGGGGTAGTGAGCGAAACCGGCATCTACAAAGGCGATTTCGCTCACGACTGGATTCGCACCGAGCTGGCCAACCTCGGTGTGCGGACGTTCGGCGACCTGGCCATCGACGCTCCGAACCTGCCGCCGGAGCAGCGCTACCGGCTGGTCGTCACGGTGTCCGACGTGACCACCGGGCAGCTGGTGCGGCTGCCATGGGACTACCACCGGCTGTACGGCCTGGACCCCGACGAACAACAGGTAGCCGACGCGGTGCGCGCCTCGATGTCGATTCCGTTCTTCTTCCGGGCCGCTAAGTTGACCAGCGCAGCCGGCCTGACGTCGACGCTGGTCGACGGCGGCATGCTGTCGAACTTCCCGATCGACTCGTTCGACCGGCGGGACGGCAAACCGCCACGCTGGCCGACCTTCGGCGTCACGCTGCTGCCCAACCTTCCGCAGGGCAACGACAAGGTGATTCCGGCTCTGGCGCCGGTCAATTGGCTCTTCGGCGGCCCGCCGCTGATCGAAGCGCTGATCACCACGATGATCGTCGGGCGCGACCAGGCCTACCTGAATCAACCATGGGTCGACTCACGGGCGATCCGGGTCGACTCGTCAAAAGTCGGATTTCTGGACTTCAAGATCGGCACCAAGCAGATGCAAGAGCTCTACCAGAACGGCCACGATGCGGCCGAAACGTTCCTGAAGTCCTGGAACTGGAACGAGTACCTCGAGCGTTTCCGGCGGCCCCCAACCTAAGGCCTCAGAACCTAGACCTCGAATTCGGCTGCCATATTGTCGATTCCGGAGCGAATCGCGGTCAGCGCCTCGGCCCGGGTCCGCAGCTTGGTGCCGACATGGGCGTGCTGCTTGAGCGTCGCGAAATCGCGTGCGGCTTCCTCGGCGCGGCTGAGCACCATATCTGGCATGACAATTTCGTCCAGCCACCCGGCGGCCACCGCGGTCTCACCGAAGAACGTCTTCGCCAGTCCGGCGGCCTGCTGGTAGGCCGACGGGGTGAGTCGCAGCTTCATCACTTCCAGAGCCGAGTACGGAATCGTCATACCGATCGCGACCTCGTTGGCCTGAATGTTGAAGCCGGGAGCCGCAATTCGGTGATCGCCGCTGGCCAGCAGGAAAGCGCCCATCGCAATGGCGTGGCCGGTGCAGGCCATCACCACCGGCTTGGGGTAGGACAGCAATCGATGGGAAAGCTCGAAGCCGCCCTTGAGCATGTCGATTGCCGGCTGGATCTCACCCGACGTCAGGACCTTCAGGTCGAACCCGCCGCTGAAAACCCGGTGGTTTCCGGCGATCACGACGGCGCCGACATCGTCGCGGTCGGCGTGGTCGAGCGCGTCGTTGAGGGCCTGCT
>NZ_JBAPRN010000821.1:0-5587 GCF_049281135.1 Mycobacterium sp. | reverse complement strand
GTGTGGCCGCGGTGCGGTGACTACGAGTGCACCCGACTGCTCCGACAACGTTCTGGTGACCAAGGGGATACTGGCGCCACCGCCCACCGACGCAATCGCCGCCAAGTCAATCGGGCGAATTCCATTGCGCTCCAGCACGTCGTGTAGGAAGTCGATGAAGCCGTGCAGCGGCTGGCGGATCGCATCCTCGAGCTCGGCGCGGGACAGCCGGATGTCGCCACAGTAGCCGGGCACCTCGGCGGTCAACTCGGTCTCCATCGTCGAGGAGAGCCGTTCTTTGGCGTACCGGCAGGCGAGCCGCAGACTCTGCAGCGAGCCGATCGCCGACGTTGCCGACGAGTCGAACGAGCCCGCCGACGACAGATCGCCGACGACGTGGGTGAGCACCGCCTGATCGATCCGGTCGCCGGAGAAGTCTTCCGTTCGCACGGCCGGGACGATGGACTGATAGCCGTTCGCGGCGTCGACCAGGCTGACGGTGGCTCCGGACCCGCCGAAGTCGCATACGGCAACGGTCCCGCTGTCCGGCAGGCCCGGGTTCAGCCGCAGGGCGAAAAGTGCTGCCGTGGAATCGGGTAACAGAGCCAAGCGGCCGCGCGACCATTCCGACACCCGGCTCAGGGCGACCCCCACCGAGTCCACCGCCACCGCATCCCAGTGCGCGGGATGGGTGACGGCGACCGCATCCGGCAACGGCCGCCCGTCGGTGGCGGTGTATGCCAGGGCCCGCAGCGCATCGGCGACCAGAGTCTCGCTGCGATGCGTGCTGCTCTCGGCGGCCGCAATCCCCGCCGGATCTCCGGCACGGTCCACGAAGTCGCTGATCACCAACCCGGGCTCGTTGAGCCTTGGGTTCTCCGCGGGCACTCCCACTTCGGGTGAGCGCTGGTCGTACAGCGTCAGCACCGGCTTGCGGGTCACCGCCCGATCAGCGGTCACCGCCGCCAGGTTGGTGGCCCCTATCGATAGGCCTAACGCCGATCCTTCTACGTCAGCCATCTCGCCTCATCCCGCGCATCGGCCACCAATTTATCGCCCGTGCCGCCGCTGTCCGGCAGCTACCGTCACCGGCTCTGGCTTCAGCGAATCGTGCCGACCCCCGCGATCAGCGGCAGATCCAGCGGCGTGACCCAGCCCGGCGGCAGGTCGTTGACGGCCGGGACCGCGTTGAGCGCCCGCAATCCGGTGGCCAGGCAACCGGCCGCGGCGGCGTCTCGTCCTGATCCATCGGTGAACCGGAATGCGGTCTCCTGCGAGATGCTCGGGGTGCCTTCGATGTCGACGCGGTAGACGTCGTCCTTGGTGCCGGCCGGCCAGTCCGGGGCCGCGTCCAGACCGATGCGGTTGACGTGCTCGAGCTGGATGCGGGTCTGGCCCTGATACACACCGTTGATGGTGAAGCGGACCGCGGCGACATGCCCGGCCGGGATGATGCCCTTGGCCGTCTTACGCTCGTCGGGAGTCACCCACTTGTCCCACGTCGTGGTGATCTCGTCGAGCACGATGCCGGCGGCGTGCGCGATCATCGGGACGGTGGCGCCCCACGCGAAGACCAGCACGTCTCGGTTCTCCAGCATGGGCCGGAACTCGGGCTCGCGGCCGATGCCCATCTCGACTTCGTAATCGCCCTCGTAGTTGGTGTAGTCCAGCAGCTCCGACGCCCGCACCGTGCGCACCTCTGAACACAGGCCCATCAGCGTCATCGGGAACAGGTCGTTGGCGAATCCGGGGTCGATGCCGGTGGTGAAGCACGACGACTCGCCCAGCTCGCACGCCTCGGTGATCGGCTGAATCCAGTTCGGCGGGTTGAGGTGCATCGTCGGCCACACCCACGGCGTCATCGCGGTCGAACACACGTCGATGCCCCCGCGCAGAAAGCGCGTCATCAGGGCGATGTTGGCGTCGGCGTGCGCAGCGGTCGGGCCGTAGTGCACCAGGGCGTCGGGCTGCAGCGCGATCAGCGCGTCGACGTCGTCGGTGGCGGCGATTCCGATCGGCTCGGACAGCCCACAGATTTCGCCGACATCGCGGCCGACCTTCTGCGGGTTGCTCACCCCGACGCCGACCAGTTCGAATTCCGGATGTTTGACGATCTCGGCGATCACCATCCTGCCGACGAAGCCGGTACCCCAGACCACAACCCGTTTAGCCATGCGCACCTTCCGATCGACAACCCCCGCTTCACCCTAGGCGGCCGCGATCAGCCTTCGATCGAAACCGGAAAGTCATTCGCTCGATCAACCGGTCGCGCAACGTCAACGTGTGCAGCAGCACCGCCGAGATGTGTGCCGCGATCGCAGCCATCAGCGCATAGGCAACAACCGAATGAGCTTGGCGCAGAACCCAAAACAGCTGCGCGTCGAACGGCGCGATCCGAGGCAGGTGAAGGTAGCCGAACACCACGACCGGTTCCCCGGCGGCCGAGACCATCGCCCAACCGATCAGCGGCTGGAGCAGCAGCAGCGCATACATCAACTTCTCGGAAAGCCCGACGAGTTTGCCCTCCAACGAGCCGATGGTGGACGGCCACGCAGGCGGGTGATGAGTCAGCCGATTGATGACACGGACCACCGTGACCAGCAGGATCAGCACGCCCAACGTCTTGTGCACGACAATCAGCTGGGCGTAGGAAGCCACCGAGTTGACCATGACGAAGCCGATGAACAGCGTGGAGAACACCAAAGCGGCGGTCAGCCAGTGCAATAGCCTGCTCAGCCACGTGAACCGACCCGGCTCAGTCATAGCGTGTTCTCCCCTGTGCGGCGCCGGTAGGACGCGGCGTACACCGCCGACCGTGCGCTCAGCAGCGGATCGTCGGACGGCTCGATGCCCGGCGGCAGCACCATCGGATCGAAGTTGATGTCGCGCGCATTGCCTTTGGACTCGGTTGCCACCGAGTCAAGCGTGAGCAGCCCGGCGTCGACGGTGCGACGGTCGGCGGGCCACGGCAGGGTCGCGTCGTATGTCGGATCCGAGGGCGCGCCGACCGTCAGCATCAAACGCCAGCGCAGTGGGCCGGCCCGCAACTGCGCGACGAGCGGATCGAACAGCGCGCTGGGCCCCGACGACGGCGGCAGTGCCTGCTGCAGCGGCGTCAGCGACCACCGGATCGGCGTTCGCACACCCGATGCGCTGACGAAGTAGAAGGCGTTCAATCCACGGAAGGTGCTGTCGGCGAAACCGGGCGTCGGCGGGTGTTGCTTGAGGATCGTCAAGGCGCGGGCCGATGGCGGGTGGGCGGCGAGGAACCGCGTCATCGCGTCCGGTTCCGGTTTTCCGGTACCCGGAACCGGGACCGTTGCGGCCAGTCGGTCGTACACGGCCTGCGGCGAATTATCCGGGAAGACGGGAAGATTGAGCATCGCTGTCCGCCACTGTTGGCTACCCGGGAATCCGAAAGCCAAGCCGAGCCCGCGCCCCGCCGCGGCCGCGTCAGCGATATGCGGGTTGCCGCCGGCCGCTGAGAATCGACCGATCACCGGCGTGCGACCTGGTGCGAACACCGCCGCCGTCGACAGCTCTCGACCGTTGCCGTTGCTGTCGAACCAGCCGGTGACGGATACGCCTTTGGCGTGGTTGGTGCGGTAGCCGTGGTGCCGGCCGAAAGCCTTGTTGAATCCGTCGAGGAAGGCTTGCGGCGTCAAGCGCTTGGGACCGATCCAATTGAACGCCGTCAGCAACGCAGCCAGATCCAGCCCGAGAAAAGCCCCCACTGCGGCAGCACCGCGCAGCACGTCACGGCGGCCCGGACGCGCGGTGCCCCAACGTCCGGGCGGCTCAGATGGCTCAGCCATAGATCAGCTCCTTGTTACTCGCCGATGGTTTCACTCGCTGCCACGATCATTTTTGGGCATCGGTTCAATTGCGGCACATCGGAACTAAGTATTGAAGAAAAGGCCCGAAAACCGACCCATGCAATTGGCCGGGGGGACACGATGGATGACCATGACCACGAAGTCGATCTTTGTTGCGACCCTCACGGTGTTCGCGGCCACGCTAGGGCCGGGCGGAGCGGCACACGCGGGCCCGCAGACCCAGGTGACCTATCAGTTGAGTGGTAGCGCCCCAGTCGCCGACTACATCTCGTATGAGATGGGCAACGACGCCCAGCGGCAGCAGGCACACGTGCCTCTGCCGTGGACGACCCAGTTCAGCGTCAACGGCAACAAGGTGTTCGTCATCAGCGCGCAGAGCCCCGGCTCGATCACGTGCACGATCCTGATCGACGGCAATGTGGTCAGCCAAGCGACCGCGGACGGCGCACCGGCGCGCACCGTCTGCTCGCACTGAGCACGGCGCGGACCGGCGTCAAGCCGGCCGCCGGGATTTCGGTGGCGGGTAGACGACGCGTCCGATGCTTGCCGACAGCCAGCCGATGGCCCACCCGCCGAAGAACACCGTCAAGGTATGGCGGTTGCCGTCGCCGCCCTGGGTCCACGCCGCCGCCAGGATGACCGCCCACACCACCCCGCACGCGATACTGTACCCGACGTAGGTGCCAGAGTACTTGCGCAACAAGCGAATTCGTTCGATCATGCCGGATCGGATCAGTGACATCCGGGCGGCCCGCGGAAGTTCGTCATCACCGTGGGTGTCGTCGAGCATCGCGATCAACTCCTCACCGTAGCGGCGGCGCCAGGCCGCCGGGTACCACCGCAGGACACGCCGGGCGTCGCGGGGATTCATTGCGCCCAGCCAGGGCCGGGTCCGTGCAGCGCAATCCCGAGGCGACGAGCCCCTTCGGCCGCGATCGCGCCGAGGCTGCGTACCGCCGTGGTCAGTTCGGCCCGTCCCGCGGCGGTCAACTGATACGGGCGCCGTCGCTCGTCGTGGCCCGTGGGTTCGATCAGGCCGTTGTCTTCCAGTGCCGTGATCGCCCCGTACAAGGTTCCCGGACCGAGTGTTACGCCGGCGAACCGCTCGATATCACGGGCCAGCGCGTACCCGTGCTTGGCGCCCGACGCGAGGCTGGTCATGATCAGCACCCCCGGATCATTTCGTCTGCCGAGCTTTCGGGCCGGGCGGGAACCGCGTGCCATGCCGAGGACTCTAGTACGTATGACGTACTACGCCAAGCGTAGTAGCTCGATCGGCCGCGACCGGTTTAGGCTCGCGCCTACAGCCCGCTCAACGACGAGGACGGACGACATGGGGATTGCGACGCGGACGAACGGCACGGCGCCGCCCGACATTGCGCTCGCCGACATCGATCTCGGCGCATGGGACTTCTGGGCGCTCGACGACGATCAGCGCGACGGGGCGTTCGCCACGCTTCGGCGCGAGGCGCCGATCTCGTTCTGGGGGGAACCCGTTCAAGAGGGCTTCGCCAAAGGCGGCGGCCACTGGGCGCTCACCGGACTCGACGACGTGTTCTACGCGAGCCGTCACCCCGAGATCTTCAGCTCCAGCCCCAACATCACCATCAACGACCAGACACCGGAGGTCTCCGAATACTTCGGCTCGATGATCGTGCTCGACGACCCGCGCCACCAACGGCTGCGATCCATCGTCAGCAGAGCGTTCACTCCAAAAGTGGTGGCGCGCATCGAGACTTCGGTTCGCGATCGCGCCCGCCGACTGGTCGCGG
>NZ_JBAPRN010000820.1:0-8015 GCF_049281135.1 Mycobacterium sp. | reverse complement strand
GCCCGTCTGAGCGGCGGCCGTGGGGCGACCTCGACTTCGCGCCCCATGGTGACCGGGAACGGCGCCAGCCCGGCCCGCCCGGCCCCGGCTACGGCTGGCGCCGCATCGTCTACAAGGCCACCTTCGGTCTGGTGAACCTCGGCCCGTCGGCCCGTGAACAGCAGGACGCCGCCTACGAAGCCACCATCGGGGCGACACTGCGGGGCAACTACAAAGTCGGGGTGCTGGGCAAGGGCGGTGTCGGCAAGACCACCGTCGCCGCGAGCGTGGGCTCGATCTTCGCCGAGCTTCGCCGCCAGGATCGCGTCGTGGCGATCGACGCCGACACCGCGTTCGGTCGGCTCGGCAGCAGAATCGACCCGCGGACCAACGGCTCGTACTGGGAGATCGCCGCCGACAAAGACCTTCGGTCGTTCGCCGATGTGAGCACCCGCGTCGGCAGCAATGCAGCGGGCCTGTATGTGCTGGCCGGGGAGCCGACCGCCGGGCCGCGGCGGGTGCTCGATCCCGCGCTGTACCGCGAGGCCACCTCGCGGCTCGACCGCCATTTCACGATCGCGATCGTCGACTGCGGCTCCACGATGGACGCGCCGGTGACGCAGGAGGCGCTGAGCGACCTGGACGCGCTGATCGTGGTGTCGTCACCGTGGGCGGACGGCGCCGGGGCCGCCGCGCAGACGATGGAATGGCTGACCGCGCACGGCCGTAGCGGTCTGCTGAACCGCACCGTGGTGGTGCTCAACGACTCCGACGGTCATTCGGACAAGCGGCACCGATCGCTGCTGGCGAATCAGTTTGTCGAACGCGGCCAGAAGGTGGTGCAGGTGCCCTTCGACCCGCACCTGCGCCCCGGCGGCGTCATCGATGTGACAAGCGAGCTGGCTCGCACGACGCGGAGCAGATTTCTCGAGATCTCCGCGACGATCGCCGGGTTCTTCGCCGCGCGGCCGCAAAGCCCGCGGGACGCGCGCTAAGCACGCGCTGACGGGTCCGCGGTGGCCTCGATCTTGGTCACCAGATGATCGCGGATCGTCAGCACGATGACGGCGAACAGCCGTCGCTCGGCGAACGCGAGCAGCACGGGCTGGCCGACCGGACCGCTGACCACCGTGGCGCCGGGTCCCAGATAGCGCAGCAGGTTGACGGCGACATCGTGCGGTCCGTGGTTGATCTGCGGAGGCGGGGCGGGATCGGCGAGCACGGTGCCGACTCCCCACACCGTCGGATCGAGCACCGCGGCCAACGCCTGCAGATCGCCGTTGGCGCACGCGGTGATGAACTGTTCGGTGACGAACTGGTGCTCGGTCGTCGACACCTCACCCGGCTTCGGTTGTCCGAGAGCGAATTTCGTCCGCGCGCGTCGTGCGAGCTGACGGCAGGTGCCCACCGGGCGGCCTACCGTCTCGGCGATGTCATCGAACGGAACACCGAAGACGTCGTGCAACACGAACGAGACCCGCTCGCCGGGGCTCAGCCGGCGCAGCACCTCCCATAGCGCGGTACGGACCTCGTCGTCCAGGGTCACCCGGTCGGCCGGATCGAGGCGACCGGACTGGTTGACGGCGGCGACCTCGGTACCGATGTCCTCGGGCCGCTCATACCGTGAGCGGGCCGAACGTACCTGATCGAGGCAGAGTCGGCCGGCAACCACGGTCAGCCAGGCGCGGACGTCGTCGATCGCGGTGATATCGGCGCGCGAGAGCCGCAGAAATGCCTCCTGCGCAATGTCTTCGGCCTCACCCACATCACCCAGCATCTGGTACGCCAGGTTGACCAGGTACGGACGATGCTGCCGCCAGGCCTGGGTGACCTGGTCCTCGGACTGCGGTCGGCTCATGTGTTCACGACGATCTGGGTGGGCGAAAAGTTACAAGCTGCTGCTGTAACTTTCCCATCTCCCGGCCCGTCCTTGAGGAAAAGAACGCTGACCAGGAGGCCACCATGACCATCGTGGTAACCGGAGCGACCGGCAATGTCGGCCGACCGCTCGTGTCGCTGCTCGCCGCCGCAGGTGCGCGGGTACGGGCCGTCACCCGCACGCCGGAGGTCGCCGGGCTCCCCGACGGCGTCGAAGCGGTGAGTGCAACCATCGATGCCCTGCCCGGGGCGTCGGCCGTGTTCCTCAATTCGCGGGCCCTCGGCGATGACCTCGCCGACGTCGTCGCCTTCGCGCGGCACAGCGGGGCGCGGAAGCTGGTAGCGCTGTCGGCGATCAACGCCGACGACGACTTCTCGCGGCAGCCGTCACGGGTACGGGGCGACCGCAACCGGGAAGTCGAGCAGTTGGCCGTCGACTCCGGTCTGGACTGGGTGAGCCTGCGCCCCACAGTGTTCGCGACCAACTTCGCCGGCATGTGGGGCGCGCAGATTCAAGCCGGCGACATCGTCGGTGGGCCCTACGCCCAGGCGTCCAGTGCTCCGATCGTCGAGGCTGATATCGCCGCGGTGGCCGCGCATGCACTGTTGACCGATGAGCTTGTCGGCCAGCGGATCCCGTTGACCGGCCCACAGGCGTTCACCAACGCGGAGCTGGTCGACGTCATCGGTACCGTGCTCGGCCGTCCGCTGCGGTACCTCGAGGCCCCGCCCGATGCGGTGCGACAACGCTTCATCGCCATCGGACTGGGCGCCGAGTTCGCCGATGCCTACACCTCGATGCTCGCCGACGCCGTCGACAAGCCGGCGTTGGTCACCCGCGAAATCGAAAAGATCACCGGGCAGCCGGCGACTCCGTTCTTCCGGTGGGTTTCCGACCACCGCCACCTGTTCACGAAATAGCAAAGGAGCCAAGCCATGTCTTCTCCACGTCCACCGCGTTATCTCAAGCCGATGAACAAGATGATGATCGCGGTGCAGAAACTCGGTGTGCCGACTGGGCCCGCCATGGTGCTGACCGTGCCCGGCCGCAAGTCGGGTAAGCCGCGCAGCACGCCGATGACGCCGTTCCACGTCGACGGTGGTCTCTACGTCGTGGCGGGCTATCCCGGTGCGGACTGGGCCGCGAACGCCCGCGCGGCCGGCACCGGCACGCTCAGCAAAGGCCGTCGGTCACGGCCGGTCAGGATCGTCGAATTGACTGCGGCACAAGCTCGTCCGATACTTCGGGTATTTCCGGTCGAGGTCCCGGTCGGCGTCGCGTTCGCCAAGAGTGCGGGGATGGTGACCGACGGGACACCCGACGAGTTCGAAGCACTCGCCGGCCGCATCGCGGTCTTCCGGTTCGACCCGGTCAACGCCGTCTAGCGACGTCGCTCAGGGCTGAATCGGTACGTGCTTTTCCGCACATGCGTCGGTGACCGCGGCAACGATGTCCTGGGTGCGCAGCGTTTCCAGGTCTTCGATCGTCACTGAGCCCCGGTCGGAGCGGTTCTGGGCGGCCACTCGGGAGTCCCGTAACCGTTCGGCACGCTCGACGATGTTGCGGGCGAAACGTCCGTTCTGCATGACGTCGATCCCGTGCGTGCCGTCCGGCGCCAGATAGGCCCGCAATGTCTTGCAGGCCATGTTCAGCGCCTCGCGCGCGGCCGGTTCGATCACGGTCGCCCGCGGCTCGCCGTAGCGGACCGCGATCTCGACCAGCTCGTCGGGAGCGTAGGACGCGAACCGCAACTTGCGGTTGAATCGGCCCGCCAAACCCGGGTTGACGGTGAGGAACTCGTCGACTTCCTTCTCGTATCCGGCCCCGATGAAACAGAAGTCGAAGCGGTGCACCTCCAGTGCCACCAGCAGCTGGTTGACCGCCTCCATGCCGATCATGTCCGGCCGCCCGTCGTGATGACGCTCGACCAGCGAGTAGAACTCGTCCATAAACAGGATGCGCCCCAGCGAACGGGCAATCAGCTCATTGGTTTTCGGGCCCGAGGCACCGATATGCTCGCCGCAGAAGTCGGCCCGTTTGACTTCGATGATCTCCGGATGGCGCACGATGCCCAGCCCGGCGTAGATCTTGCCCAGCGCCTCGGCGGTGGTGGTCTTACCGGTACCGGGCGGGCCCACCAGCAACATGTGGTTTGTCTGGTTCGTCACCGGTAGTCCGGCGGCCATCCGCAGCGCCCGGACTTCGATCTGGTCCTCGATTTCGGCGACCGCGCGTTTGACCTCACTCAGCCCGACCTGGTTATTGAGAATGGCCCGGCCTTCGGTCAGCAGTTCTTCGCGCCGCCCCTCGTTCTCTTCTTCACGACGGTCGGACGCGGACCGCTCGGTGGTGACGTCCCACCTGTTGCTGCGAGTGTTGATGGTTTCCTCGTCGGTGACCACCAGTTGCAGTTGCTGATCGGCCAGCGCGTCCTTGGCCGACTCGATCAACGCGCCGTTGATGGTTGCCTTCGACAGCCAGATCTGTGCCTTGTCCTCTTCGTCGAGCTGGCGGTGCGCCATCCCGCGTACGTAGGCGAGATCTGCTGCGATCAAGGGGAATTCGTTCGGGTCGATCGCCGTCACCGCGGTATCGGTCAGCTGGTGGCGCCGGGCCTCCACCAAACCTCCGGCCCGAAGATCCACCCGATCCGCCCAATCCAGCGCGACACGGGCCTGCCCGAGATGGGCAGCGGCATGCGCGGCCAGCGCGTTGGTGGCCGCGGTGACCGCCGACATGACGATCGCCTGCGGCGGCAGGACGGTTGCCGCCACCGAGATCGCGTCCGGCCAGCGCTGCGTGGCGAACATCAGGTAGGCCCGCACATATTGCTGCCACTGGTGGTTCTCCCAGGTGTCCAGCAGCGCCGAATCCTTGAGCAGCGCTTCGGCTTTCTCGAACTGGCCGTCGTCGATGAGGGCGCTCGCCAGTGCCAGCCCCGCATGCGACGACTCGGTCACCGAGATGGCCAGATACGGCCCGGCTTTGATCGACGCCGACAGCCGGACACCGAGCCGGTTGGTCTCGCGGTGCAGCCGCGCACCGTAGGCGTATAACTGCTGCAGCGACGAGAGCTCGTCGTCGCCGGCGGCGATCCGGCCCAGCCAGGCGTCGGCCATCGACGGATCGATCTCGGTGGCCTCACGAAACCGCCCGAAGGCGCCGGGCTGGTCGGTGTCGAATGACGCCATGGCCTGATCGAACCGCTTGCGGGCGGCGGCCGTGGTATTGCTGCTGGTCAAGCGCCGCTCCTCTCCCCCTCGCCGCTACGCGGCTGGGTAGTGCCCCCACATCGCTCCACTCTGCATCGTCGCCGGCGCGTAGTCATCGTCTATTCCACTGATTCGAGCTCGGATGTCCTGAGGTTCGTCGGCTCCGACGAGATGTAGCGATTCTCGGCGCGGAACAACTCGATCTCCACCGTATGCAGTTGTCCGGCCGCCGTCACATCGACGGTCGCTGGGCCGATCTGCGTGATGAGCACGTCGGCCGACCCCCGGTACGGCGTTCCCGGCTCGCCGATGGAGATCAGGGTGTTCGGCCGCGGTGCCGGAGTGATCGTGCCGTCGACCACGCTGACCGTGGTGCCGGCTATCGGCCTGACTTGGCTGCCCACCGCGATGTCGGGCATCCGGACGCTGTCCCAGCGCTGATGGTCGCGGGTGTGCACGGTGATCCGCTCGCCGGCGCCGGCCAGCCGCACCACGATTCGCTTGGCCAGCACGTCCTGCGCGGCGATGTGCACGCGGCTGAATTCGCCCGGGTCGTCGAGCGGCAGCATCAACCGGTTGCCGGCGTCGACCTTGCCCAGCAGCACGCCCGACGGCCCGATCGGAATGACCAGTGGTGCCGCCAGCACACCGCGACGCAGTCCGCGCAATGCCGGCATCGGACCGCAGAGGTTGGCTGCGATGGCGCGAGCCTGCTCGCCCGGCAACGTCTTGAGCATGACGCTCGGTGGCGCCGTCGGCGGCTGCGCGGTACGCACGGTCACCGTCGCCGTCATGCTGCCGTCGCCGAATATCGTGATGTTCTGGATGACTCCGTCGGCCCGCAGCGCCCAGGCGTGCTCCAGATTCTCCGCAGTGATGTCGTTGGGCCGGTACCAGTACGACGTCAGCCAACCGCCTTCACCGCGCGCGGTACGCCAGCGCTGGTGATGCGCGTTCAGCGCCGTGGACCCCAGTCGGCGCTCCAACTCGACGATGTCGGTGGCCGTCGCGACCTTCGCGCGAATACCGCGTTGGCGCAGTGCAGCGGTGATCCGCTGGGCCGCGGCCAGCGTCGTGGTACCGACCGAGGTACGCCATTGCAGCGCACCGGCATTGGGCATCGACACGATTCGTACGATCAGCCAGGTCTCGCGCTGCCCGGCATACGGCGGCGTGCCGATCAGCGTGTCGTAGACCCGCGGGTAGTCGCCACTGCTGCGCACCCGGGCGCCGACACTGACGACGCTGAGCGAATCGATCGACAACCCGAGGCTCTGATGCAGCAGCGGCAACAGTTCGGCGATGTCGACGGTGTTGTCGGTGTAGGTCGCCGTCGAACCGGTGAACAGCGTCGGCCGATGCGCCTTGCCGAGCAGCTGCACAGCCACCACCGCAACGCCATCCTGATAGCGGACACCACCACCGGCACGATCGTTGGCGACCGTGATGGGTTCGCTCAACGTGATCGCCCGGCCTCGCTGCCGCCACAGCTTCCACCACGACCACGCCGGCTGACGCCACCAGCGGATCACGCCGGCCGCCACCCCGATCACCAAACCCCCTGCGGCACCGGGGTATCCGCCGACTGCCCAGCCGATGAGGCCGGTAGTGAGTACGCCGACGATGATCGCCAGCCGGGTGAAGGCGGTCATCGCTCTCGCCGAGCCCGCGCTACCAGTGACGCGATCAGTACCGCGGCGATCACCAGACCGGCGAACACCAGTGCCGCGTTGCGGGCGCGATGATCAGGTGGCGGCGGTGGGGCGGCGGGCACGATCACCCGACTCTGGGCGCCGACCGCGAGGCGGTCCCCGGGCGGCACGTTGAAGGTCAACGCCGCGACCGGATCCACCACTCCGTAGCCGACTTGATTGTCCACGCCGCGCGGCGGATTGTGCGCCGTCTGCAGAATCCGGTTGATGATCTGGTGTGCGGTCAACGCGGGATACTTGGCCCGCACCAGCGCGGCCACGCCGCTGACATAGGCCGCCGAGAAGCTGGTGCCCCAGAACGGCATGTTCTTTTCGCCCGCCCGGACCGGTGGGTAGGCGTTCACCGGTCCACCGGTCTGCGGGGACAGCCCCATGATTCCCACGCCGGGCGCCGCGGCGGCGACCCACGGCCCGGACAGGCTCTTACCGACCGGAGCGCCGGTGTTGTCGACGGCGCCGACGGACAGCACGTAATCGGAGAACCACGACGGCGACGACACGGTCTTGACCTGATGCCAGTCGCGCGGGTCGCCGGCGTCCAGCGGGTCGAAGCCGGGATTCTGGGCGCATTCGTCTTCGCCCTCGTTGCCGGCTGCCGCGACGATCACTGCGTCCTTCACGGTCGCGGCGTACCAGACCGCCGCGCCAATTGCGCTCTGGTCCAACGGGTCTGCCGCTGAGACGCATGCCGTGACGCTGATGTTGATCACCTTGGCGCCAATGTTGGCCGCGTGCACGATCGCGCTGGCCAGCGTGGCGATGGTGCCGGCCTTCTTGCGGGCCTCGGTGTCGCCGCCGCTCGGCCTTTCCAGTTCGTAGGCCCGTGAGGACTGGCGGATGGAGATGATCCTCGCGTGCGGTGCCACCCCGGCCACACCGTCCGGGGCCCCTGGTGGCAGCGGCGGAACCTCGGGGTCGTCCGGCGCACCACCGGGAACCGGGTCGCCGGGCCCGTTGGACGGCTCGTCCGGCGGGGGCGGTGGCGGCGGTGGCGGAGCGGGCTTGGTTTCGGTGATCGTCACCGGCGACGGTGGCGGCGGTGGGCTCGATTGCCGTGGCGGGAATGGTGCGCTCCGGTTACCCGAAGGAATTCGGCGCGGGGATCATCTGCAACGCCGGCACCCTGGGTATCCTGATTCCGCCGTCGATCGTGATGGTGGTGTACTCGGCGGCGACGGAAACCTCGGTGGGCAAACTGTTCATGGCCGGGGTGATTCCCGGCCTGCTGCTGGG
>NZ_JBAPRN010000819.1:0-12742 GCF_049281135.1 Mycobacterium sp. | reverse complement strand
ACTGGCGACAAGAATGATGAGGGGGCTACCAAGCTCACCCTCCCCATGGCATACAAAGCCTCGGACCTGGACCCACCGAAGAATCTCTGGGTGCAAGGCGTCAAAGAGAGCGCACAAATGGGCGATGTGAAGATTTCGATCAGCGCGGGCAGGAAGGAGCTGAGCTCGGTTCGGTTCACCGTGGTGTGGGTCGACAAACCGGTCGTCCGGTGGAAAGAGACTGACAATGTCTCCGACAAGAACGCAAAAAGAGACAATTACCAGAACTACACGATCGACAAGAATTTCAAACTCGGGTTCCAGGACTTCCAGGACCACTGGGGCTTCGGTACTGAAGCGGGTGGCACAGTCCACCCGAACAAATTCAAATTCCCGGGCTCCGATCTCCACCTCGACCGCGACGTAGAGGTCAGCGTCTTCCGTGGTGCGAACCTCTGGCGGCCGCCGGAGTCATTCAGTGCCACGATCCCGCCGGGCAATGACATCAAGACGCGCATGTTGTGCGATGATCCGGCGGCGGACGTGTATCCGCCCTGGAAGGGAACCACAATTTTCGGCCTTGACACTCCCGGTCTCGCACTCAAAGAGGGCCCAGACGCGATACAGCCGAAGGGGACAATCTTCCGCGCACGTGCCAATTTCAAAGCGTTCGCATCCGTGCTCGCGCAAGGGGAGGCTGTGCGGTGTTCGGAAATCTCTTACTACTACATGAGGATTTCGATGCAGCAGACCGCCGCTCCCGATGGAAACACCTGGGTGCGGATCAACGACGTCGCCCACGACAACGAAGTTGGCGCTGCGTCGTACCCGACGCCCCTTACCTGGGATCTGCAGTAAGGAAGGGGCTCATCGTGACAGATCTTGAAGCACTCGCATCAGATGATGCCGGGACCAGGCGCTTAGCGGCCGAGAACATTCATCGCAACCGGGACGTACCGTACGAGGACATTCAGGCGATCGCCGAGAAGTACATCATCCAGGGGCGAAAGGGCGGCACGGTCCATGACTGCCTCCGGCTGCTGGGCAAACTGCAGGCGCGCGACCAGTGCCCCTACCTCGTCTCGCGACTGGAGTACCGCTTCTTCGAGCTGGCCCGGCTCCGGCCGCCCCCGATCGAAACGACGTTTCCCGCCGTCGGCGCACTGATCGACATCGGCCTGCCCGCGGTGCGGCCGGTGCTTGACCGGCTGCGCGGCGAGACGTTGGACGAGGCACTTCTCGCGGGCGCAGGGGTGCTGAGCGGCATCCTTGGCAAGAAGGGCGCCGTCGGCCGCGTCGAGGCCGAGAAGAAGACCGCGACCCGCGCGGAGGCCGAGTCTCTCGACCGTGTTCGCGACCTTCTCACCACGCACTACATGCTGTCGTGACGGCCCAGGCAATCCAACAGGACACATGCGCGCCGGAGCCGGCGGCGGTGATCCGCAGCCGACGCTGGTGGCGGCGCGACCGACCATTCGCGCACTTCGTCGCAACCGACGTCTTTACACCCGATTTCTACGCCGAGCTTGAGGAGGCTTTCCGCGGCATGCTCGCGCGCGGACTCGGTGAGGCGTTTCGGCACAGCAGCGGATACGACGCCTATATCCATCACTTGGCGCCGGACATTGACGGCCCGCTGTCGTTCTTCGTCTCACGTGGCTGGCACGAACTGCTCGCCGGCGTGGCGGACGTCAGGGTGACTGACGACGTCAGCGCCGCCCTGCACCATCACGAGCCGGGTAGTAGGGACGGCACGGTCCACAACGACCTCAACCCGGGCTGGTTCCCCACTACCGCGGACACCCGCGCGGACGTGCGCGGCGCCATCCGCGCGGATGGCATCAATTGCGTCTCATCGGACCTGTGCGATTACAAGCACGGCAAGCCGCACGCACCCGGGATCACGCCGGTTGAGAGGACACGCGCGGTCGCGATGATCTACTTCCTCAACAACGCGCCGTGGAAAAAGGGAAACGGCGGCGAGTGCGCCTTATACGCACATCGCAGCGCCGTCGCAGCGCAGACGATCGCCCCGGTCAGCAACTCGCTGCTGCTCTTCGAGTGCACGCCCTGGTCCTACCACCGTTTCCTGTCGAACCGGGTCGGCGCTAGGGACAGCGTCATCCTGTGGCTGCACCGCGAGCGCGAGCAAGCCGTAGAGCGTTGGGGCGAGCGGTCGATCGTGCGGTGGTCGCGCTGAAACGGGTGTGCCTGCTGACCGGTGCCAGCGGCCGGCTCGGTACCGCGTTCTGCCGCGCTTACGCGGACCGCTACGACATCGTCGCCGTGTACCGGACGCGTCCGCCCGCTGTCGTCAGCCAGTTACAGCGCATGGTCGACCCCCTTGCGCCCGGCGGTTCCCAAGAGAATGGCGATCCCCCGGAGAACGCCCATCCCGTGTTTGCGGTGCAAGCGGACCTCTCGCGGGATGCGGACCTGGCCCGCGTCGTAGAGGTGGCACTAGCGCGCTTCGACCGGATCGACGTGGTCATCCACGCGGCCGTCCGATATGGGTTCGGGTCCATCCTGGGCAGCGACGCGGTCAGCGACAGCGCCGAGGAGCAGCTCAAGCTCAATGTTGTTGTCCCCCTAAGGCTCGCGGCATTAGTGGCGCGCGAGTTCTGGCAGAAGGATGACATGGCCAACCGCGCAGACAACCGCTCGTGGATCAATGTGAGCAGCACGTCCGCGACCAATGTCTACACCGGCAGGGGACAGAGCGTCTACGCCGCGGCCAAGGCCGGGATGAACGCGCTGACTCGGCACATGGCAGATGAGTTCGCTGCGATCGGCGTGCGCGTGAACGCCATCGCGCCGAACAGCTTCCCGCGGTTGGTCAGCACCGCGTCCGTCGTTGCTGGGCTCCGTGAGCTCGACGAGAGCAGCGTGACCGGCAAGATCCTCACGATCGACCGCAGGGGCAACAGCCTCGCCTAAAGGACTGGAACTTCTCGGCCCGCAGCAGCTCATTCCGTGAACGCCGCGTGAATTGTGAAAATAGCGGGTGGCGAAAGTGGCATCGCCGACCTTGCAGCCGTGACACTGGTGGCGTGGCGTTAACCCCTTCTTCAGCGGCGGCCTCGGCGGCCAACTTCTTCCGTTCAGTGATCCATTGGCTGCAGGTCGGTTACCCCGACGGCGTTCCGGGCCCGGACCGGCTCGCGCTGCTGGAGCTGTTACGCAGCAGCCCGCTACTAAGCGAGGAAGAGATCACCGAAGTCGTCGACTCGATCGACGAGGAAGAATTGTCGAACGACAGCGTCAACCGGGACGTCATCGCGGACTTCATCTCCGACATGACTCATTACGACGCCGGCCCCGAGAACATCGCGCGGGTCGCCGCCAGGCTCGCCGCCGCCGGATGGCCGCTGTTCGGTATCAACGATCACGGCGACGACGCCGACACGACGGCGGCCTCAGGGGCTAACTCACAGAGTTGATACGTCGATCACGAAGCGGTATCGCACGTCGCTGGCCAGCACCCGCTCATAGGCTTCGTTGACGTAATCGGCCTGGATGACTTCGATTTCGGGCAGCGTGTTGTGCTCGGCGCAAAAGTCCAGCATCTCCTGGGTCTCGGCAATGCCGCCGATGTTCGACCCGGACAGGCTGCGACGCGCCAGCGCCAGCGGGAAGGCCGGCACCTCCATCGGGTGCTCGGGGATACCCAGCTCGACGAGGCTGCCGTCGACGTCAAGCAGGTTCAGGTAGTCGCCGAGGTTCAGGTTCGCCGACACGGTGTTCAGGATGAGGTCGAAGCTGCTGCGCAACGTCTTGAAGGTGTCGCGGTCGGCGGTGGCGTAGTAGTGCTTGGCGCCTAGGCGCAGTCCGTCTTCCATCTTCTTCAGCGACTGCGACAGCACCGTCACCTCGGCGCCCATCGCGGCACCAAGCTTGACGCCCATGTGTCCGAGGCCGCCCAGCCCGATGATCGCCAGCCGGGTTTCCGGGCCGGCCTTCCAGTGCCGCAGCGGCGAAAAAAGCGTGATGCCGGCGCACAGCAGCGGGGCCGCGGCGTCCAGGGGCAGCGATTCGGGGATGTGCAGGACAAAGTTCTCGTTGACGACGACCGCCTGGCTGTATCCGCCCTGCGTGACGGTGCCGTCCTTGTCGATGGTGTTGTAGGTAAACGTCGCACCGTTCTTGCAGTACTTCTCGAGCCCGGCCGCACAGCTGCTGCAGTGGCCGCAGGAGTTCACCATGCAGCCCACCCCGACGTGGTCGCCGACCTTGTGCTTGGTGACGTCGGAGCCGACGGCGGTGACGACGCCGGCAATTTCGTGGCCGGGCACGATGGGGTAGTTGGGCGTACCCCACTCCGATTTGACGGTGTGGATGTCGGAGTGGCAGATGCCGGCGAACTTGATGTCGATGGCGACGTCGTGCGGGCCGGGGTCGCGTCGCTCGATCGTGGTCTTGGTCAGGTGCCCCGTCTTGTCGGAGGCGGCGTAAGCGGAAACGGTGCTCATCGGCTGATCCTTATGCATGCGCTTATGTTGGCTATCGAATTCTATTGAACGCCATCAACATTAGCATAGACAGGCTATGTATTCTCGTCGGTGCGTTCGATCTCACATCGCCGGCCAGATGTTGGATGCACCGCTGCGCGGTGCGCCGCGACTCAGGTCAGAACGCGTTGGTCAAATAGAAGTCGAGAGATTGCACCACGCTCTCGAGCAGTCCGCTGCCGGCGGCCCCGTGCTCGAATACTGCGCTGAGCCACGCGTCACCGTTGTTGAAGTTGTCGGGGATGTCGACGTAGGTGAGGTCGGCGCCGTTGGTGGTGATGGTCGCGTCAGCGATTTCGGCCGGCGTCAACCCCAGGTACTCGACGTGCTGGAGGAACAGGCCCTCGATTGTTCCCAGCAGACCTCCGGATTCGAAGTCCTGTTGGAACTGTGCGACCCCATCGCCGTCCAGCGAGTAGATGGTCGTGGGGTACAGATCACCCGGCGTCACGTTTCCAAGAACTTGGTCAAAGCCGAGATCGGTGAGAAGCGTGTTCGTCTCACTTGCCCCGAATAGCGAGTCGAGGTCCGGCACCAGATTCGGCCATACCCCGGTGTCCGCGAGGGAAGGGTCACCGATGAACACGAAGTGCAGGTCCGCGCTGGGGATGCCGTCCGCTTCGAGTCGGCTCATAGCGATGGACTCGGCGGTGGCGCTTTGGGAGTATCCGAAGATCGTCAGCGGGTCCGAGGCGCTGAAAGTGCCTGGATTGGCCGTGAATTCGTTCTCCACGGCGAGAACGACGTCGTCCGCGGCCGTCAGGCTACTCGGGCCCTGCTGGATCAGTTCGGGTGTCGTCAGCACCTGCAACGGCGCGGCACATGGGTCGGTCCCGATCATGTCGCAGACCGTCGAGGAGGTCGCGCCACCGTCGAAACCCAGCGGGTTCAGAAACAGATTCTCGGCGGCCTGTGCGAAGGCGGTCGACGGCGTCGGTTCGGTGGTTCCACCGAGGATGATCGCCGTGTCGCTCCCAGCGAGCGGGTCGTCTGCGCGGGCGACTTGGCTGCTCAGCACGCTCGCGATGCCCACGAACAACCCGACGGTCGCTACCTTCGCGAGCGACGTCTGCACAGTGATCCGCGTCATCGCATCTTCTTAGCCGAAGTTAATGGTGATTACCAGGAATTCCGGCGGATCGGGTGTTTTCTACGGCTAGTTGATCGGCGCGTTGATCCAACGAAGGTCGTCGATGATGCCGCGAGCGGCGATCACGCCCTCACCGGTCTGCCAGATCTCGTTGTTGACCACGAACACCCGGTTGTCGCGGGTGGCCGCGAGCCTGCGCCACGAGTCGCTGTCGAAGATCGTGGGCGCGCGGTCTTTGGCGGCCGGCGAGTCAAACGACACGTACACGATGTCCGCGTCGGCCTTGGAGAAGTCCGCGTTGTTCGCCAGGTCGGTGTCAGTGCTGCCCACCTCGATGTAGGGCTTGTCGGTAAACCGTTGCGCCGCAGGGCGATCAACGCCGATCGTGGTCAACACGCTGGCCGGGAAGTTGTCGGTTCCGTAGATCCGGATGGCGTTCTCGGTGAACTGCACGACGGAGGCCTGGTAGTGGCCGGCATCGTGCGCGGCGCCGTCGTCGTGTGCCTTCGTGGTGAAGTGGTCGATCACATCGCCCGCGGCGTCGGCGCGCGCGGTCGCCTCGCCGACCCCGCGAAAGTTGTTCTGCCAGGCCGCGCCCGGCGACCCGGTGAACACCGTCGGTGCAATGGCGGCCAGTGCCGAATACAGCTTCGGCGTCAGGGCCTGCGAGCCGAGAATCAGGTCCGGCTTGGCGGCCTTGATCGCGGCTAGGTCGGGGTTGCTGCGGGTGCCGACGCCCGGCAGCTTGTGCACGACGGTGCCCAGATACGAGGGCTGATCCGACGACCCGTCCGGCAGCGCGGCTCCGACAATCCGCGACTGCAGGCCCAGCGCGCACAGGGCGTCGAGCTGGTCGCCGGAGAGCACGACGATGCGTTGCGGATCGTCGGGAACCTCAGCGGTGTCCGGCTCGACCCCGGCCGCGTTGTGGGCGGTCCGCGTCGACGGCCCGGCATCCGCGCCGGCTGGTTCCGGTGCGCACGACTCGTCGGGCCGACGCTGGTTGCCCAACACGCCGGCACCAGCGATCTGGGTCGTACTGGTGATCACCGACGCCGACGACGCCCCGTTTCCGCCGGATGACCCGGAGGTGCAGCCGCCGCCTGTGGCGGCCGCAATTGCTGTGGCGGCGGCCGCGGCCAACGCGGGTCGCATAGCCCTGAGCAGCACGGTCCGACGTTAACATCTGGCCAGCTGAGACCGACTCCGCCAGCACGCGTCGGCAGCCGGCAAAAGTGTTCACCGGCTTATTACGACAGTTTGTAGGACCTGTCCGTCGCGGCGCCCACTCGAACGCTAGACTCAAAAGCCACTGATCCCGGTTGCCCTGCTCGACGTTTGGAGGAGCTCTTGACTGCCGAAGCGCCCCCGCTGGGAGAACTCGAGGCTAGTCGTCCTTACCCGCCGCGAACAGGCCCTAAAGGCAACCTGATCTACCGGCTGATCACCACCACCGATCACAAGCTGATCGGGATCATGTACGTGGTCGCCTGCTTCATCTTCTTCTTCATCGGCGGGCTACTCGCTCTGCTGATGCGCACCGAATTGGCTGCGCCGGGACTGCAGTTCCTGTCCAACGAGCAGTTCAACCAGCTGTTCACCATGCACGGCACGATCATGCTGCTGTTCTATGCGACGCCGATCGTGTTCGGCTTCGCCAACCTGGTGCTGCCGTTGCAGATCGGGGCGCCGGACGTGGCGTTCCCGCGCCTGAACGCCTTCTCGTTCTGGCTGTTCTTGTTCGGCGCGACGATCGGCATGGCGGGCTTCATCACGCCCGGCGGTGCCGCCGACTTCGGCTGGACCGCCTACACGCCGCTGACCGACGCCATCCACTCGCCGGGCGCCGGCGCCGACCTGTGGATCATGGGCCTGATCGTCGCCGGTCTGGGCACCATCCTGGGCGCGGTCAACATGATCACCACCGTCGTGTGTATGCGGGCGCCGGGTATGACGATGTTCCGGATGCCGATCTTTACCTGGAACATCCTGGTGACGTCCATCCTGGTGCTGCTGGCCTTCCCGCTGCTGACCGCTGCACTGTTCGGACTAGCCGCCGACCGCCATCTAGGTGCGCACATCTACGACTCAGCCAACGGCGGAGTTCTGTTGTGGCAGCACCTGTTCTGGTTCTTCGGACACCCCGAGGTCTACATCGTGGCGTTGCCGTTCTTCGGCATCGTGACCGAGATCTTCCCGGTGTTCTCGCGTAAGCCGATCTTCGGCTACACCACGCTGGTCTACGCGACGCTGTCGATCGCCGCACTGTCGGTCGCGGTGTGGGCGCACCACATGTTCGCCACCGGCGCGGTGCTGCTGCCGTTCTTCTCCTTCATGACCTACCTGATCGCGGTGCCGACCGGGATCAAGTTCTTCAACTGGGTGGGCACGATGTGGAAGGGGCAGTTGACGTTCGAGACGCCGATGCTGTTCTCGATCGGCTTCATGATCACGTTCCTGCTGGGTGGCCTCACCGGTGTGCTGCTGGCCAGCCCGCCGCTGGACTTCCACGTCACCGACAGCTACTTCGTTGTCGCGCACTTCCACTACGTCCTCTTCGGCACCATCGTGTTCGCCACCTTCGCCGGCACCTACTTCTGGTTCCCGAAGATGACCGGCCGACTGCTCGACGAGCGACTGGGCAAGCTGCATTTCTGGTTGACGTTCATCGGTTTCCACACGACGTTCCTGATCCAGCACTGGCTGGGCGACCTCGGGATGCCGCGTCGCTACGCCGATTACCTGCCCACTGACGGGTTCCAGCCCTACAACGTCGTGTCGACGATCGGTGCGTTCATCCTTGGTGTGTCGATGATTCCGTTCGTCTGGAACGTCTTCAAGAGCTGGCGCTACGGCGAGGTGGTCACGGTCGACGACCCGTGGGGATACGGCAACTCGCTGGAGTGGGCGACCAGTTGCCCGCCGCCGCGGCACAACTTCACCGAGCTGCCCCGGATCCGTTCGGAGCGGCCGGCATTCGAGCTGCATTACCCGCACATGGTCGACCGACTGCGCGCCGAGGCGCACGTGGGCCGGGCCCACGGGCCGTCGGACGGCGACGTCACCCGAGCCGACGACGTCAGCGTTCGCACGTAATGGGCGCTAGCGGCGGCAATTTGGGGTGAGTACGCCCCGCAAGGTGTCGGCGTTGATCACCGTCACCGGTCACGACAAGCCAGGCGTGACGTCGGCGCTCTTCGAAGTTCTTTCGGGACACGAGGTTGAGCTGCTCAACGTCGAACAGGTGGTGATCCGGAACCGGCTGACGCTCGGCGTACTGGTGTCGGCGCCGCTGGACGAAGCCACGGAGTTACGCGATCAGGTCGAAGCGGCGATCCACGCCGTTGGCCTCGACGTCACCATCGAGCGCAGCGACGATCTGCCGGTCATCCAGGACCCCTCGACGCACACGATCATGGTGCTGGGCAGGCCGATCACTGCCGAAGCGTTCGGCAGGGTTGCCCACGAGGTGGCCGCTCTGAGCGTCAACATCGACCTCATCCGCGGCGTGTCGGACTATCCGGTCACCGGCCTGGAACTGCGGGTGTCGGTGCCGCGCGGGGTCGGCGGGCAGCTGCAGGAAGTGCTGACCCGGGTGGCCGCCGACGTCGGCGTCGACGTGGCGCTGGAGGACTACAGCATCGCGCGGCGCGCCAAACGGCTCATCGTGTTCGACGTCGACTCGACGCTGATCCAGCAGGAAGTCATCGAGATGCTCGCCGCCCGCGCGGGAGCGTTGGACGCGGTCGCCGCGATCACGGAGGCCGCGATGCGCGGTGAACTCGACTTCGCCGAATCGCTGCATCAGCGGGTCGGCACGCTGGCGGGCCTGCCCGCCGAGGTGCTCGAGGAGGTCGCCGAAGCCGTGGAGCTGACCCCCGGTGCGCGGACCACAATCCGCACGCTGCGCCGGCTGGGTTACCACGTGGGTGTGGTCTCCGGCGGATTCCGGCAGGTCATCGAGCCGTTGGCGCATGAGCTGATGCTGGACTTCGTTGCCGCCAACGAGCTCGAGATCGTCGACGGCAAGCTCACCGGGCGGGTCATCGGTCAGATCGTCGATCGCGCGGGTAAAGCCAAGGCGCTCAGGGACTTTGCTCATCAGGTCGGGGTGCCGATGGCGCAGACGGTCGCCGTCGGTGACGGGGCCAACGACATCGACATGCTGGCCGCGGCCGGCCTGGGTGTGGCGTTCAATGCGAAACCCGCGCTGCGGGAAGTCGCCGATGCGTCTCTGAGCCACCCCTACCTGGACACGGTGCTGTTTCTGCTCGGCGTGACGCGCGGCGAGATCGAGGCCGCGGACGCGCTCGACGGCGTGGTGCGCCGCGTCGACATCCCACCGGAGTAGCGGCGCGACCCGACAGCCGTGATGGCGTCGCGGTACGGCACGATGGGCGGGTGGCCGAAACCGGGAGCGAGGCAGTCGACCCCGATCTGTTGGTCGACTTCACCGATGTGACGCTGCGCCGCGACGGCCACACCCTGGTCGGGCCGGTGACCTGGTCGGTCGAGCTCGACGAACGCTGGGTGATCATCGGGGCCAACGGCGCCGGCAAGACGTCGTTGCTGCGTATCGCCGCGGCCGCCGAGCATCCCTCGTCGGGGGTCGCCTACGTGTTGGGGGAGCGCCTCGGCCGGGTCGACATGTCCGAGCTGCGCTCGCGGGTGGGTTTGAGTTCCTCGGCGCTGGCGCAACGGATTCCGGGCAACGAGGTGGTGCGCGACCTGGTCGTCTCGGCCGGCTACGCGGTGCTGGGCCGCTGGCGGGAACGCTACGAAGACGTCGATTACCACCAGGCGATCGACATGTTGGAAAGCCTGGGCGCCGAGCACCTGGCCGACCGCACCTACGAAACCCTGTCGGAAGGTGAGCGCAAGCGAATCCTGATCGCACGGGCGTTGATGACCGACCCTGAGTTGCTGCTGCTCGACGAACCCGCGGCCGGTCTCGACCTGGGCGGGCGCGAGGAACTTGTATCGCGGCTGGCCGATCTGGCCGCCGATCCTGACGCGCCGGCGCTGGTCCTGGTCACCCATCACGTCGAGGAGATTCCGCCCGGTTTCAGCCACTGCATGCTGTTGTCCGAGGGACAGGTCGTCGCGGCAGGTTTGCTGTCCGACGTGCTGACCGGAGACAATCTGTCCGCGGCGTTCGGCCAATCGATTGCAGTTGACGTGATCGACGGGCGCTACTTCGCCCGGCGCTTTCGTGGCCGCGCGGCCCATCGGAGGCACTCATGACTGACGACTCGTACGTCCCGTTGCCGGCCCGGCCGGCCGCGACCGTGATGCTGGTGCGCGAACTCCGAGAGAACCCAGCCGGCATCGCCGTTTTCCTGATGCGGCGCCACGCTGCAATGGAATTCGCCGCCGGAACGGTGGTGTTCCCCGGCGGTGGCGTCGACGATCGCGACCGCAACGCCGACATCGCCTGGGCGGGGCCGCCGCCGGCGTGGTGGGCACAGCGTTTCGGCACCGACGATGAGCTGGCCGAGGCGCTGGTGTGCGCCGCCGCGCGCGAGACCTTCGAAGAGTGCGGTGTGCTGTTCGCCGGCCCGGCCGACGACCCGCGCGCCATCGTCGGCGACGCATCGGTCTACCGCGAATCCCGTCGGGCGCTGGCCGACCGGACACTGTCGTTCGCCGACTTCCTGCGCCGCGAAAACCTGGTCCTGCGCGCCGATCTGCTGCGGCCGTGGGCCAACTGGGTGACACCCGAAAACGAGCGCACCCGTCGTTACGACACCTACTTCTTCGTCGGGGCGCTGCCGGAAGGTCAGCGCGCCGACGGCGACAACACCGAATCCGACCGGGCGGAGTGGGCGACGCCGCAGGCGGCCATCGCCGAATTCGAAGCCGGCCGCTGCTTCCTGCTGCCGCCGACCTGGACTCAGTTGGATTCGCTGAACGGGCGCACGGTTGCCGACGTGCTGGCCGTCGAACGTCAGATCGTGACCGTGCAACCGAACCTCGAAATCGACGGCGACAACTGGATTTTCGAGTTCTTCGACTCCGACCGGTATCACCGGGCCCGCAAAGCCGGCGGATTGGGGTGGCGGATTTGAGCGAGTTCGTCAGCGTCCGCCTGGGAACGCGCCATCCGGGCGTGGGGACTTTGGCGCTGTCGCGGCCGCCGACCAACGCCACGACGCGGCAGGTCTATCGGGAGCTGCAGCAGGCCGCCGCCGAGGTCAGCAACCGCGAAGATGTCGCGGCCGTCGTCCTCTTCGGTGGCCACGAGATCTTCTCCGCGGGCGACGACGTTCCCCAGCTGCGAACGTTGACCACGTCGGAGGTCGACAGCTGGGTGCGCGTGCACCGCGCTGCCGTCGACGCCGTCGCGGCGATCCCCAAGCCGACCGTCGCCGCGATCACCGGATACGCGCTGGGCGCCGGCTTGGGGCTGGCGCTGGCCGCAGATTGGCGGGTGAGCGGCGACAACGTGCGGTTCGGTGCGACGGAGATATTGGCCGGCTTGGTGCCCGGCGGCGACGGCATGGCGCGGTTGGTCCGCACGGTCGGGGCCAGTCGCGCGAAGGAGCTGGTCTACAGCGGCCGGTTTTTCGACGCTGAAGAGGCCCTGGAGCTGGGTCTGATCGACGAGATGGTGGCTCCGGACGGCGTGTATGACGCCGCTGCGGCCTGGGCGAGCCGCTTCGTCGACGGACCCCGGGCGGCGTTCGCCGCGGCCAAGGCCGGCATCGACGGCGTCTATGCGCTGGCACCGGCCGGGCGTTGGGATGCCGAGCGGCGCCGCTACCTCGACGTGTTCGCCGACAGCTTGCGGCGGCCGGCGGCTCAGGTGACTAACAAACCTTAGGCAGGCGAATCCAGGCGCCGCAGCTCACTAATCGGGCAGGGAACGGGCCACGGCCTCAGCGACAGCATTGGTGTTGCCGTACTCCCAGCTGCGGTGTTGGACAATGCGTTCGATGCGCCAGCCGGTGTCGGTGCGGCACATGTGGTTGGTGTAGGAGCCACGCAATAGGTAGTAGTCCCCGGCCTCGGCGCCCTCAAGCAGATGCTGGGCGAACATGTAGGAGTGGCAAATCGCTCGATCGGGATCGATGTCATCGAATTCGATGACATGGTTGGGACTGAGGTGCTGAGTCGCGGTAAACCCGTTCAGAGCAAATGAGACCTCAGCCACGAAGTCGTCGCG
>NZ_JBAPRN010000818.1:0-5666 GCF_049281135.1 Mycobacterium sp. | reverse complement strand
CTGCGGCACGCGGCGGGGCTCAGCCGCGTGACAGTCTGAACCTAGTCGTCCAGCCAGTTATTGATCTTCGCAGCAATCAGCTCCGGCTTTTCGAGATGCAGGAAGTGACCGACGCCGTCGACGATCTCGAAAGCGGATCCGTCAAACGGAAAGTGCGGGCTGAGGTCGCCGAGCAGCTCAGCGCCGACTGCGCCGTCGTGGGCGCCGTGTAGATACAGCGTCGGCACCGGCGATGTTTGCATGGTGGCCGCCGTTTCAGCTTCCGCGTTCGGGTCGGCGAATTGCGGGTTGAGCGACGCCCGATACGCCAGGTGAACGGCGTATCCGGGAAGCCATGGGCAAGCACCGCCGGCGGCAACGAGGCATCCTCGATCGCTCCGAAGGTGAGCGGCGGCGAAGTCACCCCGCGAGCGTATTACGGCCCTGGCCTCAAACGTAAAGGATCGATCATTTACATCTGACCCGCCGTATGTAAATCTGGGTGCCATGGCAGGAATCGCGCTCATTCAACGCGATCTGGCAGACACCAGGGCCCGGCTCGAGGCGTGGTTCAGCCACCGCCTCGGCGGCGAGGCGGCGGTGTCGGAGCTGAAAGCGGCGAACCGGGCCGCCGGGTGGTCGAGCGAAAGCCTGGTGTTCGCCGCCGACGCGGCGGGCCACTCCAGCGAGTACGTGCTACGGATTCCGCCCGCGGGCGGAGGCATCTACCCCGAGTACGACCTGGACGCACAGACGCGTACCCAGGAGTTCCTGCACCAGCACGGGATCGCGACACCGTCACCGATCGTCTACGAGCCCGACGAGTCGTGGATCGGGTCCAGGTTTTTGGTGATGCCGCGCATCGTCGGGCATACCCCGTCGGACACCACCTATGCGACCCGCGGATGGCTGCATGATGCGGGGCCGCGGGTGCAGCGTCGCGCCCACGATTCGTTCCTGGAGACGCTCGCGGCGTTGCAGCGCGTTCCGGTCGACGAGGCGTCCTGGCTCCACCGGCCGACCGGCACAGGCGTTTCCGCGGAGCTGACATGGTGGCAGGAGTACGCGGCCTGGGGTACCGACAATCAGATTCCGGACGTGATGACCGAGGCGTTCGACTGGCTGCGGCGCCACCAGCCGGAGCAAACCGGTGACGCCGCGGTGTGCTGGAACGACGCCCGGCTCTCCAACGCCATCTTCGGCGACGACGGGCAGATCGTCGGCGTTCTGGACTGGGAGCAGGCCTGCCTGTGCCCGGCCGAAACCGATTTCGCGTGGTGGCTGGCCACCCGCCGACAGATGTTGGAAGTCAACGGCATTGACGCCGATCCCGAGTTGCCCGGCTTCGACAGCCGCGAACAGGTCATCCACCGCTTCGAAGAGATGATCGGCCGCCCGTTGGTCGCCCTGGAGTGGTACGAGATTTTCGCGATGGCGCGGATGGGCTGCTGCATCATGCGCACCCAGGCTCTGTTGCGCAGCATCGGCCAACACGACCATTTCCTCACCCGGGCACCGATCCTGCCGGCATGGACCATCTCGACAGTGCGCGGCTAGGGCTCGCCAGCTACAACCACGACGGAACGATCCACTCGCCGTAGGGAGCCACCGCGAGCAGGCCCAGGATTCCGGACTCGTCGAAGGCGCCGCCGAATTCGCCGACTCCTTCGCTGAAATGCGCCCAGCCGTCGACGTGGGCGGGGATGACCAGCCGAGCGCCCAGTATTTCGGCGGCCGCCGCGGCCCGTTGACCCGTCATGGTCAGCGGGCGGCCGCGCTCCTTGGCCGGCACCCTGGCCGCACCGGCGAAGATGATCGCCACGTCGACGGCGCCCACCCGGTCGGCGATGTCCTTGACCGCACTGATCGAGGCGTTGTCGCCGCTCAGATACACCGTCGGCAGGCCCGGACCGGACAGCACGAAACCGGTGACCTCGCAGTTCACATGGCCACCGGCATCGCGCTGCCCGTCGGCCGGGCCGTGCACAGCCGGAACTGCTTGCACCGTAACCGCTTTGGCGCCGTCGACGGCCGGAAGATCGAAGCTTTCGAATGGCTTGAGGCCCACGGCCGGCGGGCCGAGCCGCTCGGCGCCGCCCGGATGCGTCAGCACCAGCGGCGCGGCGAGCGCCACCCGTCGGCCCTCGCTGTCGAAATTGTCCGGATGCTGGTCATGGCTGACCAGCACCACGTCGATGGCTCCGAGCGCGGCGGCGGGTACCGCCGGGCCGACCGTCTTGGTCAGGTAGTCGTGTTTACCGGGCTCATCGAAGGTCGGGTCCATCAGGATCCGACGGCCGCCGAAGTCCACAACTGTGGTCGGCCCGCCCAACACACTGAACGCAACGTCGCGCCGAGCGGCGTCCACTCGATTGCTCATGCCATGGACTCTAGAGGCCCGGACACACCACTATGGACTGGTGGACATCTACGACGTCATGCGCACCACGGCCGCAGTGCGCGACTACACCGGCGACCCGCTGCCCGACGACGTACTGGAGCGGATTCTCGACAATGCGCGGTTCGCGCCCAGTGGCGGCAACCGCCAGGGCACCCGGGTAGTCGTGATCCGCGACCGCGGTACTCGGGAAGCATTGGCGGAGTTATCCGTTGCGAGCGCGCGACGGTACATCGCCCAGCTGCAGAACGGCGAAAGCCCCTGGAACCCGCTACACCCGCCGAAGGTGACCGCCGCCCAGATCGCGGCCACCGAGCCGCCGGCCCAGATGACCGCGCCACTGCTCGATGCCGCAGTGGTGCTGGCGATCTTCGTCGATCTCGAAGTTGTCGCCGCGGTCGATCAAGACCTCGACCGGATCGGGGTGGTCAGCGGCGCATCGGTCTACCCGCTGGTGTGGAACATCCTGCTGGCCGCGCGCAACGAAGGGTACGGCGGGACCATCACCACCAGCGCCGTCACCGAGGAGCCCGGGGTTCGCGAGTTATTGGGCGTGCCTGAGTCGTTCGCTCTCGCCGCACTTCTGCCGTTGGGCAAGCCGCGCAAACAGCTGACAAAGCTCAGGCGCGCCAGCGTCGCCGAACTCGCCACCCGAGAGCGGTTCGACGGCGCGCCGTTCGGTTAGTCGGCGGTCACCGCGTCGCCGGGCTGCTGCTGGCCGAGCAGCTCGTCTTGGCCGACCTCGGGCGGACCCGAGTCGTGGCCATTGCCACCGCGTTTGGCCGGCTTCTTCTTCGTCTTCGACGACGTCTCGGCCTCGATGTGGTGACCGTTGGACGGCAAACCCGCTGCGGCGCCGACCGTCTCGATCGCCTTCTCGGTGTACACCCGGTAGCCGAAATTCGGCTCGTAGCCGTGGATCTCCTTGGTGTCCAGATCGCGCATGAACTGCAGGATCTCGCGGCTGAACACCTGACCGGGCACCAGCACCGGGAAGCCCGGGGGGTAGGGCGTCACGTACGTCGCGGACACCACATCGATTCCGGCATCGAGCTTTTCGTCGATCTGGTCACCCATGAGGTATTCGCAGTTCGTGTCGTCGTATGACAGGTAGAACGCGCGACGGACATCCCCCTCGGGTGTCGGCTCGGAACCGCTGTGATCCCGGAACGCCGGGTGGAATCCGCTGAAGTTGCACAGCGGCACCGGACGTTCGGTCAGCCCCCACACCGCCCGCTCGAAGTGCTCCCGCTCGCCCAGGCTCATCTCGGAGATGGACTGGTCGAGCTCGGCGGCGATACTGACCAACACCTCGACCAGGAACGCCACCGAGCTGCGGGTGGTGCCGATGTTCGTCATGAACAGCACGCTGTTGCGCGAGGTCTTGTTGATCTGGATGCCGTAGCGGTCCATCAGCTGTTCGCGCTTGAACGTGTCGCCGTCATAACCGGTTCGCCCGATGGACAATGTGATTCGCGACGGGTCGAGCACGAACTCGTCATCGTGCCAAGCCGCCATCATGTTCCGCAGCCCGGAGCGCAGCGGTTGGTCGATGGCGGTTGGGCGGTACTCGTTCGGGATGAGATGCGATGTGCCAAGGCAATTCATGTACTTGCTGAGCAACGGGTGGTTGTCGATCGCGTCGCGCAGCTGCATCGCGTTCTCGATCTGCCGCTGCACCAATTCGGCGCCCTCCAGGGCCACCTGCCGACGACCCAGGTCCAGCGATGCCAGGATCTGGTAGTTGGGCGAGGTCGAGGTGTGCGCCATGTAGGCCTCGTGGAACGGCACCGCGACCTTCTGGTCGTAGTCCTGGTCGTAGACGTGGATCATCGACCCCTGCCGCAGCGAGGTCAGCGTCTTGTGGGTGGACTGCGAGGCGTACACCCGCACCCGCGCCCGCGCCGGGTCTGGCATCAGGCGCCGGTTCAGCAGGTCTTCGTCGCTGGGCTTCTCGGCGGTCTGGTCGGCCAGGTACTTCTCGAACTCAGCCTTGTACTCCGGACTGTTCAGCCGCTCACGCACCGCCGCCGCGCCCGCCATCGCGGTGCGGGTGCGGTAGACCGGGTGGAACCGGGCGAACGCGAACCAGGCCTCGTCCCACAGGAACACCAGATCGGGCTTGATCGCGAGGCACTCTTCCATCACCCGCTCGACGTCGTAGACGATCCCGTCGAAGGTGCAGTTCGTCAGCGACATCATCTTGACGCTGTCGAGCTTGCCGGCCCGCTTGAGCGCCAACAACTTTGACTTGATCTCGCGCAACGGCACCGCGCCGTACATCGAGTAGTCATTGAGCGGATACGCCTCGAGGTACACGACATTCGCGCCGGCCATCATCATGCCGTAGTGATGCGACTGGTGACAGTTACGGTCCAGCAGCACGATGTCGCCGGGCGCCACCACCGCCTGGGTGATGATCTTGTTGGCGGTCGACGTGCCGTTGGTCACGAAGTAGGTGTGTCGCGAGCCATACGCTGTCGACGCGAGCTGTTGGGATTCACGCAGCGGGCCGGTGGGCTCCAGCAGCGAATCGAGACCACCGCAGGTCGCCGACGTCTCGGCCATGAAGACTTCCAGGCCGTAGAAGCCGACCATGTCTTTGATCCAGTGCGAGTTGACAATCGACTTGCCCTGCGAGATAGGCAGCGCGTGGAAGACACCGGTCGGCCGGTGGCTGTACTGCTTGAGCGCGCTGAAGAACGGCGTGCGGTAACGTGCGGCCACACCGTGCAGGATCGACAGGTGCAGTTCGAGCATGCCCTCCCGGGCGTGGAACACCCGTCGGAAGTATTGGCCCAGCCGCCCGGCGATGTCCTCCACCTCGATCTCGGTCATCAGGTAGAGATCAAGCTCGGGCCGCAGCTTGCCCAGCGATGTGGCCAGAATCTGGGCGCGCTCTTCGGGTGAGTAGTGGTCGGCCAGGTCGTTCGACACCCCGGTGTCGACGAACTCCGACAGCGACGACAGGTCCCTGGCTGACTGGTGTGAGAACCGCCGCCGAATCACCACGGCTTGCAGGTTCACGTTGAGCCGTGCCGCGATCAGCGCCTCGTCGCCGCTGGCGACCACCACGAGCTCATAGACGAATTCGTCATCGGGACGCCGCCACTTGCGGACCTCGTTGCGCAGCGCACGCTCCTGGGCCTCGGTCATCTTCTCGACGACGAGCACTTCGAAGTAGGGACGGTCGCGCTCGGCTTCGGTCTGACCCTCGAGTTGCCGCGGATCTGACGGGAACATGTCCAGCTCATCGGCGCCGGCGTTCTCCACATCCCCGGTGCGGTAC
>NZ_JBAPRN010000817.1:0-14700 GCF_049281135.1 Mycobacterium sp. | reverse complement strand
TGCGCGCCAACGACGCTGCAGAGCGAAGCGATGAAAAGGAGTGGCGCCAGTGAGCGGCCACCTCGCTGCGGTGCTCGGCACCGGCCAGACTAAATACGTCGCCAAGCGCCAGGACGTTTCGATGAACGGTCTGGTTCGCGAGGCCATCGACAAGGCATTGGCCGACTCCGGATCGACGATGGGCGACATCGACGCCGTGGTGGTCGGCAAGGCACCCGACTTCTTCGAGGGCGTCATGATGCCGGAGCTGTTCATGGCCGACGCCGTCGGCGCGACCGGCAAGCCGCTGATCCGGGTGCACACCGCGGGTTCGGTCGGCGGGTCGACGGGCGTGGTGGCGGCCAGCCTGGTGCAGTCGGGCAAATACCGGCGCGTACTGGCGATGGCGTGGGAGAAGCAGTCCGAGTCGAATGCTATGTGGGCGTTGAGTATTCCGGTGCCGTTCACCAAGCCGGTCGGCGCGGGCGCGGGCGGCTACTTTGCGCCGCACGTGCGCTCCTACATCCGTCGATCGGGCGCGCCAAACCACATCGGTGCGATGGTCGCGGTCAAGGACCGGCTGAACGGGGCCAAGAACCCGCTGGCGCACCTGCACCAACCAGACATCACGCTGGACAAGGTGATGGCGTCGCAGATGCTGTGGGACCCAATCCGCTTCGACGAAACCTGCCCGTCGTCCGACGGCGCCTGCGCGGTGGTGATCGGCAACGAGGACATCGGCGACAAGCGGGTCGCCGACGGCTATCCGGTGGCGTGGATCCACGCGACCGCATTGCGCACCGAACCGCTGGCCTACTCGGGTCGCGACCAGGTCAACCCGCAAGCCGGCCGCGATGCCGCGAAGGAGTTGTGGAAGGCGGCCGGCATCACCAGCCCCATCGACGAGATCGACGCGGCCGAGATTTACGTGCCGTTCTCCTGGTTCGAGCCGATGTGGTTGGAGAACTTGGGCTTTGCGCCAGAGGGCGAAGGATGGAAGCTCACCGAGGCCGGTGAAACCGCGATCGGCGGACGGATCCCGCTCAACGCCTCCGGTGGGGTGCTGTCGTCCAACCCGATCGGGGCCTCCGGCCTGATCCGGTTCGCCGAGGCGGCCATCCAGGTGATGGGCAAGGCGGGCGATCACCAAGTCAAGGGCGCCCGGAAGGCACTCGGCCACGCCTACGGCGGTGGCTCGCAGTATTACTCGATGTGGGTCGTCGGCTCGGGCAAACCGGAGGCCAAGCCGTGAAGTACACCTGCAGCATCGCGATGGGGCCGATCGACCAACTGGTCGAGATCGCGAAAACGGCCGAAGATGTGGGATTCGATGCGATCGCGTTGCCCGACTCGCTGTTCTACATGGAGACGGCCGCCGAAGATTACCCGTATACGCCGGACGGGTCACGGATGTGGAACCAGGACACCCCGTGGGTCGATCCGCTGATCGCTGCCGGAGCGATGGGCGCGGTGACGTCGAAACTGTTCTTCTACACCAACGTGATGAAACTCGGCTCGCGTAACCCGCTGCTACTCGCCCGCCAGGTCGGTTCGGTGGCCAACCTCACCAACAACCGGTTCGGCTTCGGCGTCGGCATCGGCTGGGCACCAGAAGAATTCGAATGGTGCGGCGTGCCCTACGCCAAGCGCGGCAAGCGTGTCGACGAGATGATCGAGGTCATCAAGCTCGTGCTGGACGGCGGTATGGTCGAATTCCACGGCGACTTCTACGACTTCGACAAGTTGCAGATGAGCCCGGCCCCGAGCAAGCCCGTGCCGTTCTACGTCGGCGGTCACACTGACGTGGCGCTCAAGCGCGCCGCCCGGGTCAGCGACGGGTGGACCAGCGCGATGATGACTTGCGAGCAACTCGGCGAGACCATCGGCAAGATCAAGGCGTTACTCGCCGAATACGACCGTGCGGACGTGCCTTTCGAATACCAGGCGGTCTGCATCGACAAGTTCGGCGTTGACGGTCACAAGGAGCTGGCCGACGTCGGCGTCACCGACAACATAGTTGTCCCATGGGTCTTCGACGGGCTCGGCTTTGACGCGCCGATCGAGAAGAAGAAAGACTCACTGAAGCGCTTCGCGGACACCTACATTCACTCGGGGTGGCAAGACTGATGACAGATTCTCTTGCACACCTGGCCGGCAAGCGCTCCCGCGATGCGGTGGGCGCCCGGGACAAAGAAGCGTGGCTGGCGGTCTTCGCCGACGATGCGATCGTCGAAGATCCCATCGGCCCATCCCATTTCGATCCCGAGGGCAAGGGCCATCGCGGACGCGACGCCATCTCGGCATTCTGGGACAAGGCGATTGCGCCGACCGACAAGATCGAGTTCGTTTTTCGCGACACCTATCAGTGTGGCAATGAAGAAGCCAACGTCGGCCACATCTTGATCACCGCGGCAGGACACCAGGTAACCGCCGAAGGGGTGTTCACCTACAAAGCCGACAACAACGGCAAGCTGCTGGCGCTGCGCGCGTACTGGGAAGTCGATCAGGCCACCGCGAGCGCGCGCAAGATCTGAACCCGGCACTGCTGTCCCCCGTAGTTACATTGGAGCGACCTCCACATCGGCCGGGGGAGTTGCAGGATGGACAGCGTGGACGAGCCCGTTGGTGGGGACGATCCCGTGCGAGTGCGCGGTGCTATCGATGCGCCGTCGCGCCGGCTTTGGCTGGCCAAATGGTGCGTGCTGGCGGTGCCGCACTACCCCATTCTGATCGGTCTGTATCTGCTGTATCCGCTGGTGACGATCGCCGCCGGCGTCGCCATCGTCTTCACCGGACGCTATCCGCGCCCGCTTTTCGACTTCAATGTCGGGGTCCTGCGCTGGTCGTGGCGACTGATGAATTACCGCTTCCCGATGAACAGCACCGACAAGTACCCGCCTTTCACGCTCGCCTCGGTACCGGATTACCCTGCCGACCTCGAGGTGGATTACCCCGCAAGCCTTCGGAATCGGACGGTGCTGTTTCAACGGTGGCTGCTGGGGCTTCCGCAGATAATCCTCTGCTGGTCGTTGGAGCCATTTCTTCAGGCGCTGTGCGTCGTCAACGCCGTATGGTTGGGGTGCGTCGGCACGATCAACCAGGGCATGTTCGACCTTCTGATGGGCATCGTCAGGTGGCGCTACCGGGTGGCCGTCTACGTCTCGCTGATGCGCGACGAGTATCCGCCGTTCCGAATGGATCTGGGTAACGCGCAGGTAGGCCATGGCGCGCCGTAATCCACTGTTCCCGTATATCTATCGACTCGGCATGCCGGTGTTCGACCGGCTGTTCTATCGCCGATACCGCCGAGAGGCAATGACTCATGCGTTCGGCCGGCTACTGATGGTGGGCCTGGGACCCGGCGCCGACCTGCTGTTCCTCCCCGCAGCGGTCACGTCGGTTGCCGCCGTGGAGCCCGAGGCGGCGATGCGCAGAATGGCGTCCGCGCTGGCACGCCGGCACGGCATTGAGATCGACGTCGTCGATGGGATCGGCGAGTCGATTCCCTTTCCGGACAACAGCTTTGACTCGGTGCACATCGGCCTGGTGTTGTGTTCGGTCGACGATGTGGCCGCGACGCTCGCTGAAATCCGCCGGGTTCTTGCTCCCGGGGGCAGATTGGTTGTTCTCGAGCATGTCCGCGGGGACGGCCTGATGGGCTGGTTTCAGGACCTGATCGCCAAGCCGTGGTCGTGGCTGGCTTCCGGATGCGAGCCGAACCGCCGAACCATCGACGCCATCGCCGCGGCCGGGTTCGATACCGGGGGATTGCACAGCACCCGACGCACCCTGGTGCCGCCCCCGTGCACCCCTCATCTGCAAGGGTTCGCCACCGTTATCGAATGAACGCGGAGTTCGTTGATAAGGAAATCGTCATCGTTTGTTCAGCTTTTGTTAAGGCTTAGGTTATCTGTTGTTCATCGACGACACGTGGTTCCCGGTATGGCCGAACATTCTGCTCGGTTTCTGATTGGCGGATCGCACCAGGTGAGGGGGTGTCACTCAGCTTCTTTCTGGCATACGCTCAGGTTCTACTAACAGTGACCTAGATCACTCTCACGATTGGAGTCTCCAATGAGTGCTCGCCCCATGACACTCGTTCTCGGTACGGCCGCCGGTGCTCTCCTGGCCGCCGGTCTCTTCCCGCTGGCAACCATCCCCGTCGCACACGCGGACGAAGGGGATGCCATCGGAGTCGCCGGCCTCGCCGACCCCGCATTGGTCATCCCAGCACCGGACTCGGGCTTTATCTCCTCCACTGACCCCCTGCTTGCCATGCTTGGCATCACGGACATCGGAGCTGCCGACCCTGGCGAAAATTTTGAAGGGATGATTCTGGAAATTCCGAAGCTTGGCATCACGGATGTGTTGACGTCCGGGATGGACCCCGGGGATAACTTGGCTGGGCTTGGGGTGGCCCTGCCCGATGACGTGGGCGTAGGGATGGCCGGCGTGACAGTCAACACGTTCGTCGACACAATGATGCCAAGCCTCGACGGCTCGTTCACCATTCCCTTCACGGATCCCCTCGCTGGGCTGTGGGAGATCCTCGTTGCGAACGACTTCTTCGGCCTGTGAGGTAAATAGCTGAACTGAGATCGCCGTCGCCCTACTCGACGCCGACCGCCTCGATGATGTTGAGTCGCGCCGCGCGTCGGGCTGGCGGCAGCGAGCCCAACAGGCTGACCGCCAGCGCACCGAGGGTGAACACAAGCGCCATCGGACTCGGCCGGAAGCGCACGGTGAAGTTCATCATCTCGCCGCTGACCAGGCTGTAGAGCCACTGATCCGCCAGACCGAACAGCAAACCCAAAACGCCGCCGACGATACCGATGGCAGCCGCCTCGGCCAAGATCATGCGCAGGGTGAACCGCCTGCTGGTCCCCATCGCCCGCAGCACACCAATTTCACGACGCCGCTCAAGCACCGACAGCGTCAACGTATTGAAAAGTGCTATCGCCGCGACGAATACAACAATGATCCACACGGCGTTGGCGATGAACATGCTCTGATGCAGTGGCGCCTCCAGGCCCGCCAGCGCCGTGCGACCGCTGTATACGTAGTTCGGCGCAGGCACCGCCCGGCGGACGTCGGCCAGTAGACGATTCGGATCCACGCCCGCAGCCGCGTTGACCTGAAGTGATGTCGCTGCCGGACGATCGAACCATTCCCGCATTCGGTCGAGGTTCATCCCGACGGTGCCGATGACGGTCGAGAAGTAGGGGACCAGGGCCAGCACCTTCGCACGCCGCGGGCCGTGCGGCGTCTGCAACTGAAGTTGGTCGCCGGCTCGAACGTGCAGAGTCTTGCCGAGGTTTTGCGACAGCACCACTCCCCGACCGGCGAGCACCGCATTGCGTACCTGATCGCCTAACGCCCGGTAGAGCGGGTCGGCGGTGCCGGCGGAAAACCCGTCGAGCATCACGCGCGTCCCGGCGACCTCGGCGAACCCGGCTGAGCCGTTGATGACACTGCGTACCCCCGGCACCGCGGCCACCTTGTCGGCAAGATCCTGGGGCAGCGCGTCGGCGGGGTAGCTGTCGGGGGCATCGGCACTCACCCACACGTCAACGCCCGCGACCGGCGCGAAAATGGCTCGCGCCGAACGGATCATGTCGGCGTTCGTACCGGTTATCACCACGGTGGTGACCACTGCGATGAGCACCGTCATTACTGTGGCCCACACCCGCCGTGGCGCCCGCTCTATCGTCGCAGCGGCCAGCGGTCCAACTGATCCGAAAAGCCGGGCCGTCGCGGATGCCGCCTTGACCATGACCGAGGTCAGTGCGAAGCCGAGGGCGATCTCCGCGCTGAACAACGCGAAGACGGCGACGAAGGCCAAGCTGCCGCGATGCTCGACGACGACGCCGATCGATGCCGCGAACACCGCGACGGCCGCAATCCCAGATGTCATCCGTAGCCACCGTGGCACGAAATCGGCCGCTGAAACGCCGACCGGCGCAAGGGCCTCGATCGGTGAAACCTTGTAGACCTGTCGGGCCGCCATCGCCGTTGCCGCCACAGCGGTGAGGATCGTCGCTGCCAGTGCCACCGGTATGGCATAGCCAGGTAAGAAGTACTCGATCCGAGCTTCCAAACCTTGGGTTATGGCCGGCGGCAATCGGCCAATCGCGGCACGGCCCATCGCTATTCCGATCCCCGAGCCGATCGCTCCGCCGATCAGCCCGAGGATGACGGCCTCCGCGAGCAGGTCGCGAACGATCGTGGTGCGTCGGCCGCCGATCGCCCGCAGCATCGAGATGACCGGCCGGCGCTGGGTGATCGCCATCGTCATCGTGGTGTACACCAGGAACGCGCCAACCACCAAGGCCACCCCAGCACCCATCAATGCCATGTAGTTCATCAGCTTGACGCCGTCGCCGGCGCGGACTGCCCGCATGCTCGGAGTCGCGACAATCGCCCGATCCTTGACGGCGGCGGTGACCCCCGCCCGCACCGTTCCGAGACCGGCACCGGGTTTTGTCGTGATGAGTATCGAGTCGAGCTGGCCCCTACGTCCAGTTATGTTCTGCGCCAGAGCAAGTGGAGCGAGGACGTAATGGCCGCCGTTGAGATCCGCAAGTTGCTTGCCGGTGAGCACTTCCGTGACCGTGACCGAAGTGGAGCCCAGCTGGAATGTCTGACCTTTGGCGTAACCGATCCGAGGCCCGACCTGGACACCGTTGGGGTTCTCGGACAGGGTCTTCAACGGTTTCTGAACGGCGTCTTTCAAGGCGCCGCCCAACGCGGCGCTGGTCTTGTCTGCGCCGAACAGCAAAACTGGACCCGATGCCGCGGAGGTGGAGGTTCGGATCATGGGAGCCGCGGTCGCAACGCCAGGAACCGCAGCGACATCGGCGGTGATCGCATCGGGAAAGCCCGCGTCGGTGATTCCCGATACCTCAAGTGCCGCGACGCCGGCGATCCCATCCGCCAGTCGGTTCACCGATCCGGTGATCGAGCCAAAGATTCCGATGATCGCGACGAGATACATTGCGGAAACTGCCATTACAGCGATCGATGCCGTCGTGCGCCGGCGATGCACCATGAGCTCGCGGAGGCTGAACACGCGTAATCGGCTTGCCGCCGCGGCAATCGCCGAGCCTGGACTCATCTCAACACCGCGGCAAGCTGGTCGGAACCCACCCGACCGTCTTGGAGGGTGATGACCCGATCAGTCGCCGCAGCCGCATCAGAGTTGTGGGTCACCATCACGACCAGCCGGCTGCCGCCCTCTACGTGCGCCACCTCGGCCAGCAACTCCAAGATCGAAGTGCCCGTAGCGGAATCGAGATTGCCGGTCGGTTCATCGGCGAGAATCAACGATGGATTCATCATCAACGCCCGGGCCACCGCCACCCGTTGCATTTGACCGCCCGAAAGCTCCGCTGGCCGGTGCTGCGTGCGGGCGCCGAGCCCGACCCGCTCCAACTGCCGAACGGCATCCGACTTGACCTTGCCCAGTCGGACCCCGTCGAGCAGTTTCGGAACCGCCACGTTTTCCCATGCCGACAGCGTCGGCAGCAAGTTGAAGAACTGGAAAACGAAGCCGACGCGATGATGGCGAAATTCTGATCGTTGCTCGTCGCTGAGGCGACCGATCTCGCTTCCGTCGAAGATGATCGACCCGGAATCAGGTGCGTCGAGGGCTCCGAGCAAGTGCAGCAACGTGCTCTTGCCGGCGCCCGATGGTCCGACTATCGAGACAAACTGCCCGCCCTCGAGCTCAAGGCTCACTCCGTCGAGCGCGCGCACATCCTGGTCGCCGACCCTGTACTGGCGAACAACGTCGCGCAGTTCGATTCTCAGCCAACGGCTTGGTGCGGCACGGTTGTCGAGTGGTGTGTTCATAGCCCTCCGCAAGAACGCAGCGATCAGTCGGCCGCGACGAATCGGACGCGGCCCACTGCCACTCCCGTGCAACCTTGTCGCAAAGGCGCGTGTGCGAAATATAACGAGTCACAGCCCTGGTCGGTTCAACGATTTCGAATTTTTTTCCCGCCGCCGATCCACGAAGACGAAGCAGCGCAAAGTCGGGCCATTTATTGGCATCGCATGTATAATCGCCTCAGCTAATTGACAGCGAAATCTGCGCGATTGCAACGCTTTTGACAGGAGCCGCTTTCCCTATCACCTACGCTGCAGCCCGTGGAATCACCGTCGTACGCCCACGAAGGAGACCGGCCCGATGCCGCTGCCCGCGCTTGAAGATATCGTCGCCCACACCGGCAGCACCGAGCCGATCGATGGAATAACTCGAATCGAGACCAGCCCGCGGGAGAAAGCCACCCCGATGATCATGGAAATGATGCATTCGGTATACCCGCACGACGAGGTGTTCGGCCAATACTGCACCGTCAACGACTACATTGACTGCCCGCCGGACGAACTGTTCTCCTACATGGCCGATACCCGTTGCCTGGAAGAGTGGACCTACAGCCTGCGCGGGTTCACCGAAACCGATGAGCCAGGACTATGGCAGGCCTACGACCGGCTGGGGTCGGAGACCGAGATCTACGTCCGCACAGAGGCCAGCGAGCAGGGCCGCACCGTCGACTATCACTGCGCGTGGGACCAGGGCAAGCATCTATGGATGATTTACCTGATGCGCATCATCGACGCGCAAACCGTGCTGGACAAGCCGGGCTCGGTGGTGCTGTGGACGAACTGTCATCATCCGTTCTACGACCGCAACCCGTATCCAGACGCCAGCCCGCCGGAACGGCCGGTGTGGGTGGGAGACTTCTGGGACATGTTCGGCGCAGGTCATCTGCTGGAGATGAAGAACCTCAAAGCCATCGCCGAATACCGTCACCACAATGGGCTCGCGGTGACGCCAGACTGGATGCGACAAGCCTAAATCGGTTCCAGCCCAGTCAAATAGCGCTGGGCCAGATCTTGGTACGCCTTCGGGTTGACCTTCACCCACATCTCGGCGCCGGTCCCCGCGATCGGGCCCTTGATGGTGGCCGGCGCTCCGACCACCAGCATTTCGTCGGGGATCTTGGTGCCGCCGGTCACCAGCGCGCCCGCCGCGATCAGGCTGCGCGCGCCGATCACCGCGCCGTCGAGCACGGTGGCGTGGTTAGCGATCAGTGCCTCGGCCCCGATATGGGCGCCGTGGATGATGCACATGTGCGCCACGGTCGCTCCGGGACCGATGTCGACCGGGATGCCGGGCGGTGAGTGCAGGACCGACCCGTCCTGCACGTTGGCGCCCTCACGGACGATCACCGGGCCGTAGTCGGCGCGCAGCACCGTGTTGAACCACACCGACGCGCCGGCCTCGACCGTCACATCGCCGATCAAGGTGGCGGTTGGGGCGACGAAAGCGGTGGGATCGACCCGCGGCGATCGGCCTTCGAAGGAATACAGCGGCATCGTTCAGATATACCGCAGGCCGGGTAACCGGCGACGATGCACCGATTGCCGGATCGTAAATGTCCGCGTCATTGCGCTATCCCAGCGAAAAACTGTAACGTGTTCTAGTTAGAGGCCGAGAAACCTGGAGGTGTCATGGCTACCGAGACTGCCGGTATACGCGAGATCGACGCCGGCACCCTGCCCGACCGGTACGCCCGGGGCTGGCACTGCCTTGGCCCGATCAAGGACTACCTGGACGGCGAGCCCCACGGAGTCGAGGCATTCGGCACGCACCTGGTCGTGTTCGCCGACTCGCACGGCGACGTGCACGTGCTGGACGGCTACTGCCGGCACATGGGCGGCAACCTGTCGCAGGGCACCATCAAGGGTGACGAGATCGCTTGCCCGTTCCACGACTGGCGCTGGGGTGGCGACGGCAAGTGCAAGCTGGTGCCCTACGCCAAGCGCACGCCGCGGCTGGCCCGCACCCGGTCCTGGGCGACCGACGTGCGCAGCGGGCTGCTGTTCGTCTGGCACGACCACGAAAAGAACCCTCCGCAACCCGAGGTGCAAATCCCCGAAATCCCAGAATTCGCCAGCGGCGACTGGACCGACTGGCGCTGGAACTCGATCCTGATCGAGGGCTCCAACTGCCGCGACATCATCGACAACGTGACCGACATGGCTCATTTCTTCTACATTCACTTCGGCCTCCCAACGTATTTCAAGAATGTTTTCGAGGGCCACATCGCCTCGCAGTATCTACACAACGTCGGTAGGCCTGACATCAACGACCTGGGCACCTCTTACGGTGAAGCGCATCTGGATTCGGAGGCGTCCTACTTCGGCCCGTCGTTCATGATCAACTGGCTGCACAACAAATACGGCGACTACAAGGCCGAGTCGATCCTGATCAACTGCCACTACCCGGTTAGCCAGGACTCGTTCATGCTGCAGTGGGGCGTCATCGTCGAAAAGCCCAAGGGCATGGACGAAAAGATGACAGAGAAGCTGTCCAGGGTGTTCACCGAGGGCGTCAGCAAGGGCTTTCTGCAGGACGTCGAAATCTGGAAGCACAAGACTCGCATCGACAACCCGCTGCTCGTCGAAGAAGACGGCGCCGTGTATCAGATGCGGCGGTGGTACCAGCAGTTCTACGTCGACGTCGCCGATGTCACGCCGGACATGACCGACCGCTTCGAAATCGAGGTCGACACCACCATCGCCAACGAGAAGTGGCATGTCGAGGTCGACGAGAACCTGCAAAAGCAGGCTGACTCGGAAGGACAGCCGACCCAGGTTCCGCAATGAGCCCAGATCACCAGCCGCCCGACGTCGATCGATTAGCTCGGTCGATGTTGATGCTTCATGGCGATCACGACGGCCACGACGAGCCGGCTGCGGCCGCCGACCGTAGAGGTGGCGGATCTTGGTCCAAGGCATCGGCTTTCGCCGATGATCCAGAGCGCGCCGCCGCAGCGGCGGCGGCTACTCAGGCCGACCGCGCCCGCTATCTGACATCGGGCCTGCAGCCGGTTGATTGCCGGTTCTGCCATGCGACGGTGAATGTCAAGCGCCTGGGGCCGGGACACACTGCGGTGCAATGGAATACCGAAGCATCGCAGCGCTGCGCCTATTTCGCGGAGCTACGCGCGACCGGGGAGCACAGCGCGCGGACGCGGTCCTGCCCGAAATTGGGCGACAGCATCGAACACGCAGTTGCCGAAGGGTGTCTGGAAGCGGTTTCCACCGCCCCGCCCGCCGGCGACGGCTGAGTGGTGGGCCTTTCAGGTTGCGGCTAACGATTGATGAAGCGAGGGGTCAATCTCCGGATCACCCGATGCAACCGACAACCCTCCAAGGCCGAGCAGCATGGCTATCAAGACTGGGAATTCCAGATACGCGTGGTAGCTGGCGCATGCGGCATAAACCGCTTTGCCGGAGGCGTAGTCGATGGCCAACAGCGTGGCCACCGCGGCGCCCAGACCAGCACCCAGTGCCCACGCGCGCCGGCCGGTGAGCCAGGGCGCCCGGGCTTCGAATGCGCGCGCGGCATCAGGCGCATACCGCGGCAGGAAGGCCACCCACACGAAGTAGTGCATCGTCTGCAGGAACGCGAACACCACCAGCAGCCGCACGCCCATCTCGGTGACCACGGCTGCCGGTGGGGCGCTAGCCGCCACGATCGGCCGTGGGTCACCGGCAAATTCGGCCACCGGCGAGCTTGCGCCGCCGAAGTATCCGTCGAAAACACCGGTAAGCAGCAGCGCCGGGATCACCAGTACCCAGCCGATCTGCACGGCCCGAAACCAGCGCCGAACCGAAATGCTGGGCAGGCGTCGGGCCCATTCCCACAAAAAGACCAGCGGCACCACATTGTGCAGGTGGGCCAAGACCACGAAATGGTAGGCGGGCCAGTTCAGCGAAACGGCCGCCGCGCCTGCGAGCACGGCAAAAGCGATCACCCGCAGCGGCCCCCGCAGCGCGGCCGTGCAGGCCGCGCCGAGAACGGCGTACCCCAGAAGGATCTCAGCTAGCCGAGCTGGCTGGCCCACGACCATTCCGGCGACCCGGCACAGCACGATCGCGGTGATCAACGCGATAAGCACCACCAGCAGTTGCCCGGACAGCACGGGCGCGAACCGCCCGGCGACATAGCGCAATTCCAGCACGTTGTGCAGCACACCGAAGGCCATCAGCCCGAGGACAGTGGTGGCCAGCGGCGCCTGCATCGCGACGGCCAGCGCCGCTGCGGCGGTCACAACAAAGAGCACGATCACTCGTACAGTCATACGGTGTCCCAGCTGGCCGCGTTCGCCCTGACCTTCGTGATCGAATTGCCCTGGTATGTAACCGGCCTCGTGTGCCTCGTTGGCGCGCGGTGGTGGGCTGGGCTCCTCCTGGGCATCGGGGTCAATGCGTGCACCCATCCGCTGTTGTGGTGGGTGCTTGCCCCGCACCCGACGCTGCCGCGCACATTGCTGGCCGAAATCGTTGTCGTGGCGGCTGAGGCGGCGCTGCTAGCCGTCGCGGTCCGGCGCGACCTCGCCGTGCTCGCGCTGCTCAGTGTGGGCGCCAACGCCTCGTCGCTGCTGATCGGCATGGTGCTCACCTAGGCGGCGGCCCGGGCGGCCGCGGGGGTGGTGGCCCGGAGCGACGCCGGCGCCGGATCAGCACCACGACAAGCACAATCACCGCGGTGACGATCAGCACAAACAGCGCCAGCGCCAATACTGGGTAAACCGTGTTTTGCGGAGCTATGTCGGCGAGATAGGTGATCATGCGGTGAACGCTAATGGCGTCACCGGCTGCGCGCTGACAGATCAGGACACTGACGCAGACACGTCCGCGCACCAAGAGCCGCACCAGCTACGACGGTGGCGCGCACGAATCTCGCCACCACTACTCGTAACGAAAGCGGTCGTGCGCCCAGGTCGCGAATACGGCAGCACCGGCTACTTCGGCTGTCGCTCTGATCGTGGCGCTGCGAGCCTGGGCCGGCCGCTGTTGTCAGCATCTCGGTTGCGGTGGCAGTCGCATTGACGATAACGCGGCATATGAGAGGCCGTGACAATTACAGTCCGGCGAAGCGCTCCTTGACGGCCTCGGCGGTTAGCCCGTAGTCGGCCAGCGAATAGGTGTGCTTCGGAGCCCTTGCGCCGGTTTGGCTTTCGGCGTGGCTGTCTTCCATGGCCTGCCGGGCTTCGTCGGTGAGCGGGATATCGAATTTGCGGTAGACGTCGGCCACTGTGCCGAGCGGATCAGCAATCAGCTCCCGGTAGTCGACATCGTAGAACTGGTCCGGGTTGTATTTCGCGCGTGCGGTGTTGAACTGATCCAGACCGCGTGACCAGGTTTCCATTGCATCAGAACCGATTTGGGCGCCGACGAACTTCGTCGACCAGCCGTCGGTGGTGTGCTGCGCCAGCGAGCACATGGAGGCCATGATCGTGTCGACCGGTCGATGTGTCTGGATCACCAGGGCGTCGGGATACGTACGCATCAATGCGTCGAGCGCGAACAAGTGACTCGGGTTCTTCAGCACCCACCGCTTGTCGGCATCGTTGAGCCCGATCAGCTGAAGGTTCTTGCGATGCCGCTGATACGCCGGCGTCCAGTCCTGTTGCGTCAACCACTTCGAGTAGCTCGGTAAGTGCGCCAGTGTCTCGTAGGACACCGAATGCAGCGACTGACGCAGCAGCTGCCAGCATTCCTCGAGCTCGTAGGCGGCCATGAAATGCAGGCCGGTGTATCCGGGGTTGTCCTCGTGGTGCTGGGTGAACTGAGCGTCGAGCTGGCGATACAGCGGATGGGAATCCCAGGTGTCGCGCGGCGGACGCGGCTGCGGGAATTCGGCCAGCCACATGTGCAGACCCTGTGCGGCTGGGTCGGCGCCGAGCAGCCGATGCAGCGCCGTGGTGCCGGTCCGCACCAGCCCGGTGACGAATATGGGCCGCTTGACGGCGACCTCAGCGTGTTGTGGATACTGCTTCCACGCGGATTCCGACAACAGCCTGGCTACCAGCGCGCCGCGCAAGAAGAACCGATTCATCTTGCTGCCCAACACCGTAAGACCGGCTTCCTGCCGGTAGGAGTCCAGCAGCACACCCAGCGCTTCGCGATAGTTGTCGTTGTCGACACCGAAGTCGTCCAGCCCGGTCAACTTGGTGGCCGAGGCATGCAACTCATCGACGGTTGCAATGTCGGTGCGTTCGGCCATCAGGTGTGGTACTCGCCGCAGTTGACGTCGAGCGTCTGCCCGCTGATGCCGCTGGACAGATCACTGGCCATGAACATGATCGCCGACGCCACTTCGTCCTCGGTGGGCAGCCGCTTGAGGTCGGAGTTCGCCGCGGTGGCCTGATAGATCTGGTCCGCGGTGGTGCCGTACTTACCGGCCTGGTGCTCGAAGTAGGCTTGCAGCGTCTCGCCCCAGATATAACCGGGTGCAACGGAATTGACGCGGATACCCTTCTCGCCGAGTTCGGTGGCCAACGACTGCGACATCGACAGCAACGCCGACTTGGCCATCTTGTACGCGCCGTACTTCGCCTGCGAGTGCCGCAACACCATCGAGTTGACATTGACGACCGAGCCATTCGACTGTTCCAGCGCCGGCGTGAAGGCCTGGATCAGACGCAACGCGCCGAGCGCACTGAGTTCGATCGCGTCGCGGATATGCTGGAAACTGGTGCCGGCCAACGGTTTCATCGACGGCACCCGGAATGCGTTGTTGATCAACACGTCAACTTTGCCGAAGTGCGCAGTGACGGACTCGACGAGGGCGGCAACGTCGTCATCATCGGTGATGTCCGCGCGCACCGCCAACGTGTTGTGCCCGGCGTCATTGAGCTTAGC
>NZ_JBAPRN010000816.1:0-15391 GCF_049281135.1 Mycobacterium sp. | reverse complement strand
GTATCCCGGCGGGGTCGGCACCGTCGCGACCATTCAACTGATGACCGACTACGTGACGCGGCTGATGCGCTATGTGGAGTTCATGAAGAAGGTCGTGCCGATGCACGACGATCTCTTCGACTTCTTCTACCTGGCCCTGCCCGGGTACGAAGAGGTCGGTCGCCGCCGCGTGCTCCTCAACTGCTGGGGCGCGTTCCAGGACCCGGACGTGTGCAACTTCGAGTACAAGGACATGGAGCGTTGGGGCAACGCGATGTTCGTCACGCCCGGCGTCGTCGTCGACGGCAAGCTGGTGACGCACTCGCTGGTCGACATCAACCTGGGTATCCGAATCCTGTTGGGGAGTTCGTATTACGACGACTGGAATGAACAGGAGATGTTCGTCAAGACCGACCCGCTGGGTAATCCGGTCGACCGGCGCCATCCGTGGAACCAGCACACCAACCCACACCCGCAGAAACGGGACATGGACGGCGGAAAGTACAGCTGGGTGATGTCTCCGCGCTGGTTCGATGGCAAGGATCATTTGGCTCTGGACACCGGCGGCGGCCCGCTCGCCCGGCTGTGGTCGACCGCGTTGGCGGGCCTGGTCGACATCGGCTACGTCAAGGCCACGGGCCATTCGGTCCACATCAACCTGCCCAAGACCGCACTCAAGGGACCGGTCGAGTTCGAGTGGAAGATCCCCCACCACGGGTCCAACACCATCGAGCGCGACCGGGCGCGGACCTATTTCCAGGCCTATGCGGCGGCGTGCGCGTTGCACTTCGCCGAGAAAGCGCTCGCCGAAATTCGGGCCGGTCGAACCAAGACCTGGGAGAAGTTCGACGTGCCCAAGGAGGGAATCGGCTGCGGGTTCACCGAGGCAGTGCGCGGAGTGTTGAGTCACCACATGGTGATCCGGGACGGCAAGATCGCCAACTACCACCCCTACCCGCCCACCCCGTGGAACGCCAACCCGCGTGACAGCTTTGGCACGCCAGGGCCCTATGAGGACGCGGTGCAAGGACAGCCGATCTTCGAGGAGAACGACCGGGAGCACTTCAAGGGCATCGACATCATGCGCACGGTGCGCAGCTTCGACCCCTGCCTGCCTTGTGGTGTGCACATGTACCTGGGCAAGGGCAAGACGCTGGAGCGGCTGCACTCACCAACGCAAGCAGCGACCGGGGAGTGATTTATGGCTGATCGCCCCGAGGAGTTGGAGGGGGACGCGCAGTGGCGCTCGGCGGGCGATCGGATCCAGACGCTGTTGGATGCGACGTCGGCCGGCGGCACTGTCGCGCGTGAGCGCGCCGAGCAACTCGTTCGCGAGGTAGTCCATCTCTACGGCGCGGGCTTGTCGCGGATCATGGCGACAGTCAGCGATCGGGCGGACAGCGGCACGATGGACCGCCTGGTCGCCGACGACTTGGTGGCCAGCCTGCTACTCGTCCACGGCCTACACCCACACGACCTGCGTCGCCGGGTTGCCGACGCGCTCGACCGGGTCAGACCGTATCTGGGCTCACACGGCGGCGATGTACATCTGCTCGATATCGTCGGCGACTCCGTGCAGCTCCAGTTCGCCGGTAGCTGTAAGAGTTGCCCGTCGTCGGCAGTGACGCTGGAGCTGGCCGTCGAGGATGCGATTCGTGCTGCTGCACCGGAAGTTTCGTCGATTGACGTGGTGGCGCCCGAAGCCGCGACAGCTGAACCAACGACGGTGATTCCGGCGGAATCACTGCTGGCCCAGGTCCATTCCAGGGCCCATGCCAACGGCGGCGCGTCGGCGGCCTGGCATTCGGTCCCGGACCTGGCCGATCTGGCCCCCGGCGAGGTCGGCGGCTTTTCGGTGGCCGGCACCGTCGTATTGGCCTGCCGGGTTGGCGACCAGCTGTACGCATACCGTGACCACTGCCCGGCCTGCGATGGATCCTTGGCCGGTGCGGCGCTGCACAGACGGACCACGCCCGCTGAGCCAGTGCTGCGATGTCCGCGCTGCCACGCGCATTTCGACGTCGTGCACGCCGGGGTGGGCCTCGACGACGGCGCCGAACGCCACCTCGATCCCATCCCGCTGCTGCTGCGCGACGGGGTGCTGTCCATCGCAGTACCGGCCGAGCCGATGGGCGCACGGGCATGACCAGTCCGTACGACGTCCTGAGCCGAATCACCAGCAACCGCCGGGCACCGCAACCTGCCGGGGAGCGGTGTGAAATGTGCTCGGAGAGCATCGCCGAAGAGCATCAGCACGTGGTGAATGTGGCTGGGCGGCAACTGATGTGTGTATGTCGTGGCTGCTATCTGCTGTTCACCGATCACCACGCGCAGCTGCGCTACCGCTCCGTTCCCGACCGGTACCTGTCTTTTCCCGACTTCGCGCTTGATCGCCGCACCTGGGAACTACTGCAGATCCCGGTCGGCCTGGCCTTCTTCTTCCGCAACTCGGCACTGGATCGCACCGTCGCGTTCTACCCGGGACCGGCGGGGGCAACCGAGTCCGATCTCGACCTCGAGGCCTGGACCGCGATCAACTCGGCTGACCCTCGGGTGGCCCTGCTCGCCGACGACGTCGAGGCGCTGCTGGTGCGCGTGCGCGAGGACGAACAGCCCGATTGCTATCTGGTCCCCATCGACGCCTGCTACGAATTCATCGGCGGGCTGCGGATGTTGTGGCGCGGCTTCGACGGCGGGCAAGAGGCCCGCGAATTCATCGACGCGTTCTTCGATCAGCTGGCTACCCGCAGTACGGAGCAAGCCCGATGACCGGGCCCACCGGCCAGGCGAGCGGCCTGACTTTCACGGTCCTCGACGTGGTCCCCGAGCCCTATGCGGTAGTGCCGATATTGACCGCGCGCGTCAGTGTTTCGGCGCCCGACGACGAGCCCGTGCATGCGATCGCGCTGCGCTGCCAGGTCCGCATCGAACCATTGCGGCGCGGCTACTCCGACGACGAAGCACTGGGGCTGACTGATTTGTTCGGGCCACGGGATCGCTGGGCCACCACCCAACGCACCTTCCTGTGGCAGCATTGCACGGCGATGGTGCCGGCGTTCCTGGGCACCAGCGAGATCACGCTACCCCTGGAGTGCACCTACGATTTCGAGGTCGCGGCCGCCAAGTACCTGCACGCGCTGCACGACGGCGCTGTTCCACTGCAATTCCTTTTCAGCGGAACCGTATTCACGCCGGGTCAGCGGGGTTTCTCCGTCCAGCAAGTGTCGTGGGACTGCGAGGACCACTACGACATGCCGGTAGCCGTGTGGCGCGAACTCATCGGGCTCCACTACCCGAACACCGGATGGGTGCGGCTGTCTCACGACGCGGTAGCCGCGTTGGCCGATTACAAGTCGGCACGCGGCCTGTTGAGCATCGAGGACGCGGTCACCACGCTGCTCAGCGCGGCGCACCAGGAGTCGCGATGACCGCGGATTGGGACCGGGCCCGGGCCGTCGCCGACGCCGTCCTGTACGAGGGTTACCTGCTCTACCCGTACCGCGCCACCTCGAGCAGGAACCGATCACGTTGGCAGTGGGGCGTTTTGGGACCTGCGGACGCGGCCGACGCGGGGATCGGCGAGGACGGCACGATCGCGGCGCAGTTCCTCGTCGACGGAGCGCAAGCATTCACCCTGGTGGTGCGCTTCCTGCAGCTGCAGCACCGCCGTGTCGAACGCGACACCGGAGGCGGCCATTTCGAACCCGTCGACGAGCTGATCACGCCATCTGGTTCGTGGCTGACTTGGGACGAAGCGATCGAGTGTGAGAGGTCATTCGGCCCCTTTGCGATTGACGATCTGGCCCAGCCGCGGTCACTGTCGCTGACCGCCGCTCCGGCAACCGACGTCGAATCGGTCGAGGGCGGTCGGCTGGTCCGGACCCGCCGGGAGGTGAGCGCCGCGTTGACCGTGGGCGTGGAGCCAGACGGCGCGCTGCAGCGGGTCTCGGTACGGGTCACGAACTCCGGTCCCGCTGCGGTGGACAAGGACGACGCGATTGCGCGTTCCCTGATCGGCACCCACGTGATCGCGGAAGTCGTTGGGGGTGAATTCGTCTCGCTTCTCGAGCCGCCGCCGGCTGCCGCCGACGCGGCCTCGCGCTGCAGCCAGCACCGCTGTTTCCCGGTGCTGGCCGGCCCGCCCGGCGCCGGGGATCTGTTGCTGATCTCGCCGATCATCCTCTACGACCACCCCGAGGTCGCCGAACAGAGCAAGACCGCGCTCTACGACTGCACCGAGATCGACGAGATCCTGACGTTGCGGGTCATGACGATGACCGACCAGGAGAAGGCGCAGGCCCGGGCTACCGATCCATTGGCCGCGCAGATCATCGACAGCTGCGACTCCATGTCACCCGAAGCCATGGCGCGCCTGCACGGAGCCCTGCGAGATCCGCGGGATGCAGTCGGCTTGATTCCGGAGGTACCCGACGGCGTGGATTGGTGGGATCCGTTGGCCGACAACGCGGTCCAGCCCGACTTGGATGCGGTGCTGGTCAACGGTGTCCGGGTAGCACGGGGCAGTCGGGTGATTCTGCATCCTGGCCGTCGGGCCGACGCCCAGGACTTGTTCTTCGCGGGCAGGACGGCTCGCGTCACCACCGTGCACGAGGACGTCGACGGCAACCAGCACGTCGGTGTCGTCGTCGAGGACGATCCGGCGGCCGATCTTCACGAGTGGTACGGCCGCTATCTCTACTTCTCCCCTGACGAAGTCGAGCCGCTCGAAACCAGCACCACAGAAAGGAATTCGATATGGAGATCGTAGGATGGGTGTTCATCGGCATCCTGGCAATGTTCGCATTGGCCGGAGTCGTGGTAGGGCTGATATCCCTGCCGGATGCCCGGCGGTACCTCAAGATCCGGCATATGTAGCGTCGTCGGACGGTCCGAGACCAGTGCGCATCCTGGTGGCCGGCATCGGCAACATCTTCCTCGGCGACGACGGGTTCGGCTCCGAGGTAGTCCGGCACGTCCCAGTCCGTCAAGACGATTCGGGCCTGAGAGTGGTCGACTACGGCATCGGGGGCATGCACCTGGCCTACGACCTGCTTGACGACTGGGACGCGCTGGTCCTCGTCGACGCGGTACCCAATCGCGGCAGCCCGGGGGCTCTGCACGTCTTCGAGGCTGACCATGAATCACACTCCGCAACAGCCGCTCTGGACTCTCACAGCATGGATCCCGCGGCAGTGTTCGACAGCCTGAAGGCACTCGGCGGCCAACCGCCCTACACGGTCGTCATCGGTTGCGAGGTGGAGAGCGTAGACGAAGGCATCGGTCTGACCGAGGCCGTCGCAGGCGCGGTGCCACGGGCCATCGACGCAGTCAAGGAAGTCGTCGCGGGTCTGCGGAGTCGATCGCCGGCGGCGTCGGTGGAAAGGCAGGGCTGACCGATGTGTCTGGGCATACCGGGCCAAGTGGTCAGAATGCTGGATGGTTACGAGGGGCAACTCGCACTGGTCGACGTCGCCGGAAAGCAACGCAACGTCAACGTCGGCATGTTGCCGGAGGAGACGTTTGCACCCGGCGACTGGGTGATCATCCACATGGGATTCGTCGTCGAGAAGACCGACCGGGCCGGCGCCGAACAGGCGATGACCGGTCTGGAGTTGATGGGCCGGGGCCGCGACGATGACTGACACGCTGGTGCCCATCGATAGCGTCCGGCAGCGGTTCACCGTGACCGGGGTCGTTCAGGGGGTGGGATTCCGTCCGTTCGTCCACCGGATCGCCACAGACCTTGGGCTGACCGGATTCGTCGGCAATGATTCGGGCGCGGTCTTCCTCGAAGTGCAGGGACCTGGCACACGCATCGACGAATTTGGTCGCCGGCTGCGCGCCGAGGCGCCACCGCTGGCGTCGATCAGTGCTGTCCACGTCGTCGACGTCGACACTGAAAGGCTGTGCGACAGCGCGTTTCGCATCGTGGAAAGCCGACCGGTCGCCGGTGCCACCACCCCGATTCCACCCGATATCGCCGTCTGCGACGAGTGCATCGCCGAGCTGTTCGATCCGAGCGATCGTCGTTACCGGCACCCCTTCATGACGTGCACCAACTGCGGTCCGCGGTTCACCATCATCCGCGCCCTGCCCTACGACCGACCGGCCACCACCATGTCGGCGTTCGCGATGTGCGAGCGCTGCGCCGCCGAGTACCACAACCCGGCCGACCGCCGCTTCCACGCGCAGCCGATCGCTTGCCCGGACTGCGGGCCGTCGCTGTGGTTCGCCGCGCACACCGAGCGGGTCGCCGGGTCCGATGCCGCTCTGGGGGCCACCCAGCAGGCACTGGCCGCCGGCGCCGTGGTCGCGATCAAGGGCGTCGGCGGCTATCACCTGGCCTGCCGCGTCGACGACGAGGCGGCGGTCGTTGCGCTGCGGACCCGTAAAGCGCGGGGCGCCAAGCCGTTCGCGGTGCTGGTGGCCGATCTCGACATTGCCCGCCGCTACGCACACCTCGACGACACCGAAGCCGCGATGCTCTCGAGTCCTGCGCGGCCGATCGTACTGTTGCGGCGTCGCCGCGACTCGCCGCTCGCCGAGGCCGTCGCGCCCGGCAGCCCACTGGTCGGGCTGATGCTGCCGTACTCACCGATCCATCACCTACTGCTCGCGCCCGTCCCTGGTGTCGATGCACCGGTGCCCGACGCCTTGGTGCTGACCAGCGCCAACCGCTCCGATGATCCCATCTGCTTCACCGAAGACGATGCCGTACAACGTCTCCCACCGCTGTGCAACGCGGTGCTAGACCACGACCGGCCGATCCATGTCCCCTGCGATGATTCAGTGGTTCGAGTGGTGGACGGTCGCGAACTGCCGATCCGTCGCTCCCGCGGCTATGCGCCGCTGCCCGTCGACCTCGGCCGCGACGGCCCAGCGGTGCTCGCCGTCGGCGGCGAACTGAAGAACACCTTCTGCCTCACCGACGGGCCGCGCGCATACCTGTCCGGACATATCGGTGACATGGAAACACTGGAAACCCTGCGCGCGTTCGAGCGCGCGGTGGGCCAGCTCAGTGAAATCCGGCATGAGCCGGTGCGATTGGCGGCCGACCTGCATCCGGGATATCACACCCGCAGTTGGGCGGAGCGCAGTGCCGGCGATCGACCATTGGATCTGATTCAGCACCACCACGCGCACGTGGTGTCGCTGCTGGCCGAGCACGGACGTCTCGGTGAACCGATGATCGGTGTTTCGTTTGACGGCACCGGCTACGGCTGCGATCAGACGATCTGGGGCGGCGAGATTCTCAAGCTCGGGCCGGACAGCCAACGGTTCGCCCGGGTTGGCCACCTGTTGCCGGTGCCACTGCCGGGCGGCGATGCGGCCGTGCGCAATCCGTGGCGGATGGCGCTGTCTCAGTTGTGGATGGCCGGTATCGACTGGACACCGGATCTGCCGCCGATCGCTGCCGCGACGCCGGCCGAACTGCGGCTCACCCGTTCACAACTGGCATCCGGCAGCGGGTGCGTGCCATGCTCGAGCATGGGCCGGCTGTTCGACGCTGTCGCATCCCTGTTGGGAGTGCGACAGCGGATCGACTACGAAGGCCAGGCCGCCGTCGAACTCGAAGCGCTCGCCGATTCCGTCGGCGACACAGCGGGACCGGAGCTGAGACTGGCGGTACGCGCCGACGGGGTGATCGACCCAGCAGGCATGCTGCGGGCGATGGTATCGGCCCTGCGCGCCGGTGTGCGCACGGCAGTGCTGGCTGCCGAATTTCACCGAGCGGTCGCGGTCGCCGTCACCGAGGCGGTGCGCAAGGCCGCCGGACCTGTCCGGTTGGTGGGCCTGACCGGCGGGGTCTTCCAGAATGTGCTGCTGCTGCGGGGGTGCCGACACCGCCTGCAGCAGGCGGGATTCGACGTACTCACCCACGAGACGGTGCCGCCCAACGACGGCGGGCTGGCGCTGGGTCAGGCCGCGATCTCCATGCTGACCGCGCTGGAAGAGGCCGAGTTGCGATGAGTACCACTGCGATCGATCGCGGGCTCGGCGCCGAGCTGGCCGCCGATCTGGCCGCGGCCGCGTTCACACTGGCCAAGCGGTTCGCGGCGGGCGCGACGATGTGGTCCATCGCACCGTCGTTGGAGCCGCATGCACTGCACATTGCGGTCGAGTTCGTGCATCCGGTGATCATGGGAAAGCGGGCACTTCCGGCCGTTGCCCTGACCGGACCGAACCTGGTCGATCTGGTGCGGGTGTCGGTTCGGCCCGGCGACATCGTGATCGGGGTTGGTGCCGCCGCCGACCTCGAGCTGCGTTCTGTGATGCGCCGCAGCCCGGCCTGGGGCGCCACCACGATCTGGATCGGCAGCGGTGAACGGCCCGCGGCGGGTGCGGCCGATCACGTGCTGTGGCTCGATGACCCCGATCCGCGCGTTCCCGCGACAGGCGGTTTCGTGCTGTTCTATCACCTGCTGTGGGAGCTCACCCACGTGTGTTTCGAGCACTCGGGACTGCTCAAACCCGAATGCGCCGAGGAGGTATGCGTCACCTGCAGTGACGAGGGGCGTGTGGGCGAAGTGGTGTCGCCGTCGGCCGACGGGATGGCCTCGGTGCGCACCGCGCGTGGTGTCGAGAGCGTGGCGACGGCGCTGATCGATCCGGTTGTCGCCGGCGAGCTGGTGCTGGTGCACGCCGGGACCGCGATCAGTCGCGTCGAGGAGGACGTTTGATGGCAACCCACGAGGAGCCCACGAACTTCCTGTATCCGTTCATCGATGGACGGGAGGACGACCCACAATCGCTGCTCGCCGATCTCGCCGCGTCAGCGCAGGCAAAGGCCGCCGAGAGTTTGGCGCTGCGGCGCACCACCCTGGAAGACAACGCCGACCTGCTGGATGAAACCGCTACCCAGATGGCCCGCCGCTTCGCGGCCGGCGGACGGATGTTCACCTTCGGAAACGGCGGCAGCTGCACCGATTCCACCACCCTGGCCGCGTTGTTCTCCCGCCCGCCCGCCGGAAAGCCGCTACCCGCTTGGTCGTTGACCGCCGATCAGGCGATTGTGACCGCGCTCGGTAACGACGTCGGGTTCGAGCTGGTGTTCGCCCGTCAGTTGATCGCCCGCGCGAAGGCCGGTGAAATCGCGATCGCGATGTCGACCAGTGGCAATTCGCCGAACCTGCTGGCGGCGCTGGCCGAGGCGCGACAGCGTGGTTTGTACACAGTCGGTTTCGCCGGATACGACGGCGGCGCTTTCGTGAATAATCCAAATGTGGACGCCTGCTTCATCGTTCGCTCGCAAAGTGTGCACCGCATTCAGGAATCGCAGGCGCTGCTGGGCTATCAGCTGTGGTCGGCCACCCAGCGCCGGTCCGACGATCGAGGTTTGGGGGCCGCATGAGCAAGCCAGCAGGTGAATACCTGTCGTCGGGGCCGCGGTTCGCCGAGGGCGAGGTGATCGAGCGGATCGAGTCGTTCCGCAGGCGCCGCCCCCGGTTGCTCGACGACCACGTGAACCTGGCGCACGGGGCGGGCGGAAAGGCTTCGGCAGCGCTGGTCGACGCGGTGTTCATGGAGGCGTTCCGCAATCCACTGCTGGAGTCGCTGGGCGACGGCGCGGTTATCACGCTGCCCGGCGGTGAGCGGCTGGCGATGTCCACCGATTCATTCGTGGTGCAGCCCAGGCGTTTTCCCGGTGGCTCCATCGGCGAGCTCGCTGTGTACGGCACCTGCAACGACGTCGCGATGTCGGGCGCGGTGCCGTCTTGGATCTCGGCGGCGTTCGTGCTGGAAGAGGGTTTTCCGATCGCCGAGCTGAAGGAGATCGTCGCCGACATGGCTGCCGCGGCGGCCAACGCGGGTGTGCAGATCGTCACCGGCGACACCAAGGTGGTGCCCAAGGGCGCCGCCGACGGCATGTTCGTCACCACGACCGGCGCCGGCGTCGTTCCCGCGGGACGCAAACTTTCGGCTGCGTCGGTACGCCCCGGCGACAGGGTGCTCCTGTCGGGTTCGATGGGCGATCACGGTATGGCGGTGATGCTGGCCCGGGGCGACCTGGCCATCGAGGCCGACATCCATTCCGACACGGCGTGCTTGAGCCCGCTGGTGGAACTGCTGATGGCGGCCGCGCCATCCACCCGCTGGCTGCGGGACGCCACCCGGGGCGGGGTCGGGACCGTCTGCAACGAATTGGCTCAGGCCTGCGGCCTCGGGGTACTGCTCGAAGAGGAGAGACTTCCCGTGCGGCCCATGGTGAATGGCGCGTGCGAGCTGCTTGGCATCGATCCGCTCTACGTCGCCAACGAGGGAAAGTTCGTCGCCGTCGTCGCACCAGAAGAAGCCGACGCCGGGCTGGCTGCGCTGCGCTCGCATCCGCTGGGCGGCGACGCGGCGGAGGTCGGGGAAATCGTCACCGAACCGGCGGAAAGCGTGGTGTTGCGTACCGGGTTCGGCGGCACCCGGATCGTCGACATGCTCGTCGGCGACCCGCTGCCGCGGATCTGTTGAGAGGAGGAGACCGCTAATGTGTCTTGGCATTCCGGGCCGGATCGTTGAGATCACCGATTCCGCAAACTATTTGGCGAAGGTCGACGTCAGCGGGGTGCAGCGCACGATCAGCGTGCGGCTGCTGGAAAGCGACATGCCCGAGCCCGACGACTGGGTGCTGGTACATGTCGGATTCGCGATGGCCAAGATCGACGAGACCGAGGCGTTGCTGACCCTGGCCGCCGTCAAGAAGCTCGGCGAGGCCTACACCACCGAAGTCGAGGCCTTCGACTCGTCGGCGATTGTCTAAACGGAGGCGACGATGAAATTCGTTGACGAGTTCCGCGATCCGGCTGCGGCCCGCAAGCTGCTGGCTGCCATCGAACACCTGGCGGGAAGCGGCGCCGACCACTTCAAGTTCATGGAGGTGTGCGGCGGGCACACGCACACCATTTATCGGCACGGCATCGAACACTTGCTGCCCGACAACGTCGAATTGGTCCACGGCCCGGGGTGTCCGGTCTGCGTCATCCCGATGGGTCGCATCGACGACGCGATGTGGCTGGCGGGCCAACCCGAGGTGATCTTCACCTGTTTCGGCGACATGATGCGGGTGCCCGGGTCAGCCGGCAGTTTGTTGGACGCCAAGGCGCGTGGCGCCGATGTCCGGTTCGTCTACTCCCCGCTCGACGCGCTCAAGATAGCTGTCGACAACCCCGAAAAACACGTGGTGTTCTTCGCCATCGGCTTCGAAACCACGGCCCCGTCGACCGCTGTGACGCTGGTTCGGGCCCGCGACCTCGGCCTGCGAAATTTCAGTGTGTTCTGCAACCACGTCACAATCGTGCCGCCGATCAAGGCCATCCTGGAATCACCGGACCTGCGGCTGTCCGGCTTCATCGGCCCCGGACACGTCTCGACGGTAGTCGGCAACCGGCCCTACCGATTCGTGCCCGAGGTGTACGGAAAGCCGTTGGTGGTGGCTGGATTTGAGCCACTGGATATTCTGGCTGCGGTCACCATGCTGCTACGCCAGATCCGTGACGGCCGATGCGAGGTGGAGAACCAGTACAAACGCGTGGTGCCCGAAGACGGCAACCCGGCGGCACTGGCGCTGATGGGCACAGTGTTCGCGTTGCGTCCGCACTTCGAATGGCGCGGGTTGGGATTCATCTCGCAGAGCGCGCTGCGGCTGCACGACGACTTCGCAGAGTTCGATGCCGAACTCCGATTCTCGATGCCCGGCGTGCGGGTCGCCGACCCCAAGGCGTGCCAGTGCGGCGAGGTGCTCAAAGGTGTGCTGAAACCCTGGGAATGCAAGGTTTTCGGTACCGCGTGCACCCCGGAGACGCCGATCGGTACCTGCATGGTGTCACCCGAGGGAGCGTGCGCGGCCTACTACAACTTCGGCCGCATGCATCGCGACGCCGCGAAGCTGGTGGGACAAGCCGGGCGGGCGTGACAGTTGGACCCGGAGAGCCGCGGCGTCGAGATGTTCGCTCGCTACGCCCACGCGCCCAATGCGCTCGGCTATTGCGGTCCCCCACTGGGCGCCACCTTGCGGGACGGCTCGGTCGACGAGGTGCGCGAGGCTGCAACGAAATTCTCCGGGGCCTGGCCCTACTTACGTGTGCTCGCGCAGATAACCGGCATCAGCGATCCGCTGGACTATCGGCTTGTCGAGTCGTACTGGCTGGGCGGGGGCGTCGGCGCCAACCTTGACACAGACGAGTTTTTCGACGCTTTACTGGACATCATCGGCCCTCAGGCGGGCCGGTACTGGTCGCATCTCACACGTGACCTGGCGCGCGAGGCGGCCGCCAACCACTGCTTCCACGTGTTCGGTGTTTACCCGTGGACGCGGTTTCTCGGCCGGGGCATGGACGAGCAGCCGCTCAATGTGCTGGACAACTGCCGGATCACTTGGGGGACAGTACTTTCCCGCGACAGTGACGACGTTGAAGTGTCCTGCCGCCGGCTGACGTGGGACGGACACGCGCTGAACCTGTCCGAGCCATCGGCGCGCCGACTCGACGTATGGGCCGACGGGTACAGCGCGGTTCCCGACGTGGCGGCCGGCGACGAGGTTGCGATCCACTGGGGTCGGCTGTGCGGCCCGTTGCAATCCGACCAGATCCAGGCGCTGACCGACAGCACCACCCGTCAGCTCGAGGCGACGAATCAGCGGCTGGCGCACGTTCAGCGTCGTGGCCGGTCGGCGTCCCGTGGTCCGTCACCCTGACATTGCGGGCACAGTCCGTGCAAGGTGAGGCCGGCGCGTTCGGACAGGGTGAACGAACTGCCGGCCATCGCATGTTGCAGCGCAGAGGCCAGTCGTCCGGCGGGCACTTCGATGATCGAGCCACAGCGGGTGCAGACCGCATGATGATGCGGGTCGGCAGCCAGACCGTAGGTGGTCACCCCGCCCTCCAACGTCAGCGCATGCAACACACCCTGGTCGACCAGGGTGATCACCGTGCGGTAGATCGTCGCCAGGTCCGGTGGCTGGTCTTCGGCCGGCAGGCACTCGTGCAGCCGCTGATCGATCTCGGCAACCGACAGATGACCGTGGACCGGCTCCAGCACTGCCAAGACTGCGATCCGGGAGGCCATCCGGCGCAGCCCATGAGCGCGCAGCAGCTCGCCGATCCGCTCGATGACGGCCGGATCCAAAGCCGAGGGCCTGGCCACTCGTCCAGTATCACGCAGCCGATCGTCGAATCGCACCCAATGACCGGATCGGGCGCTGTCAGACTGACGTCGTGCCCGATTTGTCGCGAGGTTTGTCGCGCGGCGACCCGCTGCCCCCGGCTTCGCCGCGCTTGCGATCGCCGCGAGGTTCGATCTGCGATGTGCTGCCCACCGCGGCGGCGTTGCTTTCCGTCGACGGGGCGGCGGATGCGCTCGGGGTGACCGCACGGGTCGGCGAAGTGCGACGCGTTGTGGTCGTTCTCGTCGACGGGATGGGCTGGCACCTGCTGCCGGAACTGGCAGCCGATGCACCGCTGCTGGCGTCCGTGCTGGCCGGTGGCGCCGGCCGGCTTGACGAACTCGCCTGCACCTTCCCCTCCACCACACCGACCAGCCTGGCGTCGTTGGCCACCGGGGTCGCACCGGGCCGCCACGGGATTCTGGGTTTCACGGTCAAGATCCCCGAGACCGACCGGGTGCTCAACCACATCTATTGGCGCGATGATCCGCCGGCCGGCCAATGGCAGCCCGTCCCAACATGGTTCGAACGGCTGCATCGGGCCGGCGTCGGTGCTCGTGCCGTACTACCCGCGGCGTTCCTCGGCAGCGGCCTCACCGAGGCGGCATACCGCGGTGCCCGATTAGTGGTGGCGACCAAGGACGACGATTACGCCCAGCTCGTGATCGACCAGCTACGGGCCCCGCCCGGTTTGGTCTACGCATACACCGCCGCACTCGACACCGCGGCGCACCTGTTCGGTGTCGGCTCAGCCGAGTGGCACTCCGCCGGGGCCTACGTGGATACCCTGCTCACGCGGTTGGTCGAGGCGTTGCCGCCGGAAACCGCACTGGTGATCACCGCCGACCACGGCGGGTTGAATGTGCCGCAAGGCCGGCGGATCGACCTGGACGCCGATGCGCGGTTGAGCGCCGGAGTGCGAGTCGTTGCCGGCGATCCGCGGGTGCGCTACCTGCACACCGAGCCGGGCGCAGCTTCCGACGTGATCGCCGCCTGGAGTGAGCTGTTGAATGGGCGAGCCGAGGTGCGCAGCCGCGACGACGCCGTCGCGGCTGGGCTTTTCGGACCCGTGCTGCCCGGTCACCTGCCGCGGATCGGCGACGTCGTCGTCACCTGTTTGGGTGACACGGCGATCCTGGCCAGTGCCCACGAGCCGCCGGAAGTGGCTCAGCTCATCGGCCTCCATGGAGCCAGCGACCCGGTCGAGATGGCTATCCCGCTGATCACCTTCCAGGGCTGAACGGAGCGCTGCTCCGTACCCGATTGTCCGAATTCCACCTGCAAAATACTCGCAAAATTCCTGCGAATCATCTGCAAGACGCCCACCGGAGGTTTAGCGTCAATAGCGGCCGGGGTTCATATCCAGATGGGACGCGACATGGCCGCTGACACACTCAGCAGGCAACCTTTGTCGCGCTCTCGGCTCCGCGGGGCTTTGACGCCCGACGAGTGGCTGCGCCTGGGATCGATGTTCGCGACCATTATCGCGCTGCATGTAATCGGATGGGGCACACTGCTACTCGTCGTCGAGCCGGCGCATTTGAGTATCGGGGACAAAGCGTTCGGTATCGGCATCGGCCTGACCGCGTACACGCTGGGGCTACGCCACGCATTCGACGCCGACCACATCGCCGCGATCGACAACACCACCCGCAAGCTGATGAACGACGGGCAACGGCCGCTCGCCGTCGGCTTCTTTTTCTCCCTGGGTCACTCGTCGGTGGTGTTCGGGCTGGCACTGCTCATCGCTTTCGGGCTCAAGGCAATCATCGGGCCCGTCGAGCGGGACTCTTCGGCCCTGCATCACTACACAAGCCTGATCGGCACCACCGTCTCGGGCGTGTTCTTGTACTTGATCGCCATCATCAATGTGGTCATCCTGGTGGGCATCCTGCGGGTGTTCGTGGAGATGCGCCGCGGCCACTACGACGAAGACGAGCTCGAAGCGCAGCTGAACAATCGCGGACTACTCAACCGGCTGCTCGGCCGCTTCACCAAATCGGTTAGCGCGTCGTGGCATATGTATCCGATCGGGGTGCTGTTCGGCCTGGGCTTTGACACCGCGACCGAAGTCGCGCTGCTGGTGCTGGCCGGTACCAGCGCCGCGGCCGGACTGCCGTGGTATGCCATCCTGTGCCTGCCGGTGCTGTTCACTGCGGGGATGTGTCTGCTGGACACCATCGACGGCTCGTTCATGAATTTCGCGTATGGCTGGGCCTTTTCGAACCCGGTCCGCAAGGTCTACTACAACATCACCATCAC
>NZ_JBAPRN010000815.1:0-13416 GCF_049281135.1 Mycobacterium sp. | reverse complement strand
TCCTTTCGGTGTGGGCTGGTACCTGCTGAACAAACGCGCGCGTGACCGCAACGCCGAGCTCGCCGGGCTCAGGTCGTGGGTCACCGGCGCGATCCACGACACCGAGGTCGAAATCATCACCGAAATCGACCGCGGGTTCACTCAGGCCACGCGGCTGCTGGAGGACGGCGTCGAGGCGGCCGTGGCTGACGCCCGGAAAGACGCGCATTCAGCAATGAACGAGCTGAAGAAAACCGTCGGTGACAGCCAAGCGGAAATCAAGCGGATCGAAAGGCTCAGCAAAGAACTGCCCACCAAGCAGTGGAATCTTCTGCACGACGAGGTGTGGGCGTTCGCCATGCAACAGCGTGATACTGACCGCGAAAACCTGGCGCTGGAGGGCGCCACATCCGGTGAGACTACTGACCGCGCGATCCGCGCAGCGCCGACCCGGTAGCGGCCCGGGACGCTGAATCCGCTCGGCACAGGTAATTCGGTTTCATTTCTCTGACGGCCTGTGGTCCAGACTGTTCGCGAATTGGTGTGAAGTAAGCGATCTCATGGAAGCTGGACCCAATTGAGCTAGCCCATTTGCCATCCTTCAATGAATAGACGACGCCATTGTCGATGATGGCTATGCTTCCGTCGTCCGCAATCGTGGTGTGGCCGCCAATTCGCGGGCGGCGGCTGTGATGTCCGTCAGCAGCTCGTCGATTTCCTCATTGGTCGTCATCGGATTGAGAAATACCAGTTTGAGGTGGACCTGGGGGGTGCCGTCCGAGGCGGTGATCTTTGTTCGAGCCAGCAATGCCCGGCCGTCAGTCATAAGCTTCCTACGGATCACGGAGTTCCAGGCGTCCTCGTCCTCGACCGGGGCCGCGTTGGTGCTGCGGCAGCGGAAGATCACCGTGCTGAGGATGGGCTCGGCCACTAAGGAGAGGGTGTCGGCGGCGGCGATCCGGGTCGCGGCATGCCGTGCCTGCTCGTGGCAGGCGTCCACCCACGAGCCCATGCCCGCGCGGCCCACCGTAAGCAGCGTGGCCGCGATCTTCAAGGCGTCGGAGCGGCGGGTGGTCTGCATAGAGGTGCCGAGAAGGGAGGTGAAGCCCGCGGCCTCGTCGTCGGACGGGTTGAGGTACACGGCCTGCTCGTCGAGGCAGTCCATGTGTCTCCGGTCGCGCACCAGGAGCACGCTCGACGACGCCGGGGTCCAGCCGAACTTGTGCAGGTCGAACGCGATCGAATCGGCTTCGGCAAGTCCCTCGAGCAGCGGTGCGAGCTTCGGCGAGAACAACGCACCGATGCCATATGCCGCGTCGACGTGCAGCCACATCTGGTACTCGGCGGCCAGCGCCGCGAGTTCGGGCAGCGGGTCGAAGGAGCCGTGATCGGTGGTGCCGGCTGTGGCAACCAGCGCCACCGGAACCTCGTCGGGGGCGAGATCGCTGAGGATCCGCCGCGCCTCGCCAGCGATCATGCGGCCTCGCTCGTCAACCGGCACCTTCAGTACGGCGTCCCGGCCCATGCCGAGGAATCCAGCGGCGCGTGCGATGGAGAAGTGGGCGGAGGCGGAGCAGAGGATGCGGGGACGGATCCGTCGCCCCGTGAGGCCCTCGCGGGACACCTCGTTGAGGGCATAGTCCCTGGCGAGGAGCAGCCCCATCAGGTTGGAGATGCTGCCGCCGGGGGTGAGGGTTCCGGACGCCTGGCTGTCGTAGCCGACCCAGGAGGCCATCTCCGAGATCAGCTGCCGCTCCAGTTCGAGTGCAAACGGGCCGCTCTCCCAGGCGTGCAGCGACTGGTTGAGTACGCCCGCCACCAGTTCGGCCGCGGCGGCCGCGGCGGTGGGGGCGCACTGCATGCGGGCTACCGCGGACGGGTGGGTGAGGTCGACCGCCCAATTCGCGTACGCCTGGAAGAGGTCCGTCACCCGCTGGGCGCTGGGTTCGTTGGTGAGGAACCTGCCGCCGCCCAGGGCCTTGTGGACCGCGGCCTTCGCCGCCTCGGGTCCGCCGGGGGCGACGGGGCCGCCGCGTTTGAGCGCGGCGTCATGCAGCGAGCCAAGGGCGGTGTCGACCAGCGCCTTGACCTGTTGCAGACCCTCTAGGCTGCCTGCCAGCGCTGTGTTGTTTCCCGTGCCGATCATTTCTGTTTGGTTCCTTTCTGTTTGGGTCCAGTGAAGGTGGTGCGGATGACGCCGATCGATGCCGTAACAACGGCGACCAGGCCCAGCACCTGAGCCGGGGAGAGAATTTCGTGCAGGACTACGAGGGCGACCAGGGCGCCGATCGCGGGTTCCAGGCTCAGCAGCACCCCGAACACCAGCGCCGGCACCCGGCGCAGCGTCTCCATCTCGCAGGTGTAGGGGACAAGGGAGGACAGCATCGCGACGCCGAATCCAAAGGCGAGCACCTCCGGCCGGGCGAACGCCTCGCCGCCCTCGGCCAGACCGGCGGGCAGCGAGCACAGGGTCCCGAACGCCATGGCGAGCGCGAGGCCGCCGCCGCCGGGCATCATCGCCCCGACCTTCGCCGAGAGCGGCACGTAGGCTCCCCAGAAGACGGCGCAGGCCAGCGCGATGAGCAGTCCAGTCAGGCCGGCCGCGCCGCCCTGCCAGCCGAGCAGCGCGATACCACTGGCCGCCAGTGCGATCCAGAGCCCGTCCTTGACTCCACGGGAAGAGATCGCGGCGACGGCCAGAGGCCCGGCCATGCCTACCGTCAGCGCCACACCGACCGGCATGCGTGCCATGGCCAGGTAGAAGCAGAGGTTCATGCCCGCGATGGCCACGCCGAACGCGACGACGGCCAGCGCTGTGCGGCGGTCCAGGCGCAGCGAGGGCCGCCAGCACAGCAACAGCACGACAGCGGCAAAGCCAAGCCGCATCACGGTCATCGCCGCCGGGCCCGCCGTGCCGAAAAGGTGCTTGGCGAAGGCCGCGCCAAGTTGCGTGCTCAGCATTCCGGTGAGCATGAGAAGCGGCGCCGGAACTCCTGCGGTGGCCGACGTCGTGCGTCTCGTGCAGATAGCGATGTCAACGGTCATGACTTGTTCGTGTCTCCTCGGGTACTGCAAGGTTCTCGAGTTCCGGTCTCAGGGGCGGCTGTCGTCGGCGAAGTAATTGATGTCGCGGAGCATGGATGTGATCGCGTGGGTCGATGCGTCGTGGTGACCTGGGCAGATGCCAAGCAACCGAGCGTGGCGTTGCAGTGTGGATCGGCCGAACGGTAGTGCGCCGACCGCCAGGTATCGGATCGCGCCGGTGCTGTCGCGTTGTGGCGTGACTTGGGAGTGGGCGTGGATGCTCGCGCTGAACGGGATGTCGAGTGCACCGGCGGCGAACGCTTGCGCGATCGCGGTCGCAGTGTCGCCCGCGTCCAGGATCGGCTGGACGAGCTCGTCGACCTCGCTTTCGATCCACTGCTGTTCCTCCTCGACCTGCTCGTGGTCGACTCGCACGAAGTCGAGCAGGTCGGAGGCGGCCAGACGGGTGGTGCGGATGCCGGCGATGTTGGCGTCGACGTCGGGGATTCCGTAGGCCTCTTGGTTGGTCTTCGTGATGATCTTCGCGGCGCCGCCGAGGCGTCCGACCAGGCCGCCGTAGAGGATGAGCGCGTCGGCTTTGTCACGCGCGCGGGGGAACACGCCCATGAATTGGTGCAGCACCGGGAAGACCTCGACGGTCGGTGGCAGGTATCGGCTTGCGAGACGGGGAATCGCACGCAGCGCAGCAACGTCTTGAACCAGTGCTCCACCTTGCGGATAGGCGACCGATAAGCAGCGGACGCCCTCGCGGGCCGCGAGAATCGCCTCGAGCAGCGTGATGGCGAGGCTGAGGGAGGGCGGCACCAGCACCGCGGTGAGTGTGCCGAAAAGCTCTCGATCGACGATCACCCCGGCTCGGGCCAGGGTCCCGCACGCCGCGTCCACCTCGCGCCAGGCCTCGAGCGACACCGGCAGCGGCACGTCCTTGCAGTACGGCAGGTTGTAGGAGATTCCGCCGCCTTCGAACGAGGTGATGCCCGAGGCGATGGATACGGCGAAGAGGTCGCGGGCGTCCGGTGAGCCGTGACGGATCTCCAGCGGCGCCTGCACCCATGCGTTCAATTCGCGGCCGCGTTCCCAGCCGTGGCTGACCAGCGGATAGCCGTTGAGGTTTCCTGGCGACGATCGCAGCGTTTCGGTCGCGACGTCGAAGTGCCGGAGCCGAGTGTGCGAGTCGATGGTCACCGGCAGCAGGTCCGGTGCCGCGCCCGCCTCGAGTTGCTCGAGCAACGAACGCATTTCGTGGTGGCCGCCGACGCCGCCCCGTGGTTGCAACGCCGGGATGCCGGTGGCGGCGGCGGCGCGGAGGACGTCGTGGGCGCTGGCCTTGCTAGAGGCTCGCAGGTGCTCGAGTATCTCGGGGAGGTCGGGCAAGTCCAGTGTTTCGTCCACTGTCAGATCGAGCAGTCCCTGGCGTGTCATGAGACCGTAGCCAGTTCGCGCGTCGGGTAGTCGGTGCGCTGGTCGGCCAGCCGGTTGAGCAGGACGGGCAGCTCGTCTGCGGTGTCCAGAATGTGGTCCACACCCAGCGCCCTGAGCCGGTTGGCGGTCTCCGGACCTTTGTGGCTGCCCACCGAAAGGTTGCCGCCGACGATAATCGGGCAGGCGAGTTGTCCGGCCGACCGCAGCTGTGGCAAGTCTTTGAGGTCTTCGTAAGCGTGGCCGTTGAGGCTCCCGATGAGGACAGCTTCTGCCTGCGGGTGCGCCCGGTAGGCTTCGGCGAACTCCTCGAGCGGGGTGCAGACCCCGAGGTTGATGACGACGAAACCTTGCTGGCGCAGCATCATTGCGATGAGCTGATTGGCTACTGCGTGCGCGTCGCTGGCGGCGACACCGAGGATGACAACGCGCGGCGCGGTATTGGCGTTGGTGTCCATGATTTTCGGTCCTTTTGGGTTGAAGAGGTTGGGCGGAGGTCAGTCGTCGAATGCGGCGAACAATTCGCGGTCGCTGATCTGGGCGACGCGCTCGAGGTCGAATTCGTCGGCGTCGGCGCGGGCCAGGGAGTCGAGCACGAGGTTGATCGCCGGGATGAGGCCCCAGACTTCGCGGTAGGGGGTCCAGCCGGGGTGGCCGGCCTCGAGGTCGCGTTGACGGGCAAACAGGTAGTCGGCCCATTCGCGGCTCATCGGGAAGCGGTGGTGGTAGTCGTGGACAACGGTGTCGCCGGTGAGCACCAGGTAGCGGCTGGGGAAGTGGATCAGCGCCATCCGCAGCGTCCAGCGCACCCAGGCGTAGGCGCGGCGGGCACCGGTGAGGTCGTCGCCGGGTACCGGCTCGCCGAGGAAGATGGCGTTGCTCAGCCCGGCAATGTAGGCGCGGCCGCGGCGAACCTCGACGTCCTTCTCGGGGAAGGTGTGCTCGACGCACAGCCGAAGCACGTTGCTGATCTGGAAGAAGAAGAACAGCGGGAGTGCCCAGGCGACGAGGAAGAACGTCCAGCCGCGCAGGATCGTGAGCAGCGCTGCGAGCAGGAGGTAACCGAGCAGTGCCACGCGGCGCTCGCCGGGAGTGGCCCCGTGGATGTAGGAGCGAATCCGGGCCCAGGCGAAGCGCGTGTGGAACACCGGCGAGCACAGCAGGGCAACGATCCGCCGCCACATTTGCTGGCGGGTCATGCCGGGGCGCAGCTGCAGGGTGACCAGCATTGCCTGCACGGTGGGGTCGTGCAGGGTCATGTGCCGTGCGGCGTGGTGGTCGCTGATGTGCTCTTTGCTGTAGCGCTGAAAGCTTTGGACGACAAAGCAGGCTGCGATGATGCGCCCAACGAGGCGGTCCGCGCGCGGCTTGCCCCACATGTTGCGGTGGGCGGCTTGGTGGAAAATCAGCATGCGCAGATTCCGCATGCCGTGCAATGTGATCGCCCAACCCACAACCAGCAGAAGCACATTCGGGCCGGGCCATGCTGCTGCACTGCAGGTGAGCCCGATTGCGAGTGATCCCAGAGCTGTTGCTAGGTGGAAGGTCGGGGTGAGCTTGGGGCCTTGCTGGTCGGTGTGGGGCTTGCCGGTCAAATACGTCAGCGGTAGCTGAAGCACCGACGGCAAACGCCGCATCGACTCACGGACATCGACCGCTACGTCGTCCATTACAAGCCTCCTCGGTTGGTGTGTGTGTGGCGGTGAGCCACTAGCCGTTGGAGTGCGCGCGCACCGAAAAAGTTGCCGAAAGTCGCTGTGGATTCACCGATCACCGACATGCTGTGGGGCCACACCCGTGCCGGGCTATCTCAGGGCAGTCGTTGCCGACGGTGCCCTGGCGCGGGTCGGGGCTTGCACGCCTTGAGGGCGACGCCGGCGGAGGCCGGTTCGCCTCGATGCGCCGGAGCAGCAGGACGCTGGGCGCAGCGGGATTGAGGCGGCCCCGGCACAGCTGCGGCGGCTGCGAAAAGTACGGGGATACCGCGGCCACAAGCCGCGTCACCGCCGATATCCGATCGGTGAGGCGTCGACCTTGTTCAGCCGCTGCGCCGGCCGAGGCGACTCCGCCTGAAGTCGACTCCGTCGTGTTCAATCACGCCGACCGCAAGACCCCGGTGTGTCGCGCCGGCGCCAGTTCCTGCTCGCCAGCGCGACAGTTATAAGAACGGGAATCTTCGATACCGCAGCCGGCGAAGAGACCGCATTGGAGTCGGCGATCGCCTGGCGTGGAAGGACTTTCAGATCGACGCAGTTGCCCGGTGGTCCCTCGAGTTCTGGCGATTGGGAATTTTCGGGCGTCGATGGGCATCCGGATTGCCTCTCTGAACCACTGCGTTGCGCTGTGGCGGCAGAAGGGGTTGGTGGCTCCGAAACGTCGCGCCGGCCGGCGCGGCAGGCGGTCCGCGCCGGCCGGAATCCGTCTGTTATTCGGGGATGGTCAGGGTTTCACCGGGCTCGATGTGGTTGGGGTCGATGATCCCGCTGGCCTCGGCGATGCGGGGGTACTGGGCGCCGTCGCCGTAGACCCGTTCCGCGATGTCCCACAGGGTGTCGCCGGGTTGCACGATGTAGCTCTGGGGCGACGGGTTGTCACCGGACGGCGGATGATTGCTGACCGTTACCGGTGTGAGGACTGGTCCCGGGTGGCCTTCCGCGGTCGGCTGATCGGTGACCAACAGCATGTCGCCGCGCTCATCCCAGGCGTGTTGGAATTCATTGATCGGCACCTGCTCCTCGTTACCGCCGTCGGGGTTTCCGGTGTCGTCGAGTGTGACCATGCCGGTGGTTTCATCAATGGCGGTGATCATCACGGCGTGACCCTCACCTTTGTCCGGCTGACCCGGATGCCAGAACGGGTCGGGATCCAGGCCCAGGATCACGCTGCGGCCTTGGTCGAGGTACTGCTTGAGGTCATGCATTGACGAGTGCTCGTCGATGTGGCACGGCACGTTGAAGCTCTGCAGCAGCTTCTGGGCGTCGTGGAAGTCGACGCCGTGAGTGGCGGTGGGTAGTTCCAGTCCCAGCTGTGTCATCCGCTCGAGCACGGCCTGTTCGGACACTGGATGCCCAACCTCCTCGGACAACACCTGAGTCACCGACGCCGGCACGCAGTCTTGCATCTGCTGCGGAAACCAATACTGGTGGGCTATCGCGGGTGTGCCGTGCACAACATCGGCACCGGTGCTGATGGAAGCCGAGGCGAGCAGGTGCGAGGGGTCGAAAGCCCCAGCACCCATTGCCCCGTGTCCGTGATCATCGAGAACATGGTGACCGGGGTCGAAGTCGTGTTGGCCGGAGAACGGGTGTTCAGTACCGTCGTTCATCGTTGTACTCCCTCTCGGTAGTGAGGTTCGGCTTGTGCCGTGTTGACGTATCGGTTAGACGGCGCCGCCTAGGCAATAAGTTTCCTCGCAGGCGTCCTGCTTGTCCCTTTTCCTGCGGCGCCTTCGCCGCCGGGAACTTCTGTGGCGTGGCGCTGTGTCTAACTCGGTGTCCCATAACTTTTCAACCGAAAGCGCACCCATGCACACCACAGGGCACCGCCGGCTAGCCGACAGTTCACTGCTACGCCTGGACCTCGAGGGCGGCAAGTACGTCGGCCGGCTCTACGCACCCGACCTCACGGTCAAGAAGGTCTTTAGCGCGGCGTCGATAGACGAGGTCAATCGGCAGATGCTGCAGTGGATCTGAGGACGCCCGCGTCCCGGCGCGTACCGGTCAGCGCGGGGCACGTCGGCTGACCGACGGGTAGGCCGCGGGGTCGCCCGGAAACTTTTAGGCTCGGCGCTGAAGCTATACCGATAGTCGGTGCGGCGCCGATCGCACACCACCGATCAACGGGAGGAGCACTATGTTTGCCCACCGCGCCGCGTTGTGGTTTGCGGCAGCGAGTCTGCTCGGGCTTGCTGGTTGCTCGGACCCTCCGGTCACTGGCGTCAGCCTCGTCATCGACGGCAAGCAGCAGGACGTCAGGGGTTCGGTGTCGTGTAGTTCTCATTCGGCCGGCGACGCCATCGACGTCGGCGACATCCGCGTCATGATTGAGCCGCAAGCTTCCGGAGTCGGGTACGCCAAGCTCGGCGACTCGACGGGAAAGTACCTGAAAGCAGGCAACAACGCGAAGCTCTCTCGTCTCCACGGCGGCGAGTACGACTATGACATCACCGGCGATGCGGTCCCAGAGGATCCGAGGGACTCAAGCCCACCGAAGCCCTTCGAACTCAAGGTCAAATGCCCGTCGTCGCCGGAGTGACCGCAAACACCGAGTCGGCTATTTGAGAATGAAACACCTTAGAGCAGAGGCGATCTCGTCGATTGACTGCTGAGCGCCGATCGCCGGCTATCACCTGTTCCAACTCCAGTTCCCGCGTGCGATGAAAACCAATGCTTCTGCTCGCCGACCGGTTGGACGTAATGCTGATCGGCTAGCCAGAGCACGGCCGGCGTGAGAGATCTCAGCAGCGGGTTCGTTTGTCCCACTGTGCATTTACCCTTGTTAGCGGAAGCAGGACGTCATGATCAAACAACTCGGGCCGCACACGATCGATCGCTGCATCCGAGGCAACGGCCTGCGGTTCACGACATCCTGGCCTCCGGGATAGCGAAGTGGGCGCAGCTGGAGGCGGTGCCGCAGGGCCGGAGTTGGAGCACCCGGTCGGCACGGCTGACGTGACTGAGAACGCCGGGGAGTGCCGGTGGTCGCGAAAATGGCTCTCTTCTGGCCGTCGGCGCTGCACCAGACACTCCTCGACGACACCTGGACCATGAGTAACCTGCGGGCGGCGGAGAGACTCCATTAGTACGGATTGCGCATCGTCACGGGTGCTCAGCCGGGACCAGTCCCCTCGGCTTGCCAGGTGGTCACGCCATCAGTCGCCCCCGAATGGACTCGCGCCGTATGCTGCCCGGTAGACGTGAGCGTGCGTCCAGTCTCGGCGCGTGCATGCCCAGTGGGGAGACACGGATGAGCGATGCGCCCAAACCGGGGACCGCAAGCGCTGCAGACGGGGTCGACGAGGACGCACTGGTTGAGGCTGCCAAGCAGGGCGACAGCCAAGCCATGAACCGGCTGCTTGCCCGGCATTGGAAGACAGTAGACAAGCTGTGCCATCGCATGTTGCGCAACGGACCAGACGCCGAGGACGCCCGTCAGGAGGCGTTGATGCAGGCCGCGCGTCGCATCACGACCTTCGAAGGACGGTCCTCGTTCGGCACGTGGATCTATTCGGTCACCCGCCACGTCTGTCTCAACGAAATCCAGAAGGCATCCCGTCACTCGACGGTGCGTTACGACGACGAGTTCGATGAGTCCGTCGCACCCGCGCGCAGTCTGCGGAACGATCGAAGATACGTGCCCCGGCGCCCACCGTCCGCCGATCACCACGGCCGCGTCTCCCAGCGGCTGGACATCGATGCGGCCATGCGCGAGGTCAGTCCGGCCTACCACTCAGTGCTGGTGATGTGGTTTTTCGGTGACATGAGCCTGGCTAGCATCGCCGCGCAATTGGATGTCCCGGTCAATACGGTCAAGACCAGGTTGTTCAAGGGAAAGGCGCAGTTGGCGCGCTTGCTGGCAGAACCCGATGCGCCATCGGCGTTGTCCCATCAGGAAACGTGCGATCCAGGCTGGGCCGAACAGTGACAGCCTCGGACGAGCGGAGGTCAGGACTCGATGACCGATGACTACGACGGGCGGTTCGTTGATGACCCGCCTCCGATCGCGACGGCGCCCTCCTCGATGTCGAACTTGGGGGTCTGCTGACCAGGATCACCCACGATCCCGACACATCTGGTGAACTACCGCCCGAGGCGCTCGCCGAGATTGAGGTGGCGATCAGGTTGGCGTGGCTGGATGGATCGCCACCCACGATGGAGCAGCTCGCCGACAAGGGTGACGCCGACTGTTACGCCGCGTACGAGTACCTGCCCAACTGGGACTTGGTGACTGAGGATTCGTGGGCATGCGGTGGATCCCAGGAATCACGCCACAAACTATGGCTGCACTCAGGGTCCCCCACCGGCCGTCGCTGGTTACCATCCAGAATTCACCGCCTGCACCCCACGCCAGGGCACGCGGCCGCCCCCGGCAGGCCAGCACCCAACACCAATACTTGGGCAGGGGCACTGGGAGCGCCCGACAATTGACCGTGAGGAGTCAACGGCATGGACGAGTTCGCGCATGAATTCGGCACAGACGACGCACAGGGCGGGTCCGAGGCGGCGATGAAGGTGGCCGCGGCGGCGCTGGCACGCGGCGACGTCGATGAGGCCGAGACGCGCTACCTGCTGGCCGCCGACTCGACTGATCCTCAGGTGCGCCGACAGGCCGAGACCGCACTGGAATCGATGGACGAGCGAGCCCGGGCGTTCTCGGCGAGGGGCGACGACACCCCGCTCAACGATCTGCAAAAGCGGGTCATTTCGCTTCCCCAGCGCTGGGTGGCTAAGGTGCCGCACTACTACCCGATGGGTTTTGGCGACGGCGAGAATTTGTGGGGCCCTCAAATCTACGACTGGCAGCCGCATGTGGGTGATCCGATGATCAACGCGCCCCGCACGAACGACCGCGGGGGTGTCGTGTACTTCGGCGAGGAGCATAGCCCGGAAGCGGTGGCGCAGCGGTTGTCGGTGTTGTTCGACGTGCTCGACGTCCAAGCGCGTCGGCGTGACTACACCGTGGTGTGGAAAGACTACGAATATCCTCGACGGGACGGTTTGGTGACCTGCCTTCGCGTCATCACCCGAGATGCACTCGAGAAATTCGACCGTGACGCCGCTGCCAGTGTGCCCGATCAGTTTCTGGAAGCCGGTGAGCTCGTGCTGAGCTTCGTGCTAGAAGAGTCGCGCCGCCTCAGCGATGCCGTGCTGACCGGCGTGTTGGGTGGTGACGGTGACTGGGCCTACGAACAGCTCGCCTTCGGCATCATGATGGAAAACGTTCATTACCAGGTGTATCGGATTTGGAGCCGGCTCTGGCTTCTCACCAAGTAGCGTCGAAGCAAATAGCACCCCGAGCCGCAACAGGACCTTCGTGATGGCCTGCTGGTGCGCAGCACGTCGTGGCGTTTCATCTTGATTCCCCGAAGCACTTTTCGAACTCGTCAGCGGTGGGAGTGGCTAACTCGCGGGCCAGGTGTGCGAAAAGCTGATGGCTGGCAGAGACTGTTCGCCGAGCAAACCCGAACGACTACGCTGCGGTGGTCACCCTCGATCAACGGCTGCATCCGATGAAGTAATTTGACAGAGTTGGTTTGGGATAATGGTGCATGCGAATTGCTCCGCGGGGATTGCGAGACGTTGTGTCGTTTCATTATCGCCGGTCACTGCGAATCCCTCCCGCCTGTGGCGTGTCGGGCGTGGCGGTTAACGCTAAGGCAACTGTTGTGGTCCACACAATCGCCGTGGTTATGCTGGCGAGGTGCCCGCGTCACTCGAATTCACCGGGCAGGCCGCGGGATGCCATTCACCACGCCATGTCCCACCGCATGTCACAATCCGGTGGCAGACCCCATCAAAACCAGCAGGATCGTCCTGATCGATATGGACGGCGTTTTAGCGGACTTAGACGCTGCGGTGCTTGATCGGCTTTCACGCGACATCACCCGCGTGGCCCGCGAGCACTGCTACATAGCAAAAGATTACTCAGACCACATGGAACATGTTCACTACGCTGCTAGCTCCAGACGAGTGGCTCGAATATGCGCCGACGCCGGGCCATCAGGTCCTAAGCAGACTGCTCCTGCCCCAGCGACGCCAACGCCATCGCGCGCAGTGCTTGGGTGCCGCCAGCACCTCGTTGGGTACTTAGTTGGGTTGCGATCTCTGGCTGACAACCTTCGGCAGCGGAGCACAGATCGGGCCAGCGCTGCGTGCGGTAATGCAGTCGATGATGAATTGCCGCCACAATGCTGGGTACGTCCGGTTTTTGACTGTCGGCAAGCGCTGTTACCGCGATGTCTACTGAGCGCTGCCCTGCCGCCGCTCACGTATTCGGTTCCGGATTCCTCTGATGCACCCGATAGTGACCGCGGTCCCGAAGAGAATCATGACGACTCCCCAAACTATCTTTCCCGTGCTGGGAGCTTGTTCGGCCTTCATCTGATCGTATGACTTGCTTCCGTCACCCGAGCCATTTCGTGTCAAGTGACAGGTGCTATCAGTGTGCATGACTTCTCCGCCGCATGTCACTGGTCCATTCGACGCAGTGACGTCGAGAAGACCATAGCCAATAGGTGCGCCGCCGAACAGCAGCATGAGAAACACCAGGGTGCCGATACCGAACTCGTTCATGCGTGTCTCCGTTTCTGAGTTGCAGTTGCAGTTGCAGTTGCAGTTGCAGTTGCCGTGTTGAGTGTCGGGTCCGCCCATTATGGGCGGCCACGCGGCTCCGACACTGTCGACGCCCCCTTCTACAGCGGCATCCTGGGCCGACTGTGGCTGGCCGAGGATTTCGCGACGGTCGCCAAAGACCTGGCGCACCATAGATACCCCAACTGCGTTCCACGACCCGGTCGTCGAATCCATTCGCCGCACTACGGGCCGCCGAGGTAGGCCGCGGTTCCGCGGGTGCGCAGAATGGGTGAGAAGTACTGCAGGCCAAAGGATTTCGCCACGCCCAAATGGGCATCGCCCGACTCCTTTGCCTGCAGGGTTTGTTGGATTCGACGATCGGACAACCGTTGCTCCCAGTCCGGGCGGTCGTTTAAGGACGCAACCGGCATCGCACGGGTGCCCAGCTGCGACGCAGTTTTAGAGGGGTCCTGACCACGAAAGGTTTCTTCAGACGGCACATTCAGCCTTCCTGGCCCGCCGCCGGAAGGTCGCCCCTGTGGTCTGCTCCGCAGATCCTTGGTCCGTAGAGCGGAATGCACTGCCCCCGAACGCTTCTCGGCCCAGTTCACCGGAGACTCTTCGGCCGTTGTGCCTTCGTTCGCCGGCGCATGTCGCTGTCGGGTGTCGCCTGTACTTGAGC
>NZ_JBAPRN010000814.1:0-13170 GCF_049281135.1 Mycobacterium sp. | reverse complement strand
GTTCAGGCCCGGTGCCGCCGGAAAGGTGCGGCGACGGCGATCGGTGGTCACGGCGCATCTCCGAGGAACGTGTGCGCTATCTGGGTCTCCCAACCCGGCATGGTCTCGCTGCGCACCGCGGTGAAGCCCGCGTCGCGCAGTCGCTGCCGGAATTGCGTTGCGCCGTCGAATGTCACCACGCTGCGCCACAAATGCTTGTACAGTGTCGCGTCCCCGGTGTGCAGCCAGCCGGAGGGAATGATGATGCTCCAGCAGACCGCGTGCCACACCAGGGTCGCGGCCCGCGAGTCGCGTACCGAGTAGTCGTGCACCGCCAGCGTGGCGCCGGGCGCCAACAGGTTGCGCAGCGCCTGCAGCTGGGTGTCGGGATCGGACAGATTGCGGATCAAATACGCGGCCAGGATCCCGTCGAACGGGCCGACGATTCCGTTCTCGGCCAGGCCTTCCACGGGCGTGTGCACGAACTGGACCGACGAAGGCCACGATTTGTTCTTCGCTTCGTCGAGCATTCCCCCCGACGCGTCGATCGCGGTGATCTCGGCATGTGGGGCGACACTCAGCAGCGCCGCCGTGGACGCGCCGGTGCCGCAGCCGGCGTCGAGCAACCGCAGCCCGCGGCCGTGATCGGGCAGCAGCAATCGCTGTGCCGAAAGGCGAAGGTGGGCATGGTATCCCGGACTGGCGCCGACGAGTCGATCGTAGGCGTGCGCGCCCACGTCAAAAGCGGCCGGCACTTCAGCGCGGGGCAGACCGGTGTTACCGACGTTCACGTTGTCGTTCCCATAGCAGTAGGACCGCGGTTACCAATGCGAAGCCGAAGAAGAAGTCTTCGATCGGTATATCGAACGGAAAGCGGATGCCGCTGGTTTGCCGATTGTCGTACACCACGATCGGGGCACTCAGCTTGGTCAACCAGCCGTCGACCAGAATCTGGAAACCGATCACGATCAGCATGGACAGCCAGTAGGCCGGGCGCCGAAAAAGCCCGGTGCGCAATACCGTCAACTCCAGCACACCGACGGCAAGCGCCGCCACGACGGCGGGGGCGGTGTAACCGAGGCCCGTCATCTGCGCCGCTCCTCAGCATCGCTGCGCTCTGCGTCGTCGCCGACGGTCATCGGCGGTTGACCCGATTGAGGATGGCGCTCACCGCGTTGTAGGTCAGCAAGGCGCACAACGGAATCACCAAAAAGAACAGCACCTCCTCGATCGGCATCCGAAACGGGATATTCACGCCGGTGACGTATGCCGGGTTGTACGTCCACAGGTGGGCGCCGATAGCCACCTCATCCCAGAGTACGAAAACGGCGGCGACGGGTAGCACTGCGCGCGCGGCCCGCAACAGATGACGGTAGACGCCGGGGCGAAAGGTCTCCAGCGGCAAGGTGATCGCCAGGCAGGCCGCCAGAACGATGAGATACTGCCAGTGATCCACTACGCCACACCGGATCTGCGACCGTCCGATGCAGCCGGGTGCGTCAGCCGGGCTCGCCATGAACGCAACAGGCCGGCGCCGGCGACGCGCAGTCGTCGGCCGTTGCCGACGGTCGCGCGCTGGCTGAACACCGCAAAGTCGCAGTCCTCGATGCGGTCAAGGATTTCCGAGTACAGCGTCAGCGCGGTCGCGACGCAGGGCCGTGACCGTGGTTCCAGCATCGCGACACCGTCTGCGGCGTAGCGGTACACCTGGCGCGCGACATTGTGCTGATCGGCCAACGCGTTGCGGACCCGGCCATCGGTCCGGCGATTGTGGTGGCACCACATCAGCACGTCGCGGTTGACACCGTGGGCCGCCAATTCATCGGCCGGCAGGTAGACACGTTGCCGCATCAGGTCTTCGTCGATGTCCCGCAAGAAATTCGTCAGCTGGAAGGCTCTGCCCAACGCCGCCGCGTGCGGAGCGGCCTCGTCAGCCGGGCCGACCGTGCCCAGTATCGGAAGCACTTGCAGGCCAATCGCTTCCGCCGAACCCTTCATGTAGAGGTTGAGCGCGGGCCGGTCCGGATAGTCGGTGATCGTCAGGTCCATCCGCATCGAGTTCAGGAAGTCGTCGAACAGGTCGTCGCCGATGGCGTAACGCCGTGCGGTGTGGCGCACGGCGGCCAGCACCGGGTTGACCGGGTGTTCGTCACCGGAAAAGAAGTCGTCGGACAACTCCCGGAGCCGGGCCGCCCGGGTCGGCGTGTCCAGGGCCGGATCGAAATCGTCGAGAATGTCGTCGGCGTAACGGGCGAAGCCGTAGAGCGCATGGATCGGCGGGCGCTGATCGGGCGCCAGGAGTCGGGTGGCCAGAAAGAAGGTGCGGCCGTGGGCTGCGTTGAGGGTGCGACAGCGCCGGTAGGCACCGCGCAGGTCAGGATCTTCGATGCCGGCCGCGGTCAACTCGGTGCGGATCACGAGCGACCAGCTTTCGCAACGACCGTTCGCTTCGACCCGTCGACGATGTCGGTGATGCGGTCGGCGGCCAGTCGCCCGGAGATCATCGCGGTGGGGACCCCGACGCCGGGGACGGTCGACGACCCGGCCAGCACGGCATTGTCGATGCCCCGCACCGTGTTGGCCGGACGGAACGGCCCGGTCTGGGCGAACGTGTGGGCCAGTGCGAACGGGGTGCCCGCGATCATCCCCTGACGGGCCCAGTCCTCTGGGTTGACGACGTGCAGCACCTCGGCGCCATCGCGAAAGCCCGGAATAAGCCGCGCGCCAACGGTGTCGATGAGCTGCTCGGTGTAGCTGTCGCCGAGGTGCGACCAGTCGACCACACCGTGGGTGAGGTTCGGCGCCGGGGCGAGCACGTAGAACAGCTCGCTGCCGCGGGGCGCCAGGCTGGGGTCGCTGGCCGTGGGCCTGGTGACGAGCAGGGACGGATCTTGCATCAGCCTGCCGTCACGGATGATGTCGGTGAAGGTCTGGTCCCAGTCCTCGCCGAAGACGATGTTGTGGTGTGCCAGTGAGTGATCCGGCGACGGCGCCTGGCGTCGGCCGATGTGCGCGACAACGGCCGACGGTGCCGGCCGAAGACGTCCGATGCGACGAGGTTCGCGGCCTAGCAGGCGGTAGGTGGTCGGCAGCTCGGTGGTCAGCACCACGGCGTCGCAGGCGACGCACTGATCGGTGTCGGTCCGTACGGCTGCCACGCGGCTGCCGGTGCGCTCCAGGCCGGTGACCGTGGCGCCGTAGACGAAGCGGACTCCGGCATCGGTGGCGGCCGCGGCCAGCGCGTCGGGCAAGGCCCGCATGCCGCCACGCGGAAAGTAAACACCCGAGATGGTGTCCATATAGGCGATCACCGCATACACCGCAAGGGCCTTCTTCGGCGCCACGCCGGCGTACAGCGATTGGAAGGTGAAGACGCGCCGCAACCGATGGTCGGAGATGTGCCGATTGACCATGGTGTCCCACTTGCGGAACCCACCGAGTGCCGTCAATCGGGCCAGTTGCGGATTAACCAGCGATAGCGGGGAATCGAAGTTCTCGGCGATGAAGCCGTTGAACTCGGTCTGGTAGAGCCGGGTCAGCCAATCGCGCAGCTTCCGATAGCCCGCGGCCTCTTTGGCGCCGGCGAATTCCCGGATGGTGTCCGCCATGAGGTCGGCGTCGCTGTGCACGTCCAGACTGCTACCGTCGGCGAACTGCGCACGGTAAGCCGGATTCACCGTCATCAAATCCAGTCGGGCCGAACGGTTTTCGCCGACCGCGGCAAAGGTGTCATCGATGATGTCGGGCATCGTCAGTACGGTCGGCCCGGTGTCGAGCTGATAGCCGCCGACGTCGAGGCGTCCGGCACGTCCGCCGGGCCAGTCTTCTCGTTCGACCACCGTGACCTCACGGCCGCGCCCGGCCAGATGCAGCGCCGCGGACAGCCCGGCCAGACCGGCGCCGACCACGACCACCCGGCTGTTCGGCCCCGCTACGGTTCTCATTCGGTGCGCTCCGAGCAGACGGCAGCCATGTTCGCCAACCCGGCCCGCACCGGCTCGCCGATCCGAAGATCGTCGAGCTCATTGAGCGCGGACGAGACCCGGCTGCTGATCATGTCTTCGATCCTCTGCACAGCGCCTGTCGTAACAATCAACGTACGCCAACGCTCGAGGGCATTGTCGTCGAGATCGCCGGTGTTCATCAGCTCGGTGAGCTGCCGGCGGGTCGGCGGATCGGCCAGGTCGTGTGCGGCGATCACCACGCTGGTGGCCTTGCGTTCGATGAGATCTTGGCCACTTGGCTTGCCGGTCACCGCCTCGGCGCCGAAGACCCCCAACAGGTCGTCGCGCAGCTGGAATGCTTCGCCCACCGCTTCGCCGTAGCGGCCCAGGCCGCAGATGGTCCGATCGCTGCACCCGCTCATCGCCGCGCCGATCTCCAGCGGCCGACGCACGGTGTAGTTGCCCGATTTGCGCCGCGCGACCTCCAGCACGGTATCCATCGACGGCAGGTCGCGGATATCGCTTGCCAGATCAGCGAATTGGCCGAGTGCGAGTTCGGTGCGCATGGCGTCGTAACGCGGCCAGGCCTGCTGCAGACGGCGAAGATCGACGCCGCTTTCGCGCAGCATCTGTTCGGCCCAGATCAGACAGAGATCGCCCAGCAGGATCGCCGCCGATTCGCCGAATCGCTCCGCCGCGCCGGACAACTGCCGATTTCGATGCCATTGGCTGAATTGGATGTGCGCGGCGGGACGACCGCGGCGCGACGAGGCAGCATCCATCACGTCGTCCTGCAGCAGCGCGAACGCGTGCAGCAACTCCAATCCGGCCGCGGCGAACAGCGCCTCGTCGCTGTCCTGGGCGCCGGCCAGCCAGCCCAGATACATGTAAGTCGAGCGCAGACATTTGCCGCCCGCAACGAATTTCACCAACACGTCGCCGGCCACTTCCACCCCTGACTCATCGAGTTCGGCAGCGCAGCGGCCGGTAACGAACTCGGCCAGATGCGTCAAGACCTTGCGGCGCAACCCGATTCGCCATGCGTCGAACTGCGCGGGATCTGACCAGGATTGCGGGTCGCGCTCGGCAGGCTGCGCGGATGGCGCTAACGACAGCGCACGCACCTCACCCACCGAACCCCCTCTCGAAGGATCGGGTCGCAACCAACCCGTACGACCCAGACTCACGGGCTATACCTCCCAAACGACGAAGACAAACACGCCCGCCCCCTAGATTAACTTCACAACTTGAAAGTTTAACTTACTGAACATCTGGCCGCCTCGCCAGCGATATCTCGCCTAGGGTGGGTCCATGACCCGCGCCGACGACGATGCGGTGGGGGCGCCTCCAGCCGCGGAGCGGCGAGGGGGACTAAGCGATGCGAAGGAGTGGCGCTGATGACCGCAGCGCAGCGTGAACGAAGCGCACTCGTGAGCACGTTTCGCCAGGTAGGGCCCGACGCGCCGACCCTGTGCGCAGGTTGGAAAACCCGCGATCTGGCCGCTCACCTGGTCGTGCGGGAACGGCGTCTCGATGCGACGCCGGGCATCACTCTTCCTTTCCTCGCCGGCTATACCGAGAAGGTGCAGAACAAGGTTGCGCAGTCGACCGGCTGGGATGACCTGGTCGAGCTGGTGTCATCCGGTCCGCCGATCTATTCACCGTTCAAGCTGCTCGATTCGGTCGCGAACCTCGGCGAGATGTTCATTCATCACGAGGACGTGCGCCGAGCCATCGACGGCTGGCAGCCCAGAGTGCTCGACGCATCCATCGCCGCGCCGCTGCGTCGGCAGCTCGGACTGATGAGCCGGATGATGCTGAGCAGGCTGCCCGCGCGGGTCGAACTGCGGACACCCGCCGGCGAACGGATCGCCCGGGTGGGTCGCGGCGATGCGGTGACGGTGACCGGCGACCCGCAGGAGCTGTTGCTCTTCGTCGCGGGCCGCGATGCCGTGCGGGTCGAGTTCGGCGGCGACGCCGAGGCGATCGCCGCCGTCCGGTCGGCACCCCGCGGACTCTAGCGCCGGTACTACGCCGGCGCGTGGCCAAGTAGGTGCCGCAGGGTCTGCTCGAGGTCAGGGCCGCGGAATCGGTGATCTGCCTGCACCAACCGCGTCGGCAGCACCCGTTGATTGGCACACGCCAGTTCCCGCGCACCCTGCTCGCCGAGTAACACCCGCGGCCCCAACGCCGGTACCGGCAACAACGCCGGGCGATGCAGAACGTGGGCCAGTGTCCGGGTGTAGTCGGCGTTGCGGACCGGTTCGGGAGCAACCGCGTTGACCGGCCCGGACAAGTCGGTGTCCCACAGCCCGCGGTGATAGACGTCGACCAGATCGTCGATCCCGATCCAGGACAGCCACTGTCGGCCGCTGCCGAGTCGGCCGCCGAGCCCGGCAGAGAACAGCGGACGGAACAGCCGAAGTGTCCCACCAGCGGGGGACTGCACGATCCCGGTGCGCACCCGCACCACCCGCGTTCCGGCCTGCTCGGCCGGGGCCGTTGCGTTTTCCCAGTCCGCGACCACGTCGGCCAAGAACCCGTCACCGCGTTCGCTGTCCTCGGTCAGCGCCTCCTCGCCCCGGTCGTAGCCGTAAAAGCCGATGGCCGACGCGCTGATCAGCACCTTGGGCCCGTCACTCGATTGCGCGATCAGCTCAGCCAACCGGCGCGTCGGGCCGATCCGGCTGTCGCGGATCGCGGAGCGGTGTTCATCGGTGAAGCGACCCGCGATCGACTCGCCCGCAAGGTGGATGACGGCGTCCATGCCGGTCAGCAGACCCGGATCCGGGCTCTCTGGATTCCATTGGCGTTCAGCGGATTTGGTAGCCGGGCGCCGGACCAGCCGGATCACCCGGTGGCCGCCGGTGGACAGGAAGGCGGCCAACTGCGAGCCAACCAACCCGGAGGCGCCGGTGATGGCGACGGTGATCGGGGTCAATCCATGCTCGGCCGCATGCCGGTGTACGGCGAGGTCGTCGGCCAACTGGCGGTGCCGGTAACGGAACATCGACCGCAGCGCGACGGCGGGGACAGGAGTCTCAACCCGGTCGGTCAGCCGGGTCCGATCGCCGGCGACCTCTTCGAAGTCGTGGGTATGCCGCCACCGCACAGCCAGCTTGGCCGGCAACGACGCCAGGCCGTCGGCGCCGATGGCGTCGACGAAGCGGCGGGGCGGGTCGTAGCCGTCCGGTTGGTGATCGGCCACCCAGCGCAGACCACCCGGCAGGCCGAGTTCGGCGCGCCCGTGCTCCAGCGAATCAGCTTCGGTGATCAACTTCATCGGCGACCACGGCGGCGTGAGCCGAGTGAACGCGCCAGGTCGGGCATGCCAGTCGAACACCTCGTAGATCGGTGCGTCGATCACGCTCGAATACACAAGTCCCATTGCGCCGACGGTACCTGCGCATCGGACGGCGGGTTATCTAGCGATCCGGCAGCGCGTGCTCGACGATGGGCAGCCGAGGCAGCGGCTGGCGTTCCCGGCGTTTGGCCGCCAGGTACACCTGCGCCGTCTCGTCGGCCACCGTGTGCCAGTCGAAATCCGCGGTCAGTCGTTGCCGCGCGGCTTTGGCCCGGCGTTGCGCGGCCGCCGGATCGTCGAGCACGGCGATGACCGCCTTGGCCAGCCGAGTCACATCGCGTGGCGGACACGACATCCCGGTCTCGCCGTTGATAACCGCCTCGCCCAAGCCGCCTATGTTCGACGTCACCAATGGGGTGCCCGCGGCCGCGGCTTCGAGCGCCGCCAGCCCGAACGGCTCGTAATGGCTGGGTAGCACGGCGGCGTCGGCGCGATGCAGGGCGGCCAGCAGGTCGTCATGGTCGAGTCGCCCGACGAAGTGAGTTGCCTTGAGTACTCGATGTTTACGAGCCTGCTCGACGAGCCAGTCCTGCTGGGTGCCTTCACCGGCGACGGTGAGGGCGGCGCCGGGGTAGGCCCGCCGGATGCGTGGCAGCGCGGCGATCGCCTCGTGCACGCCCTTCTCGTATTCCAGCCGGCCCACGTATAACAGCTCCGGCGGTCCGGTGCGGGGCCTGCGGCGCGCGAACGGCCATCGCGCCGCCTCGATTCCGTTGCGGATCACCGTGGTCTCGGCCAGGCCGGGGCCGAACAGCTCGGTGATCTCCTCGCTCATCGATGCCGAACAGGTGATCAGCGAGTCGGATTCGCGCACCAGCCACGACTCGACCGCGTGTACCTGTCTGCTCAGTGATCCCGACACCCAGCCCGAGTGACGGCCGGCCTCGGTCGCGTGGATGGTGGAAACCATTGGCACGTCGTAAAACTCGGCCAGCGCGATCGCCGGATGGGCGACCAGCCAGTCATGCGCGTGCACCACCTCGGGTTTCCACGCGCGGTCGCGGCGCCGGTCTTTCAGCGACAACCCCGCCCGAACCATCGCGTGGCCCATGGCCAGCGTCCAGGCCATCATGTCGTTGCCGAAGGAGAACTCATGCGGGTCCTGCGCGGCGGCGACGACCCGGACGCGCTCGTTGATCTCATCCGAGGACGGGTGGGTGCTCGGGTCGGTGCCCGTGGGTCGCCGCGACAACACCACGACGTCGTGGCCGGCGGCGGCGAGTGCGGTCGACAAGTGATGGACGTGCCGGCCGAGTCCACCGATCACCACCGGCGGGTACTCCCAGGACACCATCAGGATTCTCATCGCGGCAACCTTCGTGCATCCAGCGCACCGAACAGGCCGTCGGCCCGGTTCCAGCCGTCGGCCAGGCGCTGTGCGACTTCGCGGCGGCCCGAAGCCAGCGCACCTGCGATCTCGCGGGTGGCGTGGGCATGCAGATGCGCCCGGTAGCGGGCGTAGTCCGCCGCGGAGTCCTTGCTCACCATGAACGGCCAATCGCTGGAAACGGTGAGCAGCGTCTCGCGCAATATCTGGTCGGCGATGTGGTCGCGGGGGATCGGGCCGTCCAACGTCGCGGTCTGGGCCAGCGCCTTGTCGACGGTGGACAGCGCGGTGTCGACGACTTCGGCGTTGAGTTGCACCAGGTCGGCCACTTTGTCGCCGGACCACACTTGCCAGTCCTTGCCGGAACCCCAAGAGCTGGGCGGTAATTCAACGGAATCTCCGACGAGGCCCGCGCTCACGGCGTCGCTCAGCGTGCCCAAGCGCACACCGGCTTCCGGCAGTGCCCGCAGCACCCGTTCCAGCCATACCGGGCCCTCGTACCACCAGTGACCGAACAATTCGGTGTCGAATGCGGCGACCACGTGGGCAGGTCGCCCGATGCGCGCGGATTCGGACAGGAGTCGGCCGCGGACCATCTCGACGAAATCGGCGACGTGGCTGTCGATTGCGCGATCGGCACGGTCGGGCTCGTACGGCAACTTCTTCTGCGAGGGCACGTTGCGCCCGGTGACGCGGGCCGGCTTCAAACCGGTGCGGTGGTCGTAGGTGTGGAAATCACGGTAGGCGGCGTGGCCGGGATAGCCGGATTTCGGCGACCACACCCGGTAGCTGACCTGCAGGTCGCGCCCGAATGCGATGACGTTCGAGTCGGCGACCGGTCGGCCCAGCGCGGTGTCACCATGCAGCGACGGGCCGTCGACCATGAAGTGGCCGACTCCGGCCGCGGCATAGTCGTGCTCCATTCCGGGGGCGTAGGCGCATTCGGGCGCCCAGATGCCAATTGGCTTGTGCGCCAATCGCTGCCGGGCGTCTTCCAGACCCTCGCGCAGTGCGAATTCGCGCAGCCGCGGGTTCAGTAGCGGCTGGAACGGATGCGCGAGGGGTCCGCCCAGTAATTCGACCGTGCCCGCGTCGATCAGGCCCCGCAGCAGTGGGCTGGCGCCGTGGCGCCAGTACGTGGTGAAATCCTCGAGCGCCTCCGCGGTTTCGGCGAGCTCACGAATTCCGAAGGCGCGCAATGCCTCCGGTGCTGATGCGGGCGATGTGTCTGGCCCGTCGCCGGGGCGCACGCTGGCAGCCTCGGCGGCACGCAAATGCCAGTTGGCCAGCCAATGATGCATCCCGTCAAGGCAATACGGGTCATCGAGCTGCGCCATCACGACCGGAGTGACACCCAGCGTGATCAGCCGCTGCCGGTCCTCATCGGCCAGTCTGCGTAGTACCCGCAACAGCGGCAGATAGGACGCCGCCCACGACTGGTAGAGCCATTCCTCGCCGACCGGCCAGCGGCCGTGATGGGCCAGCCATGGCAAATGGGTGTGCAGCACCAGAGTGAACAGCCCGGGCACCGGCTCCCTGGTCGACGGTGACGGTGTCACGGGCGCACCGCAATTGCCACCAGGTCCAGGCTGTCATCGATGTGATGTGCCGGCCCCGTCGCAGCCTCGACGACGTCGAAGTCGGCGACGGTGACCGCGGCGACATCGGCCAGCAGTTGGTCCGGCCAGGGCGCATCGGCGACGGCGCGCGCGATCTGGGCGTCGATGATCGAGCCGCCGTGCCGGGCGTCCATCTCGGCCAGCCGCGGCCCGTGGAACACACCGCTCATCAATACCGACGTAAAGCCGGCGTCGCGCAAAAGCTCCGTCAGCTCGTGCGCATTGAGCTCGCGAGTGTGGAACGGATTGATCGGGGTGTCGCGCCCGGGGGAGAACGTGATCCGGTTGGGGGTCGACACCATCAGCCGCCCGCTGGGCCGCAGCACCCTGAAGCATTCGCGGACGAACTGTGGCTGATCCCACAGGTGCTCGATGACCTGGAAGTTGACCACGATGTCGACCGAGTGATCGGGCAGCGGCAACTCGGCGAGGTTGCCGTGGATGACCTCCACCCGCGGGTAACGGGCCCGCACGTGCGCGACGGTGGCCTCGTCGTAGTCCAGCGCGATCACCCGGCGTGCGACCCCTGCGATCAGGTCGGCGCCATAGCCTTCCCCACAGCCCGCTTCCAGCACCTCGCGATCCGCACAATGCTGTGCCAACCGCTGGTAGACCACCTCGTGGCGGCGAAACCAGTAATTCTCCACGTCGAGACCCGGGATGGTGCGTTCACCGGTCAACGGCAGAACGGCATCGGCGGGTGCGTGGGGAACATCGGGGATGAATGCGCTCATTTGATAGGCAGGCTAACGCGTGACGACGGGTTCGCGAATGCTTCACTACAGGCTGTCCCGCGTGCGGGGCAGTGCTCCGGCCGCCAGCGGAGGCATGTGGGCTAAGAACCTGCAGGACGACCCGCTATGGTGTGAGAGCGAACCGTGCAAAGTTACCGGTCAGTAACATGCGGGTGCGGGGCGCACAAGACGTGACCTAAGTCCTGTCGCTTACGGCTGCGGGACTCACTCGAGGAGGACAAGCCACTCTCATGACGAACATCGTGGTCCTGATCAAGCAGGTCCCGGACACCTGGTCAGAGCGCAAACTCAAAGACGGCGATTGGACACTGGACCGCGAGGCCGCCGACGCCGTGCTGGACGAGATCAACGAGCGCGCCGTCGAAGAGGCGTTGCTGATCCGCGAGAAGGAAGCTGCCGACGGCAAAGAGGGGTCGGTGACCCTGCTGACCGCGGGTCCCGAGCGGGCGACTGAGGCGATTCGCAAGGCGCTGTCCATGGGCGCCGACAAGGCCGTCCACTTGCTCGACGACGGCCTGCACGGCTCCGACGTCGTCCAGACCGGCTGGGCGCTGGCGCGCGCGCTGGGCACCATCGAGGGCACCGAGCTGGTGATCGCCGGCAACGAGGCCACCGACGGCACCGGCGGCGCCGTGCCGGCCATCATCGCCGAATACCTGGGCCTGCCCCAGTTGACCCACCTGCGCAAGCTGTCGCTGGACGGCGACAAGGTCACCGGCGAGCGGGAAACCGACGATGGCGTGTTCACCATCGAGGCCACGCTGCCGGCCGTGGTGAGCGTCAACGAGAAGATCAACGAGCCGCGGTTCCCCTCCTTCAAAGGCATCATGGCCGCCAAGAAGAAGGAAGTCACCAAGCTGACGCTGGCCGAGATCGGTGTCGAGGCCGACGAGGTCGGCCTGGAGAACGCCGGCTCCAAGGTGCTGGAGTCCACCCCCAAGCCGCCTAAGACTGCCGGTGAGAAGGTCACTGACGAGGGCGAGGGCGGCAACGACATTGCGAAGTACCTGGTCGGTCAGAAGATCATCTAAGACTTGAATCCCGAACCGAAAGACACGGAATAACTCATGGCTGAAGTACTTGTGCTCGTTGAGCACGCTGATGGCGCTTTGAAGAAGGTCAGCTCAGAATTGATCACCGCGGCACGCGTTTTGGGTGAGCCCGCCGCCGTCGTGGTGGGTAAGCCGGGCACGGCCGAACCGCTGGTCGACGGCTTGAAGTCGGCCGGTGCCGCCAAGATCTACGTCGCCGAGTCCGACGCGGCGGAGAGCTACCTGATCACCCCTTCCGTCGACGTGCTTGCCGCGCTGGCCGAATCCGCCAGCCCGGCCGCCGTTTTGCTGGCTTCCAGCGCCGACGGCAAGGAGATCGCGGGCCGGCTCGCCGCCCGGATCGGGTCGGGCCTGTTGGTCGACGTGGTCGGTGTCGAGGCCGGACCCAAGGGCATCCACTCCATCTTCGGTGGCGCGTTCACCGTCGAGGCACAGGCCAACGGCGACACCCCGGTGATCAGCGTGCGGGCCGGAGCGATCGACGCCGAACCGTCCGACGGCGCAGGCGAAAAGGTCACCGTCGAGGTACCCGCGCCCGCCGAGAATGCCGCGAAGGTCACCAATCGGGAGCCCGCGGTCGCCGGCGACCGTCCGGAGCTTGCCGAAGCCACCATCGTGGTGTCCGGTGGTCGTGGTGTCGGCAGTGCCGAGAAATTCAGCGTGGTCGAGGAATTGGCCGACTCGCTGGGCGCCGCGGTCGGCGCATCCCGCGCCGCGGTGGACTCCGGCTATTACCCCGGTCAGTTCCAGGTGGGCCAGACCGGTAAGACCGTCTCACCGCAGCTGTACATCGCGCTGGGCATCTCCGGAGCGATCCAGCACCGCGCCGGCATGCAGACCTCGAAGACGATCGTCGCAGTCAACAAGGACGAAGAGGCGCCGATCTTCGAGATCGCCGACTACGGTGTGGTCGGCGACCTGTTCAAGGTCGCGCCGCAGCTCACCGAGGCAGTCAAGACCCGCAAGGGCTGATCGCACGCGAAAGCCCCCGCACGCCCAGGCGTGTCGGGGGCTTTCTGCGTTTGGCCTAGCCTGGAAGAGGTGAGCAGCGGCGGATCGGATCGTCATCGCGAGTTGGCCCGCGTGGCCGACGGCGACGGCCCCGCGGCCGGCGCCGCCCGGTCCGCGCT
>NZ_JBAPRN010000813.1:0-28523 GCF_049281135.1 Mycobacterium sp. | reverse complement strand
GGTTCGGGCAGCGGCACAAGGGCCGGTGCTCCCGCTGCCGGCTCGTGCGGCAGCGACGGGCCCGCGTCGGCGCCCGCCAGCACCGTGGCCGGCAGATAGACCTCGGCGGTGGTTCCCGATCGGGCTTCCTCGATCGACGAGCCACGCAGCCGCACCCGGATACCGTGCCGGTCGGCCAACCGGCCGACGACGAACAGACCCATGTGGCGAGCGCTGTCGGGGGTGACCTCTCCCCCGGCGCGTAGGCGCATGTTGGCGATGCGGCGGTCGCCATCGGTCATGCCGAGCCCGACATCGACGATCTGCAGCAGAACCGCCCCGTCGCTGCGGAACCCTGCCGAGACCCGGACCGGCGACGCCGGCGGGGAGTAGCGCAGCGCGTTGTCGACCAACTCCGCGATCAGATGGACGATGTCGCCAGAGGCCGCGCCGCCGATCGTGCAGTCGGGCACCATCGACGTTTCCACCCGGCGATAGTCCTCGACCTCGGAGGCGGCCGCGTGGATGATCGACGACAGCGGCACCCCAGAGCGCTGATCTCCCCGAGAGGCCGGCGCACCGGCCAGCACCAGCAGGTTGGCGCCGTTGCGGCGCATCCGGGCGGCGAGGTGGTCGAGCCGGAACAGGCTGTCGAGCCGCTCGGGGTCCTCCTCGTTGCGCTCGAGCCGGTCGATCAGCGAAAGCTGCTGGTCGACAAGTGAGCGGTTGCGCCGCGACATGGTTTCGAACATGTCGTTGACCAACAGCCGCAGCCGGGCCTCGTCGCCGGCCAAAAGCAAAGCCTGCGTATGCAATTCGTCGACCGCATGCGCGACCTGGCCGACTTCCTCGGTGGTGTGAACGGGCAGCGGCTCGGGCGGCGATTCGTCACCGGCCCGAACCCTGGTGATCTCGCGCTCGAGATCCTCGTGGGCGACCTTCAGGGCGCTGTCGCGCAGCACCCGCAGCGGCCGGATCAGCGAACGCGCGACCAGCAGCACCACCAGGAGCGCGGCGATGAGGGCCATCACCACCACAACGGCGTCGCGGATCGCGGCATTGCGCCGGTTGTGGGCCTGGGCTTCGACGGCCTTGGTGACTTGCGCGGTGGTGTCCTTGATGATCTGCGCGGCGATACCGTCGGTGGTCTGTACCGAGTGCAGCAGGTCCGGGTTGTTGACGAGCACAATGGCCGGATTCGACATCAACCCCATCCGGGTGACCATCTGCTGCTGCAGCGTCTTGGCCTCTTGCGAGCCGATGCCGAGCAGTTCGGCCATCCCGAATAACGTCGACGGCTCGGTACCGGCCAGGGTGGTCATCGACGTGCGCAGCTCGGGCTCCGGCATGTCGGCACCGCGGGTGATCAGCAGTTGCTGCAGCATCATCTGGCCGCGGGCCCCCACGGCCCGGCTGAGTCCCTGCGCGGTGGCGCGGATCTTCTCGTTGTCGACGCGCACCGAACCGTCGATCGCGTTCTCGGCGGTCAGCAGGATGGGGGCATACGTCGTCACCCGTACCCGCAAAGTGAGGGTGTTCGATGCGATGTTGTCCAGCAGCGACTGGCCATTGTCCAACAGGGCAGTGACCGCGGTGTCGACGTCGGAGGCGACGTTCGTTCCGGCCAGCCGCGCCTCCAGCTCGTGCTTGCGCGCTTCGTAGTTCTTTTTCGCGCCGTCGGCGTCACCGCCGGTCGAGCTCGCCAGCAATGCCACATCGAGCGCCGACATGTATTTGGTAATCGCCGGAACCATCTCGGTGCGATCGGCGGCCAACCGAAGGCGGTGCGCGTCGCTTACCGCACCCGCGATACGCAATCCCCCGAAAACCATTGCCAGTACCAAAGGCAGGGCGACAATTGCCACGACTTTCCAGCGGACCGGCCAATTGCGCAGCGACCATGTCGGCGGCCGTTTGGTCGATCCGGACTCGGCACTTTGGTTGTGTGCGATGGGAGCTTTAGCCGATGAGATGGCCCGGGCGGCGCGGGCAAACATAGTCACTGGACCAGCGCGGTGTTAGCGTCCGCTCCGCTGAATCGCAGTCTTAGCGCGTCTTTCATGGGACTTCCTGCTAATTGCGCTCACCCCGAGCGACGGGCAAGCGATATACGCCTGGCAATTCGACGAGTATGCCAGGCTGCGGCTGCAGAGACCACAATTCTTACTGAACAGACAGAGTTCAGCGACTGCCGCCAAGTGCTGCCGACGATAGCTGAGCAAATTTTCTGCGCTTGGATTTGTCAGCAAGTCGGCCCGATAAAAGTGCTCAGAGGCCGAGCGGGCAACTGGGGTCAGGCGGCATCGTGCGCATCGGGCAATCGCCCCCTTTGCGGTTACGGTGTGTTGTGTTCAAACTGCTGTTCTACTCCCCGCGGATCGCGCCCAATACGGGCAATGCGATCCGCACCGCAGCGGCCACCGGAGCAGAGCTACACCTCGTCGAACCGCTGGGCTTCGACCTGTCCGAACCCAAGCTGCGCCGGGCGGGGCTGGATTACCACGACCTCGCCTCCGTCACCGTTCACGCATCGCTGGACGACGCCTGGAAGGTGCTCGCGCCGCGGCGGGTGTTCGCCTTCACCGCACACGCGACGCATCTGTACACCGACGTGGGCTACCAAGCCGGCGACGTGCTGATGTTCGGCCCGGAGCCCACCGGCCTGGACTCGGCGACGCTGGCCGACCCACACATCACCCAGCGGGTGCGCATTCCGATGCTGGACGGACGGCGTTCGCTGAATTTGGCCAACGCCGCCGCGGTCGCGGTGTACGAGGCATGGCGGCAACAGGGTTTCCCGGGTGCCGTCTGAGCCATTCGGGTGTGAGACCTACCAGCTGTCCCAGTGCGTGAGCTGCTCGGCCGGCAGCCGCTTGGCCGGCTTGAAATCGGTGCCCTTGGTATAGGCGATCGGGAACAGACCGGCCTGGCTGTACTTCTCGTAGGGGATGCCCAGTATGTCGGCCACCTTTTCCTCGCCGCCGCGGATCAGGTGCAGCGTCGTCCAGCAGGTGCCCAGTCCCCGGGAGCGCAGCGCCAGACAGAAGCTCCAGATCGCCGGGTGCAGTGACGCCCAGAACCCCGCCCCGCCCATCGGCTGCTTGTCCTCGCGGCCTTCGATGCACGGGATCAACAGCACCGGCGCTTCGTGGATGTGCTCGGCCAGGTAGGTCGCGGAATCGCGGACCGCGCCCATCCGCTCACCTCGGGTGTCCCCCTCGCCGTATTCCGGCGACGGCGAGCTCAGGTAGCCGCGGGCGTTGGCGAGGTAGATCTCGCCGATCGCTTTCTTCTTCTCCGCATCCTCGACGAAAACCCATTGCCAGCCTTGCGAATTGGAGCCGGTGGGCGCCTGCAGCGCCAAATCGAGGCATTGCATCAGGACGTCATGCGATACCGGCTTGTCGAAGTCCAGACGTTTGCGGACCGAACGGGTGGTGGTGAGAAGTTCGTCGACAGAGAGGTTAAGGGCCATGAGCGCGAGATTACTCATGCTGTGGAGTCACACTGTTCCCGCCTGCAGTGTCAGGTGACCACCAGGTGGTGCCGGCAACGCACTGGGGTTTGGCGGTCACCGGAAGTCGCGAGACTTCGACCCGATCTTCAGGGTGAGCTTGGCGAACCGCTCGGCCATGATGGTGACTGCGCCACTGGCATTTTGGACCTGACCGCGGACCAGCAGCGCCGGCGCCGTCTGCGCCAACTTGCGGTGCCGCGCCCACACCCCCGGAGTGCACAGCACGTTGACCATTCCGGTCTCGTCCTCGAGGTTGATGAACGTCACCCCTCGAGCCGTTCCCGGTCGCTGCCGGTGGGTAACCGCGCCGGCGACCAGCACCCGGTCACCGTCGGGCACCGACAACAACTCAGCGGCGGGCACCACCCCCATCTCGTCGAGATCTGACCGTATGAACTGGGTCGGGTAGCTGTCCGGCGAGATGCCGGTGGCCCACACGTCGGCCGCGGCCAACTCCACCTCGCTCATCCCGGGTAGGGACGGGATATGCGACGACGAGCCCACCCCGGGTAGGCGTTCCGGCCGTTGGGTGGCGGCCGCGCCGGCCGCCCACAGCGCCTCGCGCCGCGACATCCCGAAGCAGCGCAGCGCGCCTGCGGTGGCCAGCGCTTCGGTCTGCGGCACCGACAACTGGACCCGAGTCGTCAAATCCAGCAGAGAACTGAAGGGGCCATTCGCTTTTCGCTCCTCGACCAGCTTTTCGCCAAGGTCATCTCCGATATGACGGACGCTGCCCAGCCCCAACCGCACTTCGGTTCCGGAGTTCTCCAGGGTGGCATGCACCAGGCTGGCGGCCACACACGGACCGTGCACCGTCACCCCATGTCTGCGGGCGTCGGCCACCAGCGACTGCGGCGAGTAGAAGCCCATCGGCTGCGCACGCAGCAGTGCCGCGCAGAACGCCGCGGGGTGATGCAGCTTGAACCACGACGAGTAGAAGACCAGTGACGCGAAGCTCAGTGAATGGCTTTCCGGGAAGCCGAAATTGGCGAACGCCTCCAGCTTTTCGTAGACCCGGTCGATCACCTCGTCGTCGGCGCCGTGGATTCTCCGCATACCGTCGAAGAACCGGCCGCGCAGCCGTTGCATGCGTTCGGTCGACCGCTTGGAACCCATGGCGCGCCGCAACTGATCGGCCTCAGCGCCGGAAAAGCCGGCACAGTCCACCGCGAGCTGCATCAGCTGTTCCTGAAACAGCGGAACTCCCAACGTCTTCCGCAGCGCCGACTCCATCGACGGATGGTCGTAGACGACTGGGTCGAGGCCGTTGCGCCGCCGGATGTACGGGTGCACCGAGCCACCCTGGATCGGCCCCGGGCGGATCAACGCAACCTCGACCACCAGGTCGTAGAAAATCCTCGGCTTCAACCGCGGCAGGGTGGCCATCTGCGCGCGCGACTCCACCTGGAACACCCCGACGGAATCGGCGCGGGACAGCATTTCGTACACCGCCGGTTCGGACAGGTCCAGCGAGGCCAGGTCGACCTCGATGCCTTTGTGCTCGGCCACCAGGTCGATGGCATAGTGCAGCGCCGAAAGCATACCCAGCCCGAGCAGGTCGAATTTCACCAAACCGATTGCCGCGCAATCGTCTTTGTCCCACTGCAACACGCTGCGGTTTTCCATCCGTGCCCACTCGACCGGGCAGACGTCGGCGATCGGCCGGTCGCAGATCACCATTCCGCCGGAATGGATGCCCATGTGCCGAGGCAGATTCTGGATCTGCTCGGCCAACTCGATCACCTGCTCGGGAATGTCTTCGATGTCCGACGGGCGTCCACTCCAGTGGCTGATCTGTTTACTCCACGCGTCCTGCTGCCCCTGCGAGAAACCCAGGGCCCGAGCCATGTCGCGCACCGCGATCCGGGAGCGGTAGGTGATCACGTTGGCGACCTGAGCCGCATAGTCGCGGCCGTATTTGTTGTAGACGTACTGGATCGCCTTTTCGCGCTGATCCGACTCGATGTCGATGTCGATATCGGGTGGGCCGTCGCGGACCGGCGACAGGAACCGCTCGAACAACAGCTCGTTGGCCACCGGATCGACCGCGGTGACGCCAAGGGCATAACAGACCGCTGAGTTGGCCGCCGATCCCCTGCCCTGACACAGGATGTTGTTCTCCCGACAGAACCGGGTGATGTCGTAGACCACCAAGAAGTAACCCGGAAACTGGAGTTGCGCAATGACTTCCAGCTCACGTTCGATCTGGGCATACGCCTGGCGCGCATGGGCCCGCGGGCCGTAGCGACGCTGAGCTCCCGCCATCGCCAGCTCGCGCAACCAGCTGTCTTCGGTATGCCCGGGCGGAACGTCGAACGGCGGCAGCTTCGGGGCGATGAGCGCCAGACCGAATGAACACTGCTCGCCGAGTTCGGCCGCGGCGGTCACCGCGTCGGGACACTGCGCGAATAGCCGTGCCATCTCCTCACCGGAGCGAAGATGCGAACCGCCAAGCGGGGCCAGCCATCCCGCGGCGTCGTCCAGCGACTTCCTGGCCCGTATCGCGCCCATGGCCATCGCCAGCCTGCGCCGCGACGGTCCGGCGAAATGCGCGCCAGTGGTCGCAACGCTGCCGAGGCCGAATCGTTTTGCGAGTATGGCCAATTCGGCGTTGACTTCGTCGTCACCCGGACAGCCGTGATGGGTCAGCTCGATGCTCACCCGGTTAGAACCGAACCGGTCCACCAGATCGGCCAACGCCGCCGAGGCCGCCTCCGGTCCACCGGTGGCCAGCGCGGAGCGGACGTGGCCTTTGCGGCAACCGGTCAAGATGTGCCAGTGCCCGCCCGCCGCGTCGGTGAGCGCATCGAAGTCGAAGCGCAGCTTGCCTTTCTCACCGCCGGCCAGATGCGCCGCAGCCAACTGCCGCGACAATCGGCGATAGCCTTCCGGCCCGCGCGCCAACACCAGCAGATGCGGACCCGTCGGATCGGGATCGTCGGTCCTGGCGCCGGATCCCAACGACAATTCGGCGCCGAACACCGTACGCATGTCCAACTCCACCGCCGCTTCGGCGAACCGCACCGCCCCGTAGAGGCCGTTGTGATCGGTCAGCGCAATGGCCCGCAGGCCGAGCCGGACCGCCTCTTCGACCAGTTCTTCCGGCGCGCTGGCTCCATCGAGAAAGCTGTATGCCGAATGCGCGTGCAACTCGGCATACGCGACCGACGAACGCATCGGCCGACCGTCGTCCGGCGGCTGGTATGCCATCCGCTTGCGCGACCAGGGCGCCTCATCGGCCGGGGTCCACACGGTTGGCGTGCCGGAACGGCGCGGTTTACCGGAGAGCACCCGCTCCATCTCCGACCAGCCCGGCGGCCCGTTGCTCCAACCCACCGACCCAGTCTATCGAATATATGTTCGATACGGGAAGGGTCTCCGCTCGGCGCCCTTATTTCCAGAAAGCATTCATGGGTGTGGCGTACATGTCGTTGTCCGTGAGCGGGGCCAGAGTTCCCGGCGTGGGACTCAAAGCGTCTTCAATCGTTGCCATCAGGCTGTACTCGTTGGCGTAGGCGTCGGTGGTGAAGGGCCCGGGTTCCATCCCCCCATCCGTCACGGCGCCCCCGTTCGGGATGATGATCATCGGAACGTTGTTGCCTTCGTTACCGAAGCCCAAAGACAGGTTGTTGTTGTCCTCGTCCCACGTGATGATGATCGCGTCCTTTTCCCCATCGGCATTCCACGTGGGCGAGTTTTCGATGGTAGATATCGTCTGCTGGAGGTACTGGTCGCCGGCCGCGACGTTGTACTGCTGGTTCGTGAACTGGCTGGCAATGAACTGGAAAATGCCAGAAGGCGTATCGATGGGGCCTTCCATGTTGTTGTCCTCGTCGGGTTGGACCCACGCGAATTCCGGGAAGGTGTTCGGGTCCTGCAGAGCGTTCTCCAAGTACGACTGCGGCAGCAGGTGTTCCGCCAGGTAGGCGGGGGTGTTGTCGAAGACGTAGTTGAATTGCGCAAAGGGTAATTGGTCGACGGCGTAGTCACCCGACGACTCGATGGTCCCCGGGGCGGGCATGCCCTGCGCGTAGCCGGCCCACGATATGCCCGCCTGATCCATTTCTTGCATGAGGCTGTTCGCGTCGATGACGTTCCCGGTGGGGTTGTAGTCGAGGCCGAAGTCCGATCCGCCCACGGGCCGGATGTAGTTCGGGTCGCTGGGGTGGCCCAGCGCGAAGTAGTTGCTGTCGTAATCTTCTGTGTTGATCAGGCTGTTGATGTACGGCGCGTTGGGGCTGCCGACGATGTTGCCGACACCCTTGTTCTCCAGGTAGATCAGGAACACGTGATCCAGTTGGCCGACGTCGGACGTCGGTTGGGTGAGCGGCGCCGCGGTGAGGCTTGGATCGCCGACGGTGAACGACTCGTTGTCGGCGTACGCACCGTTGTAGTTGCCGAGGAACTGGTCGTTGTCGGTGAAGGTCGTGGTCACCTGTGCGGAGGTGGTGCCATCCGGGACCATCCCGGAGATGTCGCGGTCTTCAAACCCGGTGAAACCCAGGCGATCCCATATCGTGACGGGGTTGAGCGAGTCGGTGCCCAGCACGTCCCCGTGGGCGTCGAGGAAGGTGACCTGCACTGAGGCGTCGGACGGGTCCCAGCCTTGGCCACCGAGATCTGCGCTCAGGTTGAACGGCGTTCCGGCCGCGCCGGTGAGGTCGACGGTTTGGCTGATGGTGGACGTGGCCACGGGTCCGCCACCGGCGAAATTGTCACCTGCGCCCGAGGGAGCGGTCTGTGGAAAGTCGAAGAACTTTGGCAGCGGAGTCCCGAAGGCGAAGGGATAACCGCCCTGGGTGCCGTAGGCGATCACGGTCGGGGTGCCGGTCTCTGTCCAGCCCGGGATGGTCACCCCGCTGTAGCCCGACCCGGACGGGTCGGCCGTTTCGAAGCTGGGATTGACCAGCAAGTTCTCGCTCATCGGCTGCGCATCAGCGCCGGCATCACCGAAGATCAACCCGCCACCTTGACCATCAGCGCCGTCACAGATCAACCCACAGGCACTGCTGGTGGGATCGAACAGGTTGAACCAACTATTGATCAAGGTGTCAAATTGCTGACCAAGGCCGCTGTTAATCCAATCCTGTTCTAGCCCTTGCAAGGCATCGACCGGGCTGGCCGCCGCCACCGACTCGGTGGCACCCAAGCTCAGACTGCCCAGCTCGGGAACAGCCGCCGAACCGGCAGCCACATCACCCAGCGAACTCGCGATGGAATTGATGATCGGGTCAAGAATCGCGTCGAACTCATCGGCCTTGACCGTCGGCGCGGCGGCCACCTGCGTCATGCCTAAAGCCAAAAACGCACCGACAGCGCTACTCAAACCGACTACCCGACGGCGGGTCTGCGCGCTGCGCGACCGACGATTGCGTTTCGTGTCCCGATCACCAGCCATGGGTCCGACCTCGTTGTAGGCCCCCGCCAAAATCCCCTGTTATCTCAGGTTTCGTTAAGGTACTCCTCAGGTGGCGGCTATGGACGCGAACGAGCAAAACTTTCTACGCGCGCCGCACGCGACAGGACCGGCACATAGCCGTCCAGAAGTTGCGTAGCCGGTTACTTAATCGACCCCGATCGGCCGGCGAAATACTGAAACGCCAGGATCGCAGCGGGAAGGACAGACAGTGGCCCGATTCCGTGTAGGCGTCATGGACCTCAATCTCGTCTCCCGCCCGACGCCCGAGAGTTTGACGCGAGCCACTTACCTGAATGGGTTAACCAGCCGCGTTGACTCGTTGTGGGTTCCCGATCACCTCAACGGGTTGTTCCCGCGTTCGTTGTGGAAGCAGAAATATTGCGGCGCAACCAAGCTTGTACCGACCCTCGATGCGTACATGGAGCCGTGGACAATGCTCGGGCACCTCGCCGCGCGCAATAGATCGGGTCGCATGCATCTCGGTACAAGTGTGACCGACACCGGTCGACGCAACCCTGCAGTCACTGCCCAGGCCGCGGCGACGCTGCACCTACTCACCCGCGGGCGGGCAATTCTGGGCATCGGCACGGGTGAACGCGAAGGCAATGAGCCCTACGGGGTTGAGTGGTCCAAACCGGTTGCCCGGTTCGAGGAGGCGATGGCCACCATCCGCGCGCTGTGGGATTCTGGAGGTCAACTCGTCAACCGCGACTCGCCCTACTTCCCACTGCGAAACGCGCTATTTGATCTGCCGCCCTATGGCGGTAAGTGGCCCGAGATCTGGATCGCAGCCCACGGCCCGCGCATGCTACGTGCCGCAGGCCGATACGGCGACGGCTATTTTCCTGGCTTCCCGCACCGGCCTGAGGATTACGCGCGACGGCTGGAAGTCGTTCGTGCCGCCGCCTCCGACGCCGGACGCGACCCGATGTCCATCACTGCCGCTGTGTGGTTGCCGGTGATCACCGGTCGAAGTCGTGACGACGTCGATGAAGCGCTCGACTCCGAAATCGTCAAGTTCTGGGGGCTGTCGGCTTCCGATGACGATTACCGACGTCATGGCGCCCAGCACCCGCTGGGGGCGGGGTTCTCGGGGGCGCAGGATCTGCTGCCGTTCAACATGGACGAGCAAACGGCCTTATCCCATGTGGCTCAGATTCCGCCAGCACTCCTGCGGGAGACAACGCTGACCGGGACGCCCGAAGAGGTCCTCGAGCGGGCCGCGCAGTGGCGCGACTGCGGAGTCCGTTACATGGTGCTGACCAACGGCGGGCCCTTACAGCGGAGCCTGCGCAAGGGGCTGCTGTCGATGCGACCGTTCAACAAAATCATCCGCGGGCTGAAGAAGCTCTAGCGCGCGTAAGATCCCTGTATGAGAAGGACTTTCGTCGCTACATTCACGTTCGGGTTGATCCTCGCACTGTTCGGTCTGATCTGGGCGCTCCAAGGATTCGGAGTGCTTCAAGGTAGCCAGATGAGCAACACCACGACCTGGTCCATCACTGGGCCGATCACGGCGCTGATCGGGATCGTGGTTGCGGTTGTCAGTTGGCGGAAATTCCCGTCGAAATAGTTCCGGCAATCCAGCGCCATCACTTGCTCAATCGCTAGTGCTTCGCCGGCGGGGTCCGTATATTCCTTGCCCTACGCAAGCAAGGAGAATCCGCATGTTCACCTGCGAAGCCGTCGATCTGGGTTACCTCGACACCGCTCCAATACGCATTTCTGCCTCCATCAATGTGGACCGACCGCCGAGCGAGGTATTCGCCGCGCTTGCACACGACCCGGCCAACTGGGGCGAGTTCTTCCCCGGTTTCGACAGAACTGGCCGCTTCTTTACGCCGGCGCCGCACGGCGTTGGCTCGCGCTACACCAAGAGGCTCATCGGCATCAACATTGTCGAATCGGTACTCGTCTGGGATGAAGGCGCTCGGCTTGCGTTCCGTGTCGATTCCACAACCGCACCCGCGTTTCACGCCTGGGTTGAGGACTACCGCTGCGAGTCCGACGGCCACGGCGGCACTCTGTTGCGTGTTGCCATCGGCGGCAAGCCGAGACTTGCCTTCAAACTGGCCGCCCCGGTGCTACAGCCAATATTCACGCGCCTGATGACGCGCGTGGGTCACAACCTCGAGCGCGGTCGCTGGTTCTCCACTCCGAGAATCAATCCATAACACCGTCAGCATCCATAACGCAGATACAGTCATTGTGCTGAAATGTTTTGCGCCAGAACACTCTTGGCGCGGCGTGAGAAAATGCTCAGAGATTCTCAGACAATCGCCGTCATCTACCCGTGTTCGGGTCGAGACCAACCACGTTGCCACACAATCGACTCCAGTTGTTTACACAATTTAATGTTGCCGCCACCTCTGACCACTGGTCACAGCCAATACTCGAACAGAATCCAAGTGACGAAACGGCGGTGATGGTTGGTGGAGCAACTCAATACGCTCGACGCGGGTTTCCTCATGGCCGAGGATTCGGACCGTAATGTCAGTCTGGCAATCGGCGGAATCGCGGTCATCGAGGGGTCCGCGCCCGACTTTGAAAAATTCAAAGATGTTCTAGCAGAGCGTATTCAGAAAATTCCGCGCTGCACGCAGCTGCTCCGCACCCAGCCCTTCGACATCGGTGCGCCGCAGTGGGTCGACGATCCGGGATTCGATCTCAACCGCCACGTGCGGCGAGTCGCGGTGCCGCGGCCGGGCGATGACAGCGAACTGTTCGGAGTTGTCGCCGACGTGCTCGAGCGCCGCCTGCACCGGGATCGCCCGCTCTGGGAATGCTGGGTCATCGAAGGCCTGAAAGGCAATCGGTGGGCGATGCTGATGAAGATTCACCACTGCATGGCCGACGGAATATCTGCCACCCGCATCCTCAGCCGACTGTGCGACGACATCGAGGGCGACGCGTTCGCCCGGCCCGTCGCGAAGCGGACCACCCGGCGCCCGCACCTGAAGCCGGTGCCCGATCACACGCCGCGCAACAACCCATTGAGCAACCTGTGGCGAACCGCGACCGCCATCACCGATGCGGCCACCAAGACGGTTGGCGGCACCGTCGACATCGCCACGAGTCTGCTACGGCCGACATCTAGTTCGTCGCTGGTCGGTCCGGTCACCGCGATGCGCCGTTACCGCGCCGTTCGAGTTCCGCTCGCCGACGTCGAGCAGGTCTGCCGGAAGTTCGACGTGACCGTCAACGACGTCGCGCTGGCGGCGATCACCGAGGGCTTCCGCTCTGTGTTGCTTCGCCGCGGGGAGCAACCGCGGCCAGACTCGCTGCGCACACTGGTGCCGGTGTCGGTGCGTTCATCCGATGCGCTTGACAAGCCCGGCAACCGCCTTTCGATCATGCTGCCCTACCTGCCCGTCGAGGAGGGCGATCCGATCCAGCAGTTGCTCGCCGTACACAGTCGGCTGACCCGGACTAAACAGGGCGGTCAGCGACAGGCGGGCAACATGGCGGTATCGGCGAGCGGTTATGTCCCGTTCATGTTGTCCTCGTGGGTGATTCGATTGCTCACCCGGCTGCCGCAGCGCGGCATCATGACACTGGCTACCAATGTCCCGGGTCCACACCTGCGGCTGGAGATGATGGGCCGCAAGGTCGCCCGCCTGCTGCCAATTCCACCGATCGCGCTGCAGCTACGCACCGGTGTCGCGATCCTGAGCTACGCCGACGACCTGGTGTTCGGTATCACCGCGGACTACGACGCCGGATCCGACATCGATGAGTTGGCCGACGGCATCAAGATCGCCGTAGCACGCCTGGACATGCTCACCCAGGACTCGCTTCTGCTGTTCGACCGGAAATCGGTCTGACAGTCACCGACTAACCTGACTACCGGCACCGCGACGACGGGCCGGGAAGGCAGGGCGGGCAATGTCGGTCATCATCGACCCGCGCCGCCTGGACGCGGTGCTGTTCGACCTCGACGACCAGCCCGATGCCGCGGTCACGGCACGACTGCGCGACGCGGGCGTGCGCGTCGCCAGATCCGACGCCGCTGAGTTGGTCGAGTCGGCCAACCGGCTGGCGGTGCGGCCCGGCCGGTGCGCTGTCGTGGCAGCTACCGGGGCCGGGGTGACGGCCGCGCGAGCCGGCGGATTCGCATTGGTGGTCGCGATCGACTCGACCGGAACACCTGACAGCCGCGGTGCCGACACCGTGGTCTCCGATGTGCGCGACATCGATGTCCGCACCGGGTATCGCCGGATGTCCGAGCTGCCCGATGGTCTGCAGGCATTGGAGCTGACAACCGAACGACAGCCCGCGGTGTTCTACGACTTCGACGGCACGTTGTCCGAGATCGTCGAGGATCCTGACTCAGCCCGACTGGTTGACGGCGCTGCCGATGCGCTGACCTCGCTCAGCGCTGCATGCCCGGTGGCGATTCTGAGCGGACGCGACCTGGCCGATGTGCGCGAGCGGATCGGCCTGCCCGGACTTTGGTATGCGGGCAGCCACGGCTTCGAGCTGACCGGACCTGACGGCACACACCACCAGAACCCCGAGGCAGCAGCGAGTATCCCGGTGCTGGCCGGGGCGGCCGCCGACTTGGCCGACCAGCTGGGGCACATTCCCGGTGTGCTGGTGGAGCACAAGCGATTCGGTGTCGCCGTGCACTACCGTAACGCCGCCCGCGACCGGGTCGGCGAGGTGACTGCGGCGGTGCGAACCGCCGGGCAGCAGACCGCGCTTCGCGTCACGACAGGCCGTGAAGTCATCGAGCTACGTCCAAATATCGACTGGGACAAGGGAAAAACGTTGCACTGGGTGCTCGATTACATCCGCGACAACGAGAGAGCCGGCCCGCTGCTGCCGATCTACCTCGGCGACGACATCACCGACGAGGACGCTTTTGATGCGGTCGACGACGACGGCATCGCGATCCTGGTGCGTCACAGCGACGACGGGGACCGCGCCACCGCCGCGCGCTACGCGCTGGACGATCCCGGCCGGGTGCGAGAATTCACCGAGCGGCTCGCCCGCCGGCTCGCGCACTGATCACAGGACCGCTTGCGACTGAATGGTTTTGGCGGCTAGCTTGCCGTCATCGCCGCGAATCTCGGTCTCGACCACGATCACCCGCCGTCCGACGTGTAGCGGGCGGCTGTGCGCCTTGACCGTGCCGGAGCGGGTGGCGGCCATAAAATTGGTCTTGGATTCGATGGTCGTGGTGCCGCCAGCGCCCTCGGGGAGATTGAGGAACGCGCACACCGCGCCGGACGTGTCCGCGAGCGCCATGACGATCCCGCCGTGCAGCACGCCTCCGCCGGTAGTCAGATTTTGGGCCCAATCCAGGCTCAGCACAACTCCTTCGGGGCCGGCGGCATCCGCGGTGATACCCAGTGTCACGGCCAGCGGAACCAGCCCGTGGATCATTTCGGTTGCGGCGGAGTCGGTCACGTGTTCAGCCTCTCATTGCCTGCAGCGCCTCGGCGGTGGCCGCGTCGGCGGGATAGAACGACTCGATCGCCACCTCGGCGACCGTCACATCCAGCGGCGCGCCGACGACCGCGGTCATGCTGAAGAACGCCAACTCATTACCGTCGTGCCGTAGGCGCAACGGAACGGCGACGTCGGTGAGCTCGGGTCGCTCGGCCTCGCCGCCCGGGTAGGACGACAACTCGGCAAGCAGTTCGGCCAGCCGCGGGTCGAGGGTGACCTGAACTTGGCGGTGCAGCCGTTCGAGGATATGTGCCCGCCACTCAGGCAGATTGGCGATGCGGGATGCCATGCCGTCTGGATGCAGCGAGACGCGCAGCGCATTGACGGGCGGCGTGAGCAATGCGGGGTCGCATCCATCGATGAGCACCGCGACGGCGGTATTGCCGTCGAGCATTTCCCACCATCGGTTCACCACCAGTGCCGGATACGGCTCGTGGCCGGTGAGGATCTGACGCAGCGCCACCCGCAGACGCGCCAGCTCCGGTTCGTCGAGTGAGTGTTCGGGATAGGCGGGCGCGAAACCGCCGGCCAGCAGCAGCGCGTTGCGCTCGCGCAGCGGCACGTCGAGTTGCTCGCTGAGCCGCAGGATCATTCCCGAGGTCGGCTGCGACCGCCCGGTCTCCACGAAACTCAGGTGCCGAGCCGAGATGTCGGCCTGAATCGACAAGTCGAGCTGGCTTATTCGGCGCCGCTCGCGCCACTCGCGCAGCAGTTGGCCGACGGCCGGCGTTGGCCGGGCGCCGCGGGCCAGGGTCGTCATCGTCCCGATGCTAGCCGCGCCCAATCGCCGCCACGATTACCTGCCAGGTAATGGAAAGCGCGCTTTATCAGCTGTTGTTGTCGTCGTCCGACTTCTTGTCCTTGTCTTCGCCGGTTGCCAGTTCCAGCGTTGCCCAATGACTCGGCGAGACGAAGACGGTCCACTCGCCGTCGTCGCGCCCCATTTTTACGACGCCATTGTCGACTTCCCATTTGGTGCTGTCGTCGTAGTCCGTCGACTGCCCGTCGCTGTAGGTGAGTTTGAATGCCATGTCGCAGGCTGCCACGTCGGCGGCCTGGCTAAACCTCGGTGTATTCCACCGCGCCGTCCTCGAGCACCAGCCGTGCATCCCCGTCTCCGGCGCCGTTGGCGCCCGAGGCTTCGGTGCGGAATACCGCTTTGCCGGGCCCGGTGCGCCAGATCAGCGTCGTCAGCGTCTCGCCGGGAAATACCGGTTTGGTGAACCGCGCGTCGATCGCCGTGATCGCGTTGGCGTTGCCGTTGCCGAGTTCGGCGATCAGTGCACGACCGGAGAATCCGTAGGTGCACAGCCCGTGCATGATCGGCTTGGGGAAGCCGGCCAGTTCCTTGGCGAACCACGGATCGCTGTGCAGCGGGTTGCGGTCGCCGGAAAGCCGGTAGATCAGCGGCTGATCGTCGCGGGTGGGCAGGGCCACCCGGGCGTCGGGCTCGCGGTCGGGGACCTCCGGTGCGACCGGCCGCTCGCCAGGTTCTCCTCCGAAGCCGCCCTCGCCGCGGATCACCAGCGTGGTCAGCGTCTCGGCGATCAGTGTTCCGGTGTCGGGATCGGTGCCTCGGCCGCACAACATGATGATCGCGTTCTTGCCCTCGCCCTTGTCCTGAATGTCGGCCACCTCAGTGACCACCGACAGCTTGCCTGCGGGCGGCAGCGGCGCATGCAACCGAATTCCCTGCGAGCCGTGCAAGAGCATCGCCCAGTTGAACGATCCGACTTTCGCGGCCGCGCCGAACGCCGGGCAGCAGATCACGGCGTACGTCGGCAGCACCTGCTGGTCGATGTCATGGCTGTTTTCGGTGGTGAACTTCAGGTCGTCGAGGCCCGCGCCCACGCCGAGCGCGTAAAGCAACGTGTCGCGGTCGGTCCACTCGAACAGCACGGGTTCGGTGGTCGCGCCGACGGCTTTCGGATCGATCGCCATGCGGGTCTCCTCTTCGGTCAGGTTCCACTGGATGTCAATGAGGCGGCTCAGCCGTTCCACGCCATTCCACCACTAGCCCGACGCGGTGGGCGAGTGCGCCCGCATCCGCGATTTTCTCCACCCAACCGTGGCAAACGCATCACGCCGAGGCCGTCGGCAAGGCAGGCTATCGACATGCGCAATCGCACTCGCACCGTGATCTGGAAGGCTGCTGCCGCACTTGCCGCGGTCATCGCCGTCGGCGCCTGCTCGGGGTCACCGCAGGTACGCAGCATCACGTTGACGTTCATCCGGCACGCCGAGTCGCAGAGCAACGCCCAGCACGTCATCAACACCGACGTCCCCGGACCGAGTCTGAGCGAGCAAGGTCAAGGCCAGGCCGAAGAGCTTGCGCACCAACTCTCCCGCAACAACTTCGATGCCATCTACGCCTCGGACATGGTCCGCACCCAGCAGACCGCTGAGCCGCTGGCCCACGCGCTCGGCAAGAGCGTCGAGATCCTGCCCGGTCTGCGCGAGATCGACGCGGGTCGCTACAACAACACGCCCATGAAGAGGGCCGACCTGACCTACCTGGTCGCTCCGGCGGACTGGCTCAATGGCGACTTGAAGGACGCCATCCCGGGCTCAATCAGCGGCGAACAATTCAACGACCGCTTCACCGCCGCCGTTCAGAAGATCTACGACAGCGGCCACAACAAGCCGGTGGCCTTCGCGCACGCCGAGTCGATCATGTACTGGACATTGATGAACGTGAAGAACCCGAAGGACAGCCTGGCGACCAGTCATCCGCTGCCGAACCTCGGCCGCGTGGTCATCACTGGCAGCCCGGCGCTGGGCTGGACGTTGGTCGACTGGGACGGTATTCGCGACTTCAGTTACTGACCGAAGCGGCCATTTCTAGCGGTACGGTACTGGACAGTACTGCTGCTTCGGCCCTAGGGTGAGCGCTGTGACCGAGACGGCTCAGCGCGGCATGGCGGCGTCACCCTGGTCGCCGCGAGAAACCGAGTTGCTCGACGTGACCCTGCAGCTGCTGCAGGAACACGGCTACGATCGGCTGACTTTGGACGCCGTGGCCGCCCGCGCCCGAGCCAGCAAGGCCACCGTCTACCGGCGGTGGCCTTCGAAGGCCGAACTGGTGTTGGCCGCATTCATGGAGGGCTGCCGGCAGGTCGCAGTTCATCCCGACACCGGCACACTGCGCGGCGATCTGCTGCAGCTGGGACGCGTGATCAGCCAGCAGACCCACGAGCAGGCCGGCATCATCCGCGCCGTACTCGTCGAGATATCACGTCACCCCGCGCTGCACGATGCCATGCAGTCGGAGTTTCTGGATCAGCGGAAAGCCCTTTTGCAGGAGGTCCTGCGCGACGCGGTGCTGCGTGACGAGATCGACGCCGCCGCCATCAGCGACGAGCTCTGGGACCTGTTGCCGGGCTACCTGATCTTCCGGTCGATCATGCCCAACCGGCCGCCCACCGATCAGACCGTGCAAGCACTGATCGACGAGGTGATCATCCCGAGCTTGACCCGCCACCGAAAGGGCAACGGGTGAAACGCTTTTCGGTTACAGGTCTGATCCGACGACGCTGGATGATCCTGGTCACCGTGGCGGTGGTGGCGCTGGCGGGGTTCGCGGTGGACCGATTGCACGGCGCGTTCGGCTCGAACAAGAACGCGGGAGGCGGCAGTGGGGCCAACAACGAGATCGTTCCGTTCAACCCCAAGCAGGTCATCTACGACGTCTTCGGCACGCCGGGGTCGACGGCGACCATCAATTACCAGGATGTCCATGCCGCGCCGCAGCGAGTCGACAACGTCCCGCTGCCGTGGTCCTACACGATCACCACCACCGATCCCGCGGTCATCGCCAACGTGGTTGCCCAAGGCAACGGCGCCACCTTGGGCTGTCGCATCACCGTCAACGGCATCGTCAAAGACGAAAGGACCGTCAACGAATTGAGCGCCTACACCTTCTGCCTGGACAAGTCCGGATGAGTAATCACAGCAGTCGCCGTCCCTTCGTTCCGCACACCATTCACCGCTTGGCGGTGCCCATCCTGTTGTTCTGGGTGGCGCTGGCGGCCGTGCCGAATATCCTTGTGCCGCAACTGGAAGAGGTCGGCAGGCTGCACAACGTCGGTCTCAGCTCGCCCGAGGCGCCGTCGTATCAGGCGTTCAAACACATCGGCAAGGTGTTCCACGAGTTCGACACCGACAGCTCGGCGATGATCGTCCTGGAAGGCGACAAGCCGCTCGGCGCCGACGCCCACAAGTTCTACGACGCGATGGTTCACAAGCTGGAGCAGGACAAAAAGCACGTTCAGCACATCCAGGACTTCTGGGGAGACACGCTGACGGCGGCGGGATCGCAGAGCAGTGATGGCAAGGCCGCTTACGTTCAGCTCTTTCTCAACGGAGCCCAGGGCGAGGCATTGTCCAACGAGTCCGTCGACGCGGTCCGCGCCACCATCGATCACATGCAGCCGCCACCGGGCGTCAGGGCCTACCTCACCGGCGCTGCCCCACTGATCGCCGATCAATTCACCGAAGGCAGCAAGGGATCCAACAAAGTCACCGCGATCACCATCGGCGTGATCGCGGTGATGCTGTTCTTCGTCTATCGATCGTTTTCCACCACGCTTTTGGTCTTGGCGACCGTCCTGATCGAGATGGCCGCGGCGCGCGGATTCGTTGCCTTCCTTGGCAATGTCGGGATTTTGGGGCTGTCGACGTACGCCACCAATCTGCTGACATTGCTGGTGATCGCCGCCGGAACGGATTACGCGATATTTTTCGTCGGCCGGTATCACGAGGCGCGCGCGGCCGGCGAAGAGCGCGAGGACGCCTTCTACCTGATGTACCGCGGCACCTCGCATGTTGTCTTGGGCTCGGGCCTGACGGTTGCCAGCGCGGTGGCGTGCCTCAGTTTCACCCGGCTGCCCTACTTTCAAAGCCTGGGCCTGCCCGCGGCGATCGGGATCCTGGTGGCCTTGGCGGCCTCGCTCACGCTAGGCCCGGCCATCCTGACGATTGCCAGTCATTTCGGCCTGTTCGATCCCAAGCGCGTGCTGCAAACTCGCGGCTGGCGTCGCATCGGCACGGCTATTGTCCGTTGGCCCGCACCGATTCTCGTCGTGTCGATCGCCATCGCGCTCATCGGTCTGCTCGCCCTGCCCGGCTACAAGACCAGCTACGACACCCGGCCCTACATTCCCGCCTCTGCTGCGGCCAACGTCGGATACACCGCCGCCGAACGGCACTTCTCCCGCGCCCGGTTGGAGCCCGAACTGCTGATGATCGAGGCCGACCACGACCTGCGCAATCCGGCCGACATGCTCGTGCTGGACAAGGTGGCCAAGGGCGTGGTCCACATACCCGGCATCGCTCAGGTGCAGTCCATCACCCGGCCGTTGGGTGCCCCCCTCGACCACAGCTCGATCGCATTCCAGATCAGCCAGCAAAGCATCGGCCAGGTGCAGAATCTCAAGTACCAAATGGACCGTGCGCAGGACCTCTTACGGCAATCCGCCGAGCTGACAAAGACGATCGGCATCCTGCATCAGCAATATGCCCTGCAACAGCAGCTCGCCGGTGCCACCCATGACGAGACCCAGAAGTTCCACGAGACCCTGGCGATCATTTCCGAGGTGCGAGACAAGCTCGCGAACTTCGACGACTTCTTCCGGCCGCTGCACAGTTACTTCTACTGGGAAAAGCACTGCTACGACATCCCGGCGTGCTTCGCCCTGCGCAATACCTTCGAGGCAATCGACAGCATCGACCAGCTCACCGAGAAGTTCGAAGACCTGGTCATTAGCCTGTACAAGCTCGACTCGATCCAGCCGCAACTGGTGGGGCTGATCCCACCCCAGATCGCCAGCCAGGAGATCAACCAGGAACTGGTGTTGAAGAACTTCGCCACCAATGGCGGGATCGCCAATCAGTCGGCCACCGCCAACGACAATCCGGCCGCGCTGGGGCAGGCCTTCGATAAATCCAAAAACGACGACCTGTTCTACCTGCCGCCGGAAGTATTCAGCAACCCCGACTTCAAACGTGGCCTGAAACTGTTCATGTCGCCCGACGGCAAAGCGGCTCGCATGATCATCACTCATGAAGGCGACCCGGCAGAGCCCTCGGCCATCTCCCACGTCGACCCGATCAAGCTCGCCGCGCACGAGGCGGTGAAGAACACGCCGCTGGCGGGTTCCAGCTTCTATCTCGGCGGTACCGCGTCGACCTACAAAGACATTCAGGAGATGTCGAGTTACGACGTGCTGATCGTCGCGATTGCCTCGCTGAGCCTGATCCTGCTGATCATGATGATCATCACTCGCAGCCTGGTAGCCGCGATCGTGATCGTCGGCACTGTCGCGCTGTCGTTGGGCGCATCGTTCGGGCTGTCGGTGCTGGTGTGGCAGTACATGCTGGGCATCAAATTGTATTGGGTGGTACTGGCTTTGGCGGTCATCCTGCTGCTGGCGGTCGGATCCGACTACAACCTGCTGCTGATCTCCCGGTTCAAAGAGGAAATTCACGCGGGTCTCAAGACCGGCGTCATCCGCGCGATGGCCGGCTCCGGTTCGGTGGTGACCGCAGCCGGTCTGGTCTTCGCCGTGACCATGTGCGGGTTCGTGTTCAGCGGTCTGCAGACACTCGGTCAGATCGGTACCACTATCGGCCTTGGGCTGCTGTTCGACACCCTGATCGTCCGTTCCTTCATGACGCCGACCATCGCCACTCTGCTCGGCCGCTGGTTCTGGTGGCCGCTGCGAGTGCGACCGCGACCGGCCAGTCAGATGTTGCAGCCGTATGGATCACGACAGGCCGTGCGCCAGTTGCTGCTGTGGGACGACGAAGACACCGCGGTGATGTCGCGCTGATCCGCGCTGGCGACGGCGTCAGAGATAACGCCTGACTCGTCGGCAATACTCCGCGTATTCCTCCGAGTAGTGTTGCCGCATAAAGCTTTCTTCGCGCAACACTTGCCGGTGGAACAGTACGAACCCAGCGGCAAGATAGAGCAACGGAACCCAGTTGGGAAACACCAGGAACTGGCCGACCAACACAAGCGCGAACCCAACGTAAATCGGATTGCGGCTGACGGCGAAAATGCCTGTGGTCACCAGCTTATCGGGTTGGTCGACGTCGATGCCGACCCGGAAACTCTTGCCGAACGACACCAGGCTTGCGAGCAACACCAGCAGACCGATGAAGCACAGCCCGACACCGATCCAGGCAATGACGTTGGAGTGGAAGAACTTCTGAGTGCTGACCAGCGGCCAATGGAATGCCGCAGCAAAGATTGTGTAGAAGTAGAGCAGCGCCACCGGTGGGATCAGGAAGTCCGACTTGTCAAGGTTGCCGAGGTGCATCGCCCGCGTCCCTGCCCGTCGTAGCAGCAGCACTCGTGTTATCACCGTGCCAAGCAGCAGCACGATCGCCAGAGCGGCTAAATATCCGATCACCGAGAGCCCTTCCTAGCCATCACATCGACCTGGAAGAATTCATCAGTTGATGAAGTCATCATGTGATGAATAATGCGCTCTCGCCGCGGACTCGTCAAGGTTCACGCCAGGTGGCCCCCGTTCCCGCGGCTGGGCCGGTGTCCACGATCACGTCACACTGCGTTGACGTGCGGCCCAGCCGGGCGCACCATGTGTCTCATGCGTTATATCGTTACCGGCGGTACCGGGTTTATTGGGCGCCGCGTAGTGTCCCGTCTGCTCGACAACCGGCCGGACGCCGAGGTGTGGGTTTTGGTCCGACGCTCGTCGCTAGGTCGGTTCGAGCAGCTAGCCGAACAATGGGGTGAGCGGGCGAACCCGCTGGTCGGCGGGCTGACCGAGCCGGGCCTCGGGTTGACCGACGAGGCCGTCGCGGAGCTGGGCGACGTCGATCACCTGGTGCATTGTGCGGCGATCTACGACATCACCGCCGCCGAGCCCGAGCAGCGCGCCGCCAACGTGGACGGCACCCGGGCCGTCATCGACTTGGCGCGCCGGCTCGATGCGACGCTGCACCACGTCTCGTCGATCGCGGTGGCCGGAGATTTCCACGGCGAATACACCGAAGCCGATTTCGACATCGGCCAACAGCTGCCGACGCCGTATCACCAGACCAAGTTCGAAGCCGAGATGCTGGTCCGCTCGACGACTGGGCTGCGCTACCGGATCTACCGGCCGGCGGTCGTGGTGGGCGATTCGCGCACCGGCGAGATGGACAAGATCGACGGGCCGTACTACTTCTTCGGCACGCTGGCCAAGCTGGCCGTGCTACCCCGGCTGACGCCGATCATGTTGCCCGACACCGGGCGCACCAACATCGTCCCGGTCGACTACGTCGCCGACGCCATTGTCGCGTTGCTGCACGCCGACGATCGCGACGGCCAGACATTCCACCTGACCGCACCGAAAACCATTGGGCTGCGCGGCATCTACCGTGGAATCGCCGCCGCGGCCGGCTTGCCGCCGCTACGCGGCTCGCTCCCCCGGTCGGTGGCCGCACCGGTGCTCAAAGTGCGTGGCCGACCCAAGGTTTGGCGCAACATGGTGGCCACTCAACTGGGCATCCCCGGCGAGGTCCTCGACGTCGTCGACCTCGCTCCGACCTTCACCTCCGAGCAGACCCAGAAAGCATTGCACGGCAAGGGCATTGCAGTGCCCGAGTTCGCCAGTTATGCGCCCGCGCTGTGGCGGTACTGGGCCGAGCACCTCGATCCCGACCGCGCCCGCCGCGACGACCCGGAGGGACCGCTGGTCGGTCGGCACGTGATCATCACCGGAGCTTCCAGCGGCATCGGCCGGGCATCGGCCGTCGCGGTCGCCGAACGGGGAGCGACGGTGTTCGCACTGGCCCGTAACGGCGATGCCCTCGATGACCTGGTCGCCGAGATTCGCGCCAACGGCGGTCAGGCCTACGCATTCACCTGTGACGTCACCGACTCCGCGTCGGTGGAACACACCGTCAAGGACATCCTGGGCCGGTTCGATCACGTCGACTACCTGGTGAACAACGCGGGCCGGTCGATCCGCCGATCGGTCGTCAATCAGACCGACCGGTTGCATGACTACGAGCGGGTGATGGCAGTCAACTACTTCGGTGCGGTGCGGATGGTGTTGGCACTGCTGCCGCATTGGCGTGAGCGCCGATTCGGTCACGTGGTCAACGTGTCCAGCGCCGGCGTGCAGGCACGTAGCCCGAAGTACAGCGCCTATCTGCCGACCAAGGCCGCGCTCGATGCGTTCTCGGAAGTGGTTGCCACCGAAACGCTTTCCGACCACGTCACATTCACCAACGTGCACATGCCGTTGGTGGCGACCCCGATGATCAAGCCGTCGCGGCGGCTCAACCCGGTTCCGCCGATCACGGCCGAACACGCGGCTGCGATGGTGGTGCGCGGGCTGATCGACAAGCCGCTGCGGATCGACACCCCGCTGGGCACTCTGTCCGAGGCCGGTCATTACTTCACCCCCAAGCTGTCGCGGCGAATCCTGCATCAGGTCTACCTCGGTTATCCGGATTCGGCTGCGGCCCGCGGCGAGCATGCGCCCACGGCGGTCACCGGCGAAGGCGTTGTGGAACAAGGCTCTTCACGCCGGCCGAAGCGTCCCGCGCGCGCCGCGGTGGCCCGAGTTCGGGTGCCTGGTCCGATCAAGCGGGTCGTTCGACTGGTCCCCGGCGTGCACTGGTAATTGCGCACACCCGAAAATGCCGATCGGGTTACCCTGAAAACCGTGGGGGATGACACGGATCTGGACAACACGATTGGCGAAGCCGACGTCGTCCGGCGTGCGTTCGACAGCCTCCCGACCTTCATCGTCGCGTTCGCAGGTCCCGAACACCGCTATGTTGCCGCAAATGCGGCGGTGCGAGCCGCGTTTCCCGCGGTGAGGTTGGGTGTTCCGGCGCGTGAGTTATTCCCCGAGTTCGAGGGCCAGAACCTGATCGAGATTCTCAACCGGGTTTATCGCACCGGAGAAATCCAGCAGGGACGGGAGTGGCGTTTCCAATTCGACTTCGACGGATCGGGAACCATGCAGGAGATCTGTGGAGACATCGTCGTCAGTCCCCGCATCGGCCTGGACGGGAACGTCGAGGGCTCCCAGGTGATGATGACCGACGTCACCGCGCAGGTACATGAGCGCAGGGCCGCCGAAGCCCACGCAGCCGAACTGTCCGAGCGTTACGCGCAGGTGCGGGATCTTGGGATTTTGGTACAGCGAGCGCTGCTTTCGCCATCGCTGCCGGTACTACCGGGCGCGGACATCGCGGCCGAATACCTGGTGGCCACGCAGGATACCGGAGCCGGGGGCGACTGGTTCGAGGCCATGCCCGGCGATTCCGGAATCGTATTTCTCGTCGTCGGCGACGTGGTCGGCCACGGCGTCGAAGCCGCGGCGGTGATGGCTCAGCTACGGACCGCGATTCGTCTCGAACTGTTGGCCGGCAAGAGCATCACCGAAAGCCTCACGGCAGTAGACGATTTCAGCAAGCATATACCGGGGGCGAAGGCGGCGACCCTGTGCATCGGCCGCCTCGACACCCACACCGGGGCGTTCGAGTACTGCACCGCGGGCCACCCTCCTCCGCTGCTGATCAGCGGCGGCGTCGCCCGATTCCTCGAGCCGTCGGGCGCCGGTCCGCTGGGCAGCGAGCTCGGCTTCGCCACCGCCACCCACAACGTGGACGTCGATGATGCGGTGTTGCTCTACAGCGATGGCATCATCGAGCGCCCCGGCCGGCCCCTTGCCGCCAGCACCGCCGAACTCGCCGATTTTGCGGCTCGTATCCTTGGCGGCTCGGCCTTCCCGATCGAGACAGCAACGCGTCCCGTCGAACGCTTGTGCTCACAGACACTGGAACTGATGCTGCGCACCACGGGCTACAGCGACGACGTGACGTTGCTTGCCGCGCAACGACGTACGCCGCCACCGGCGCTGAACTTGACCTTGGATGCCGACATCTGCGCAGCGCGAGAGGTTCGAGCCGCGCTGCGAGCCTGGCTATCCGCTATCGGCGCCGACGACATGGATGTTCTGATCATCGTGCAGATCATCTGCGAGTTCGTCGAGAACTCGTTCGAGCACGGATATCGGTCAGCCCCCGGGGACGGTATCGACGTCGAGGCAACTCTGGACGACGACGGCATGGTGCACGCCACGGTGACCGATCGTGGGCAGTGGAAGACCCCGTCGGCGGACCCGGGAATGCGCGGCCGCGGGCTGATGCTCGCGGATGCACTGGCCACCGAAAGCCGCGTCGTCGGCCGCGACACCGGTACCACCGCCTCCATTACGCACCTATTGAGTCGGCCCGCCCGCATCGTCACCGACTCCAACGTTGCGCCGGTCGTCGAACGGACCAACGCGCCCGAGTTCTCCGCGGCGGTCGTCGAGGGTGGATTCCTGGTGATCACCGGAGATGTCGACAACGAGACTGCGCCGTCTCTGGCGTCGCAGATCTCGCGTCAAAGCCGCTCGGGCACTTTTCCTTTGAGTCTCGACCTGTCGCCGGTGACGCACATGGGGTCGGCTGGTCTGCGAGTCTTGGCAGAAGCGTTGGAGCGCTCGCGACAGCATGACACCGAACTTGGACTGATTGCCCCACCGGGGACGCCGGCCCACCACGTCCTGATGCTGGTCGGTCTACCGGTGGTGAGCGAGGCGGTCGTCGACCGGGTCGACTAGCCGGCGGCAGGTATCGTCTCGGTGGTGGCCGCCGCACCAGTTTTCGCCGACGTCGACACCGGCGTGGACGACGCCATCGCGCTGATTTATCTGCTGGCCAGTCCAGAAGCCGAACTCGTCGGCATCGCCTCGACCGGCGGAAACGTTGGCGTGGAACAAGTCTGCGAGAACAACCTCGGCCTGCTCGAGCTATGCCGCGTCGATGGCGTGCCGGTGTCCAAGGGCGCCGCTCACCCGTTGAAAGCCCCAAGCCCGCTCGGCGACAGCGCCGTCCATGGACCACGGGGCCTGGGCTATGCCGAGCTGCCGTCGACCGACCGGGAGCTCTGCGGCGATGACGCCGCGTCGGCGTGGGTCCGGGCCGCCCGTGAGCATCCCGGGGAGCTGATCGGGCTGGCCACCGGACCGCTGACCAACCTGGCACTGGCGCTGCGCAAGGAACCGGCGCTGCCAACACTGTTGCGCCGGTTGGTGATCATGGGCGGCGTGTACGACTACCGCGGCAATACAAATGCGGTGTCAGAGTGGAATATCGCAGTGGACCCTGAAGCGGCGGCTGAGGTCTTCGCTGCCTGGTCTCCGAATGGAACAGAAGAGGTTGACCCGCAACGTCTTCCGATCTTGTGCGGCCTCGATGTAACTCGGCAGATCGCGCTGACGCCCGACATCCTGGTCCAGCTGGCCGCCGCTGCGAGTACCACGACCACCGCGCTGAGCGTCAACGACGAGCCGGGCACCCGGTCGTCGTCGCCGAACGCGTTGATTCGGATGATCGAGGACGCGATGCGCTTCTACCTGGAGTCCTATCACCGCCTCGGACACGGCTATCAGGCACATCTGCACGACCCGCTGGCCGCTGCGATCGCACTGGACCCGCATCTCGTCGACACCCGGCAGGCCACGGTGGACGTCGAGTTGACCGGCACGCTGACCCGGGGCATGACAGTCACCGACTGGTCAGGACGCTGGGGCCGAAAGGCCAACGCGCTGATCGGCGTTGGCGTTGACCCGCCGGTGTTCTTCGACCGGTTCGTCGCTCGGGTGGGGCCGTTCGCCGCTCGGCTGGGCTGACTGGCTTTACTCGTATATTCCCTCCAGATACCACCTCCGTTGCCGGTAGCACAGCAGCAGCGCGGTACCGGGATCGGACGCCCGCTCACCTTCCAGGAGCACCTGCACACGCGCGGTGCGGCCCGCCGCGCGATCCGGATCCCACCACCGTTCGTCGACCGGCCACGGTCCGGCCCACCAACGCAGCCGATCGTCACGGTCGCGGGCGGTCAGCCGCGCCGGGTCGGCGGAAAACAGTCCACGGCTGGTAACTCGGACCGAATTGCCTTGACCATCAAGCAATTCCACCGGGTCATCGAGCAAGACCGTCGGCGAAGGCTCCGGCAGTTGACCGGGCCATGGCAGATCTGCGTCGGCGCGCGGCACCAGCTCGTCGCCCAGCGGCGTCAACGTGATGCGCTCGGCCGGCCCGCGACCGCCGGACAGCACCGGCACTTGCACCGCCTCCGGACCGAGCAGGCCCTGCACCCGTACCAGTGCTCGTCGGGCCCGCATCCTGTCCTCTTCGCCGAGACCGCCCCACAGTGGCAACTGCAGCGCCCCCGCCGACACCACCTCCACCGCGTGCAGCCGCAACAGCACTACCGGCGCAGTAGGTCGATCCACGACGATCCGGGTGTTCAACCAGCCGTCCAGCTGCCAGCGCACTCGGTCGGCCGTGGCATCCTCGGTCAACGGCTCGGCACAGCGCCAAACCCGAGTCAGCTCTTCGCCATTGGCGGTGACGGCGTGGACAGCCAGCCGAGTGCAGCCCACCCCGGCTGCCATCAACGTCTGATGCAACGCGCTGGCCAATGAGCGCCCGGCGAATGCCGCGGCGTCGACCCGGTCGATCGGCGGATCGCAGTGCAGCACCGCATCGAGTTCGGCCGGCGGCTCTCGCCCGGACGGCCCGCGTTCCGGCTCGCCGCGGGCGAACCGGTGCGCGCTCACCGCATCGGCCCCGAATCGGGAAGCCACGTCGGTGCGCGACAGCGCGGCGAACTGCCCGATGGTGCGGATTCCCATCCGCCAGAGCAGATCTGCCAGATCCGCCCGCCCCGGACCGGACAGGCTCGGCTCGGTGGCGAGTTGCCGGATCGACAGCACCGACAGAAATCGTGCGTCCTCTCCCGCTGCCACGACGCGGCCCGCACGGGCGGCGAATACCGCGGTGGACAGCTGATCGGCTACCCCGACCTGACACTCGGCGCCGGCGGCGGCCACGGCATCGGTCAGTCGTTCGGCAACCTGCTGCTCGGACCCGAAAAAGCGAGCCGCCCCGCGAGCCGGCAACACGACCAGGCCGGGACGCAATACCTCGGCGCGAGGCACCAGGTCGTCCACCGACGCGACGACCCCTTCGAAGAAGCGGGCGTCGCGGTCGGCGTCGGCGGCCACGACGTGCAGTTGCGGACAGCGCGCCGACGCCTCGCGGCGCCGCAGCCCTCGCCGCACACCCACCGAA
>NZ_JBAPRN010000812.1:0-18685 GCF_049281135.1 Mycobacterium sp. | reverse complement strand
GTGCAGCACCGCGACAACCTGCCACGCGTACACGAAGAACGACCACAGGTACATGTACGTGCCCCAGATCAAAAACGCCCAGCCGCAAGCCAATACGATACGACTCCACTGCGCGTCCCACTGACCCAGCAGAATCAGCGGGAAGGCCGACATCAACGCGAACGTCGCTGCCTTGCCGACATAGATCACCGGCAGTGCGGTGATGCCGCGGGTGCGCAGCAGCGGCAGCTCGGCGGCCAGCAGCAGATCGCGTACCAGCAGGATGGCGATGATCCACCACGGCACGATGTGGCGCAGCCCGAACGCGATCGGCGTCGTCACCATGTACAGCCGGTCGACGAAGGGGTCCAGATACTCCCCCAGCCTTGACGACTGATTCATCACCCGGGCGATCTTGCCGTCGGCCCAGTCGGAGGCGCCGCTGAACATCAGGATGGCCACCGCCCAGCCGTCGGCATGGGCGACCAGCAGCAGATAAAGGAAGACCGGAATCAATGCCAGACGGAGTCCGCTGAGCACATTGGGCACCGTCAGGAGCCGGTCGTGGGCGGGCCGGTTCATGTGCGGTGACCTTATCTGAAGATGCCCGGCAGGCTCAGCGCGGAAAGCGAGTCGTCGGACAGCGGGTTGTCGTGCACCATGTAAGTCCACGTCGACGTCGGACGGGCCAACTTGGACAGATCCACCCCCGGCTCGTCCTCGATCGACGGCGAGGTCTCGAAGGTCTGCTGGGCCGCTTCGATCGCGTCGGCGGCCAGTGACGCGAACGCGTCGACGGCCATCCGGTGAAATTCGTCGAGCGGGTTCTGCCGCCCCAGCGCTCGCAGGTGGATGCTTTCCCGGATGTCGGCCAGGTAAGCGAGATGGTCGGCCCACCCGCGGTCGAGGTGATACAGCATGATCAGCCGACAGATTTTCTCGAGCTGGTCTTCGGAAAGGTCTTGTGACAGCTCGTCGTAACGTTCGGGCGCCAGCTCGGCGAGCTCTTCGCGAGCGGCAGTGGTGCTGAGCAACTTGTTACGCCGCTCGACGATGATCGCTCGCTGCTGGGCGGTCAACTGGTTGTAGCGCCAGGTGTTGGCGTGCACATCGAGCAGGCGGCCTTCGGCGACCCGCTGGGCGTGATCGAGCAGTCCGGCCACCTTGTTGCTGACGATGCGGCCGTCCTCGTCGGTCTGCATCGGCAGCTTGTTGGGCTCGAGGTTGGCCGCCGCCACGTCGTCTTCCCAGCTGGAGAAGAAGACCGACGATCCGGGATCGCCCTGACGGCCGGCGCGGCCGCGCAGCTGGTTGTCCAGTCGCTCGGTGTGGTGCCGGCCGGTGCCGACGACGTGCAGACCGCCGAGCTCGACAACCTTGTCGTGATCGGCCTCGTCGGAGCCGCCGAGCCGGATGTCGATCCCGCGGCCGGCCATCTGCGTCGACACCGTGACGGCCCCGAGCTTGCCGGCCTCGGCGATGACCGCGGCCTCCTCGGCGTCGTTCTTGGCGTTGAGCACCACTGCGGGGACGCCGCGACGCTGCAATCGCTCGTGCAGTTCTTCGGATTCGGCCACGTCGTGGGTGCCGACCAGCACGGGCTGTCCGGTCTCGTGCACCTCGATGATGTGCGCGATGATCGCGTCGGTCTTCGCCGCGGCGGTGATGTAGACCCGGTCGGTTTCGTCCTCGCGAACGTTGGGCGTGTTCGGCGCGATCGGGGAGACACCGAGTTTGTAGAACTGGCGCAGCTGTTCTCCTGCTGCCAAAGCGGTCCCGGTCATGCCGCATACCGTCGGATACCGGTTGATCAGCGCCTGCACGGTGATGGTGTCGAGCACCTCACCGGTTTCGGTGGTCTCGATGCCTTCCTTGGCCTCGACCGCAGCCTGCAAGCCGTCTGGCCAGCGTTGCAACTGGGCGATGCGGCCGCGGGACGAGTTGATCAGGTGCACGGCGTCGTCGCGCACGATGTAATGCACGTCGCGATGCAGCAGGACGTGCGCGTGCAGTGCGACGTTGACCTCGGTGAGGGTGGTGCCGACATGCTCCTCGGAGTACAAATCGATTCCGCCGAGCTGCTTTTCGACTCTGGCCGCCCCGGCATCGGTCAGGTGGACGTTGCGGCTGTCGGAGTCGGTGTCGTAATGCACGCCGGCTTGCAACGCGCCGACCAACCGAATGATCTCCAGCCGCGGCTTTTCGCGGTGGCTGGTTCCGGCCAGCACTAGCGGGACCAACGCCTCGTCGACCAGCACCGAGTCGGCTTCGTCGATCAGGGCGACGTCCGGGTTGGGCGACACCAGGTCGTCGACATCGGTCACCAGCTGATCGCGCAGCACGTCGAAGCCGATCTCGTTGATCGACGCGTAGGTGACATTGCACTTGTATGCCGCGCGACGCTCCGCGGCGGTCGATTCGCCGGTCACCCAGCCGACCGTGAGCCCCAGCGCCTCCAGCAGCGGACTCATCCATTCGGCATCGCGGCGAGCCAGATAATCGTTGATCGTCACGATGTGAACATGCCGACCGCCCAACGCGTAGCCGGCCCCGGCGATCGCTCCGGCGAGTGTCTTGCCCTCGCCGGTTGCCATTTCGACTACGTCGCCGGCCAACATCCGTAGCGCCCCGAGCAGCTGCACGTCGAATGGTCTGAGCCCGGTGGCCCGTTCGGCGGCTTCCCGCGCGATGGCGAGGAACTGCGGGACGTCGTCAGCCTCGGCCAGATCGTCGAGGTCGAGCAGACCGGCGGCTTTGCGCAACTGCTCATCATCGAGCCCGGCGGCTTTTTCGTCATACTCAGCCGACGCGGTGACCTGGGACAGTGAGCGGCCCTGGTTCTTCTCGGTGCTGGCGCCGAGCAGTCGCCAGAAGCGGCCGCTCACTCGGCTGGACGAAGAGCTGGTGGTCTTTGACACAGGTCAACGGTACCGGCCGGTGACGATGCAGGGTGGGACGCCCTGAGGTGGGGGCACGCCCCCTCGCCGCTATGCCGCTGGAGGCACCCCCACCCGGTTGCGGGGGCGAGGTGGTCAGGTTGGGCCGAGCGTGCGTCACGCCAGATTGGACCGGCGTGGATAGGCGACGTCGGGATCGGTGAGCACGTTGACGACGGCGGGCAGCCCGCTGCCCAGCGCCCGCGTCAGCGCCGGCCGCAGCTCCGCGGGCGTCGAGACCAGCTCGCCATGTCCACCGAGTGCCCGCACGACCTCGTCGTAGCGGGTGCCGGGCCGGAGTTTGGCCACCACCGAATAGCCGTACAGCGCTGTCATCGGGTGATGCTCCAGAGCCCAGATGCCGTTGTTGCCGATCACCGAGACCACGGGAACGTCGTGCCTGGCCAGCGTGTCCCATTCCATGCCGCTGAATCCGAAGGCGCCGTCACCTTGCAGCAAGATGACCTGACGGTCCGGTCGGGCCAGTTTGGCGGCCAGCGCATAGCCGGGACCCGAACCGAGGCATCCGAACGGGCCGCTGTCGAGCCACGCACCCGGGACATAGCTGTCGATCACCCGGCCGGCGTACGAGCCAAAGTCGCCGGCGTCGACGACGACGATCGCGTCGCGGTCCAATAGCGGCGTGAGTTCGGCATACACCCGCATCGGGTGCAGCGGGCTGCGGTCGTCGGCAAGCTCGCCGTGTTCGCGCTCGCGGGCCGCGGTCTCGGTCGCCCGCAGTTGGGCGATCCATTCCTCGTGCCCGGCGGTATCGGCCCGTGGTGTGTCGCTCAGGACGGACAGGGTGGACGACAAATCGCCGTAGAGCTCGGCGGCAACCGGCCGAGGATGTGCGCGGTCGGGTTGCACGCGATCGGCAACGATCAACTGCGTCTCCGGGCCGAATACCCCACCGAATCCCAGCCGGAAGTCCATCGGTACCCCGATGACGACCGCAACGTCGGCTTCCCCCAACGCTTTTGAGCGTGCCCGCGAAAACGCCAGCGGATGGTCGGCGGGCACGGTGCCGCGGGCCATGCCGTTCATCAGCACCGGGATCCGTCGTTCCTCGGCCAGTCGCAGCAGCGCCGCTTCGGCATGACCCCACCAGACGTTGGTGCCTGCCATGATGACCGGTCGCTGCGCGGCGGCCAGCAGGCCCGCCGCACGGTCGAGCGCATCGCCGTCGGGCGGAAGCGACTCCGGCGACGTGGTCAGGGCCCCGGGCAGTCCGGTGTCGGCAGCGACCGAAAATACGTGGTCCATCGGAAAGTCAATGAACGCCACCCCCGATGGCGCGCCGACCGTGGCCCGCAGCGCGTCATCGACCAGGCCGCTGACCGCCTCGGCCGACGGCGCGGTGGCGGCGAATCGTGTCAGCGGTGCCACGAATGGCACGTGGTCGATCTCCTGCAAAGACCCCATGCCCCACCGGCCCGCGGGCGCCCGGCCGCCGAGAACCAGCAGCGGCGACGAGTTCTGCTGGGCGGCAGCCATGGCGCTCATCCCGTTCGTCACGCCCGGGCCCGCGGTCAGTGCCGCCACGCCCGGCTGACGGGTCACCTTCGACCAGCCCTCGGCCGCGAAAGCGGCGGTCTGCTCGTGGCGGGTGTCGATCAGCCGGATACCTTCGCTGCGGCAACCGTCGTAGAGCGAGAACAGATGGCCGCCGGACAAGGTGAAGACGGTATCGATCCCGCTGGCTTTGAGCCGCCGGGCGATTAGTCGGCCGGCGTGCAAGGTGTTCTCGGCGTCGTTGCCCATGGGCGCAGCCTATCGACCATCCTGAGGTAGCTTTCCCCGACTATTTCCGACGGGGCGTCGTGCGGAACAACCCGACCGCGAGGAGACTTCGTGACTGCTCTAGAGCCGTTCAAACCATCCATCGACTGGGGCTCCGCGGTGCCCGACTCGTTGTGGTGGATTGCCCGAGCATGGCTGATCAGTGCCGTGTGTGTGGTCGTCGTCTTGGTGGTGCTCCGGTTCACCACCCAGTGGGCACGCCAGTATTGGCGAGTCACCGGTGGCTATTTCTCGGGTTCACGGTCGGTCAGAGTGTGGCTGATGCTCAGCGTGCTGCTGCTGTTGGTTGTCACCACCGTGCGTGTCAACGTCCTGTTCAGCTACTTCAGCAAGGACTTGTACAACGCGCTGGAAACAGCGTTCACCGGATCTGGGGCGCAGAACGAAACAGTCAAACAGTCTGGCATGCATGGCTTTTGGGCGGCATTGGCAATTTTTTGTCTCCTCGCCACGGTTTTCATCGTGGTGGCCATGGTTGACATCTACCTGATGCAGCGCTTCATCATCGCGTGGCGGGTCTGGCTGACCGAGCACCTCACCGCGGACTGGCTGTCCGGGCACGCCTACTACCGGGCCAGGTTCATCGACGTAACGATTGACAACCCGGACCAGCGCATTCAGCAGGACGTCGACGTTTTCACGACGGGTGCCGGCGCCACCACAGATGTACCGACGATCGGCACCAACCAAACCCTGCTGTTCGGCGCCGTGCATGCGGTGGTCTCGGTCGTCTCGTTCGCCGCGATCTTGTGGAACCTCTCGGGCACGCTGACCGTCCCGCTGCTGCATGTCGACATTCCGCGCGCGATGTTCTGGAGCGTCTTCGTCTTTGTGCTGATCGCGAGCAGCGTCACGTTCTGGATCGGGCATCCCCTGATCAAGCTGAGTTTCGCCAACGAGAAATTGAACGCGGCCTTTCGTTATGCCTTGGTGCGCCTGCGCGATGCCGCCGAAGCCGTTGGTTTCTACCACGGTGAGGAAGCCGAGCGATCGCGATTGCGGCAGCGCTTTGTGCCGATCATCGACAACTACCGGCATTATGTGCGCCGCACCATCGGGTATACCGGGTGGAATTGGCTGGTCACCCAGGCGATGGTGCCGCTGCCCTGGCTGATTCAGGCGCCGCGGCTGTTCGCCGGAAAAATTGGTCTAGGCGGCGTGGCGCAAACCGCGGCCGCATTCGGGACCATCCAGGACTCGCTGTCGTTCTTCCGCAATCATTACAGCCAGTTTGCGTCATTTCGGGCGTCGATCATCCGGCTGCATGGCTTGGTTGACGCGAACGCGCGCGCTCGGGAACTGCCCGAGGTCGCGGTGGAGCCGAGCGAGCGCGGATCCGTTGAAATCGCAGCCGTCGAGGTGCGTACGCCTAGTGGCGAGCAATTGATCGACCCGCTCGGAGTCCGGCTCAACAGCGGTGAAGCCCTGGTCGTCATCGGCCGTTCGGGAGCAGGCAAGACCACACTTTTGCGCAGTCTGGCGCAGCTATGGCCATACGCATCCGGAACCCTGCGCCGGCCCGCGGGCGAGCACGCCACGATGTTCTTGTCGCAGTTGCCATACGTTCCGCTCGGCGATCTGCGCGGCGTGGTCTGCTATCCGAATTCAGCAGACGATGTCTCCGACGCTGCGGCGCGAGAGGCGTTGACCAAGGTCGCGCTCGCCCCGCTGGCGGCCCGGCTCGATGAGGAGCGCGATTGGGCCAAGGTGCTCTCTCCCGGCGAGCAGCAGCGGATCGCCTTTGCCCGCGTCCTGCTCACCAGACCGCAGGCGGTGTTCCTCGATGAGGCTACTTCGGCGCTCGACGAGGGCTTGGAATTCGCGCTGTACCAGCTGCTGCGCACCGAACTGCCAGACTGTGTCGTGGTGAGCGTCAGTCATCGGCCCACTGTTGAACAGCACCACGACCACTTGCTCGAGTTGCTCGGCGAAGGCAAATGGGAACTGCGCCGTATCGAGCGGGAGCCGGCCAGCGTGTGACCTGCTTACGAACGGTGGGCGTGGCCGGCGATCTCGATGGGATGATCTCGGCACACCAGCCCACACAGCACGCCGCCGCCCTGGCCGGGTAGCTTCGCGGGAAAGTCTTTTCAACCAGGCGTTCGACGCACGCCTGGCTATGCAGGTCGCAATCCGAAGGAGCGCGCGAACCGTGGAGTTGTTCAAGTCGTCCATCGACTGGGGGCACGCCCTCGTTGGTTCACTGTCCTGGATCGCCATCGCGTGGGTGATCAGCGCGGTGACCCTGCTTGCCGTGCTCGTGCTGTTGCGGTCCCTCACCCCGTGGGGCCGGCAATTCTGGCGGATCACGGGGGGCTATTTCACCGGTGGGCACAGCGCCACCGTGTGGCTCACACTCGGGGTGCTGTTGCTGTCGGTCGTGATCGGCGTACGTCTGACTGTGCTGTTCAGCTACCAGGCCAACGATTTGAACTCGGGCATTCAGACCGCCGTGCAGGGCTTGGCCACCCATGACGACGCAGTGAAAAACTCTGGCGTACATGGGTTTTGGAACTCGATCAAGGTTTTCTCCATCATGGCGGCGCTATATATCGCTCGTGGAGTCTTCGATATATACCTGGTGCAACGCTTCATTGTGGCGTGGCGGATTTGGCTCACCGATCGACTCACCGGTGACTGGCTGGAAGGGCGAGCGTACTACCGCTCTCGATTCATCGACGGCACCATCGACAACCCCGACCAGCGCATTCAACAAGACATTGACGTCTTGACCGCCGGAACGGGAGGTACCCCGAATGTGCCGTCCAACGGCACCAGGGATGTGCTGTTGTTCGGCGCGGTCGAGTCGGTGTTGTCGGTGTTTTCTTTTACGGCCATTCTGTGGAACCTGTCGGGCACGCTGACGCTCTTCGGTGTGAGCATGCCCCGAGCGATGTTCTGGATCCTGATCGTCTACGTCTTGGTAGCGACGATCTTCGGGTTTTGGATCGGGCGACCGCTGATCAGGCTGAGCTTCCGCAATGAGCTGACGAACGCTGCATTCCGCTACGCGCTGGTCCGGGTGCGCGACGCTGCCGAGGCGGTCGGCTTCTACGGTGGCGAGGCTGCCGAACGTGTGCAGCTGAGCAGGAAATTCCGGCCGATCATCGACAACTATCTGCGATATGTGAACCGGACCGTCAGCTGGTTCGGGTTCAACATTTCGATGAGTCAGTTGATCGTCCCCTTGCCCTGGGTCCTGCAGGCGCCGCGATTGTTCGCCGGTCAGATCAAGTTCGGTGGCGTCACGCAGACCGCGACGTCGTTCAACCAGATCTCTGACGGCTTGTCGTTCTTCCGCAACGCCTACGACCAATTCGCGAGTTATCGCGCGGCCATCATCCGGTTGTACGGCCTGGTGGTCGCCGACGACAAGGCTCGCGAGCTGCCGGAGCTATTGGTGATGCCGAGCGTCGATGGTGCCGTCGATATCGAAGGGGTGGAGGTGCGGACACCCGATGGCGATCAGCTGATCGAATCACTCGACCTGCACTTGTCCGAGGGCGATGCGCTGGTGATCACCGGTCCGTCCGGCAGCGGCAAAACGACGCTGCTTCGAAGCCTTGCGCAGTTGTGGCCGTACGGATCGGGAACCTTGCGCTGCCCCGTTGGGCCCAATCAGACGATGTTCCTTTCTCAATTGCCGTATGTGCCCCTAGGCGATCTGCGATCGGTGGTGTCATATCCAGCGGAATCCGGTGACATTCCCGACGCTGCTCTTCGCGATGTGTTGGAACGAGTAATGCTGCCGCATCTGGTCGATTTGCTTGACGAGGAACGGGATTGGGTCAAAGTGCTGTCACCGGGCGAGCAGCAGCGCATCGCGTTCGGTCGCGTCCTGCTGACCAAGCCGAAGGCGGTCTTCGTCGACGAGGCCACATCGGCGATGGACGAGGGGCTGGAATTGACGATGTATCGACTGCTGCGCGCCGAATTGCCCGGCACCGTCGTGGTCAGCGTCAGTCACCGCAGCACCGTCGAGCATCACCACCAGCAACGCCTCGAGCTCCTCGGTGAGGGTCGATGGCAGCTGAGCCCGGTGGATCACGAGCCGGTCAACGTCTAGGGGTTAACCGTGCGGGACCGGCTAGCACTGGCCAGCCATGCCGCCGCAATCCACTCATGCGCTTCGGTAGTTATTAACGATGAACCGGCACGCTCGAACCGTGAGGGCCATCATCGTCAACGTGGGATTCTGGAATCCCGAGGACACAAAGCATGCGCCATCGGTAACGAACACATTGTCGGCATCCCAACATTGACAGTATGGGTTCACCACCGAGTTGTCCGGTGTGTCGCCCATGCGCGCGCCGCCGGTCTCGTGAATGGCCCCCCCGGGCCGAAAAGCGCGGTAGTTCGTGAGGAACAGGGATCGAAGCAGGCGATCGGAGATAGTGCCCCTGGGACGGCCATCGCGGTTGTCGTCGATCTGTAGGCCGCCGGCCGCGGCAATTTCCGGCAGCGTTCGGCTCATGTGGGCAATCATGTTGAGCTCGTCCTGAGAGTGGCTGCACTCGATTTTGGCGACGGGAATCCCCCACGCGTCCTTGACGATTGGGTCTAGTGACACGTGGTTTTCGTAGCGGGGCTGCATCTCGCCATACGCCCCCATGACCCAGACCGGGATGCCGCGGCCTATCTGGACCTCGACGCCGTAGCCACCGGGAAAGTTTTTCGACTCGTTGTCGCAGAAACTCGGAATGTACAGTCCCGCGCCGGCCACGGCGACGTCGGACTCGACATCCTTCTCAGACACCTTGCCGCTCCGGATGTGCGCAACGTGGTCGCAGAGATAACGGCCGAGCTGGCCTGACGAACCGCCGACCCCGGACGGATGCGTTGCGGATTTTGAGTTCAACAGGATCCGTACGGTCTCGATCGCCGACGCACAAAGAACGACGACCTTTCCGTGAATTGCCTGCGTAGTCTTCGTCAATCGGTCAATGTATTCAACGCCGGTCGCCCGACCCGATCGCGCATCGACCAACAATCGGCTCACTACGGCGTCTGTCCGAATGTCGAGGCGCCCTGTTGCGAGGGCGAGCCTGACCGGAAGCGGAACTCTGTCGTCGTCGTACTTGACCTTTCGCGCGGACGTTACGCGGACGTTCGGCAGCCGTCTCTCAACGTTGGTCAGGAACGCGTCTTCGATCTTTGTCGTTTTCAGCGGCCCGATGAACTGCCCGTCGGGACAGTTGGGAATGCCCGCGGGCTTCCCGTAGACGCCTAGCGTTCGCTCGACGATGTCGTAATACGGCGCCAAGTCTTCGTAGGCCAGTGGCCAATCGACGCCGTCTCCGCGGACACTCGCGGCTTTGAACTCCGAATTCGACATGCGCGGTGCATGCCCGAGCCACAAGTGAAGGCGACCGCCCAGTTGCCGCCCCCTGATCCAGACGAATGTTTTTCCTGGCGCTGTGGTGTAGGGATTCTCCCTGTCGTTGACGAAAAATTTCTTGGTGGTCTCGGAGAAAGCCGGACAACGGATCTGAACGTGCTGACCCTGGATGGCCGATTTGACTCGGCCGCCAATCCCCATCCCGCCGGTGTCCGCGTCGATCGGCAAGTCATCATCGATGTCCGGGTTCCGGCCGGCCTCGAGCAGGACAACCCTCATGCCGCCTTCCGTCAGTTCCTTGGCAGCCCACGAGCCAGACGCGCCGGAGCCAACAACGATGGCGTCATACCTGGATTCAGTGCCGAGCATGCGTGCGTCTCCTGGTGAGTTCTTTTACAGGATCGGTGGCGGCCGCAACGCTGGCGGTGGGTTTGGTCATCCGGGTGGCTATCTCGCGGACTCGGGCGGCAAGGCTTTTGAGCTTAGCGCAGGTGAACTTGGTGCACGCCAGTTTGGGGGTGAGTACAACCGAGGCTGTGGCGCGGCACGTGAGCTCGACCGCAGTAAAGTCTTGGCTGCGCCCACCCTCGCCGATCAGCCAGCACGCCGGACGCCAGCGAGATTTTCCACAAGATCGGTGGCGGCCGCGACGCTGGCGGTGGGTTTGGTCATCCGGGTGGCGATCTCGCGGGCTCGGGCGGCGTATTGCGGGGTGAGGACGGTACGCAGGTCAGCGACCAATGACGCCTGCGTTGTACACGAAAAGCGCCGGGCAGTACCTACTTTCAGCCGTTTGACCACAGCGCCCCAGTGCGGCTGATCGAAGCCCCGCCACAAGATCACCGTCTGCACCCCGGCGCGCAGGCCCGCGGCCGTGGTACCCGCGCCACCATGATGGACGACCGCGCGGCAGGACGGAAAGATGGCCACGTGGTTCACTGTGCCCACCACCTTGACATGCCCGAATCGAGGGAGGTCGCTGAAGTCAGTCCCGCCGGCGCATACCAACGCTCGTTCGCCCAACTGCGCGCAGGCGGCACCGATCATGGCGAGCGTGTCAGCGGGCGATTCGATCGCTACGCTGCCGAACCCGAAGTAGATGGGCGGTGTTCCCGCGGCAATCCACGATGCGACCTCTTCATCGTCATCCGTCGGCAATTCCAGCGTGAGCGCTCCGACGAAGGGCCGTCTGCCATTCCATCTCGCCCATTCGGCTGCCAGCCCCGGAAAGCACATCTCGTCGTAGGCCTGGATTTCCAGGTGTCCGTGTTCGATGATCCGTCGAAATGCGGGCCTGGTCTCCTTCGGCAAGCCTAGGTCGCGACGCTGTGCTTCTTCGATGTTCTTCCGCGTGGGCCACATCAGCCATTCGGCCACGGTCATCACAAAGCTGACGAACCACGCCGGCAAGTAGGGCCGCAACTGACCGTTGGCCTGCACCGGGGCGAAATGCAGTATTGACAAAGGGATGTCGTAGTACTCCGCGACGTTGGCGGCGACTTCCTGATACGCCATGCCGGTGAGGATCAGGTCGGCCCCGTCCGCCAGCGACACCAGCGTCGTGCTCATTTCGCCCCAGCACGAAACACCCGACTCCGCGGCATCGCGCCATAACCTGCGCAGATCGAGGATCCTCCAGAAGTTGCGGAGGAGATTAGGGAAAAAGTTGCGGTGGGCGTCGAGCCAGCGCTGCGGTTCCGCCCCGTAGGCGACCGCCGCAAGCCCAGCCGACTCGACGAAGCCGACAACGTCCGGCGGGACGGCCATGCACACGTCGTGCCCTCTGCGCAGCAGCTCGCGCCCGATGGCCGAGCAGGGCTCGACATCGCCGCGAGTTCCCCACATCGCCAGCACAAACCTCATTGCATATCCAAGCCTTCCATTTATCGGCATGTTCTGCGAAATAAAACCGGCAGCCTGCCATCCGCCGGCAGCATAATCTTCGCGTACAGCCCGTGGGACGTAGCCACGGCAGCCCCCTGCCCCAAATCAATCAGTGCCGAGGACGATTCGCGAGACCGGCTCATCAACGCCGAAAACTTCCCGTCGTCTAGCTCACAGCCCTCGCATATTGAGCGACAATGAAACGGCACGCTCGAACCGTGTGCGCCAGCACGGGTTAGCGTGGTCGTATTTCGAAAAACTACCGTTATCGCCGATGCCCGCCGTGATCCGGATTTAACGACGAATGTCGGGGCCTGCCGCGTATCGCCACGGTATCGTCAGAGGACCTACCAAGGCTCTTACGGGTGCCGTCTGGCTGAGGGTGCACGTCGGCGGAAAACTTGGGGCCCCCTGCGATTGAGGACGGCACACCTATGATCATCTGGCGGGCAACGTCTTTGGCGCCGGACGGTCCGGCATGGCACTGATCTGCGGAATGAAGTTAGAGCACGACGGCGGCTTGGCCTTGGTGGAGTCGACCCGGTCAGGCGCGCGGCTTGTCGCGGCCACCGAAGTGGAGAAACACGACAACCGCTGGCGCCACGATGCCTTGTTTGACGCCGGTCTGATCGAGCATCTTTTCGACCAACTCGGGCATCGGGTTGACGAAGTCGATCGGTTCGTGGTGGACGGCTGGATCGGGGGTATTGAAGTGTGGACCGCGGACCGTCGCGAACGGATCCGTACCGCGCCCTTCCGGCAGTCCGACGACTGCACTCCCGTCCTGCACTGTTATCAACCCGGTTCGTTGCTGGCACTCGCAGGCAAGCCGCGGAGCTATGAGAGCTATCGTCACGCCGAGTCACACCTCGCCAGCGCCTATTTGACCAGTCCGGCGGCGGCTGAGCGCCTGCCCGCCCTTGTCCTGGTCTGGGACGCCAATTCGTTTCCCGTCGTGTACCTCGTGGATCCGGTGCAACGCACGGTGCAGTACCGTGGCTGGCTGTTCGGCATACTCGGCGGCGTCTACGAGTTTTTCAGTCGCAATGTGCCCCCGTTCCTTCCCGACCCGCAGTGGGACGAGGTGCAAAAGTGGCACTTTCAGATGTCCAATTGTGGAAAGGTCATGGCGTATGCGGGATTAGGCACCGTCAGTGAACCCCTGGTCCGCGAGATTCGCCGGGGACTGGCCGCGCTGGACGGCCGCTGGGACGTTTTCGGCACCGACCTCTTCTTCCAGGAGATTGAGCCGGCAATTCGCCGAATCGACGTTGACGACGCATCGGTACTGGCCAGCTTCCATGAAGCCCTCGCCCGGCTGCTGGTCGAGCGGCTGGCCGATGCCGTCAAGCCCCTCAACGGTCGGGTAAGGACGTTGTGCTTCGCCGGTGGCAGCGCCCTGAACATCAAGTGGAATAGTGCGATTCGCGACAGCGGACTCTTCGACACCGTCTGGGTGCCCCCGTTTCCGAATGACAGCGGCGCCTCGATTGGCACCGCGTGCGCATCGCTGATGCACCGCGGCGCATTCGGGCCGCTGGAGTGGAGCGTCTACTGCGGACCCCCACTGACAGCTACCCAGCTGAGGCCCGGGTGGCATGCCGAGAAGTGTTCGGTTGACCAGCTCGGTGCCCTACTGGCGACGACGGAGGAACCGGTGATCGTGCTGTCCGACCGCGCCGAGCTGGGACCGCGGGCGTTGGGACACCGCAGCATTCTCGCCTCACCGCGGCAGGAGCGCATGAAAGGCATCCTGAACCAGATGAAGGGTCGCGAGTCGTATCGGCCGGTTGCACCAATGTGCTTGGAGGAGAACGCATCAGACATCTTCGACCCCGGCGGCGCCGACCCGTACATGCTCTTCGACCACCACATCCGGCCCGAATGGGTGGACCGGATACCGGCAGTCAGGCATGTCGACGGCACTGCTCGGCTGCAAACAGTCAACGACCGCACCGCACCGCTGGCGACGGCGATTGTCCGTGCCTTCGCTGCGCGGTCGGGGATTCCCGTGTTGTGCAACACCAGCGCTAACCACAACGGGCGCGGGTTCTTCCCCGACGTGGGGTCGGCGATGGAATGGGGGCGCAGTTCGTATATCTGGTCGGATGGCGACTTGTACTCGTCGGCGAACACGGGGCCGGACACGTGGGGCGCCCCGCCTGATGAGCTTCCGTACGGCCGGCAGATCGGCGCCACCGAGCCGGAGTGGAAGGACACGTGGAAACGCAAGGCCGCCGAGCGTGGGCTCCGCTGACCGATTGGTAGTCGGGCGGTGAACGCCAGCAAATCGCCACATCGCGATCGGCGTCATTATCTATAGTCGGTTATCAACTGATCGTCCAAGGAGTGCACGTGAACAAAGATGATCTGATCCTGGTCAGCGTCGATGACCACATCACCGAGCCGCCCAACATGTTCGACGCTCATGTGCCTGCCGCCTTCAAGCAGTATGCCCCGCGCATCGGCTTCGAGCCGGACGGCACGCGGCACTGGTATTACGGCGAGCTCCGCTCATGGCCGATGGGCCTGAACGCCGCCGCGGGCAAGCCGCAGGAGATGTTCGCCGCCGACGTGTTGAGCTACGACGATATCCGACCGGGCTGCTACAACGTCGACGAACGAGTGCGCGACATGAATGCGGGCGGTCATCTGGCCGGACTGAACTTGCCGAATTGGCCGGGCTTCGCCGGCGAGCTGCTCAGCCAGGGCCCCGACCCCGACGTGAACCTGGTCATGATCAAGGCCTACAACGACTGGCACGTCGATGAATGGTGCGGCGCCTACCCCGGAAGATTCATCCCGTGCGGCCTGCTGCCGCTTTTCGACGTCCAAGAGGCGGCCAAGGAAGTAAAACGCTTGGCTGACAAGGGTTGTCACGCGGTGGCGTTCTCCGAGAACCCCGAAGCGCTGAACCTGCCGAGCATTCACCAGAAGTACTGGTATCCGCTGTTCGAGGCTGCCTGCGAACACAAGACCGTGCTGTGCATGCATGTCGGCTCCTCGGGACGCGAACCGACGTTCTCCACGGGTGCGCCGTTGAGCGTGAACATGACGGGCACGCAGCTGATGAGCATGTACGCGTTCCTCGAACTCATCTGGGCCGAGTTCTACAAGGACTTTCCCGAACTCAAGTTCTCGCTGACGGAGGGTGACCTCGGCTGGATGCCCTACTTCCTCTGGCGCGCCGAAGACGTGCGGAATCGTCACGCAGGCTGGACCCACGACAAGTTACCGAAGGGCTACGACGGCCCGGGCGACGTGTTCAGACGGCACATCTACGCATGCTTCATCAGGGACAAGGTGGGTGTGCAAAACATGCAGTGGTTCAACGAAGACATGCTTTGCTGGGAATCCGACTTTCCGCATTCGGACGGCAGTTGGCCCTTTGCGCCAGAGATCGTCATGGAGACGTTGGGTCACCTCGACGACGCCGTCATCAACAAGATCACCCACGAAAACGCCATGGCCGCATACTCTTTCGACCCGTTCAAGCACATCCCCAAAGAGCATGCGCGGGCCGGGTATCTCCGGGCGCAGGCGACCGACGTCGACCTTGTGACCCACGTCAAGCCAGTCGGCGCGAACGTGACCGATGGACGCGAATGACGGCACTCGGTTGGATCAAAACGGCGTAGGCTGCCGAAACCAGCTGAAGCGCAACGGATCCAGGCAAATGAGATGGATCGCATGACCGAGCTCACAACCGAGATGTTCTTGGAGAATACAACCGAGTTCCTCGCACGAGTTCGCGAGCTCGACTGCATCAAAGACTTGGCCGGGCGGCAACCGAAGACCATCGCCGCGGGGGTGCGGCGGGCGGAAAAGGGCGTCTACAGCAATTTCGTCGACGGGATGCCCCGAATTATGCCGATGATCGCCGGATGGGCCCGCGGCCCGCTTATCGCCGACCTGGACGGCAACGAATTCGTCGACCTCGACAGCGGCAGAGGGGTCAACTTCCTTGGCCACTCTGCCGACGTCGTGACCGACGCTGTCCGATCGATGCTCGGTAACGGCTTGACGGTCGCGGCCGGGCACGAGGCCGAGACTGCGCTGCTGAGTCTGCTGCTCGACAGTGTGGGGTGGGCGGAGGGTGGGTTTCTCAGCAACTCCGGGACCGAGGCAACCATGCATGCGCTCAAGTTGGCGCGCGCGTTCACCGGACGACCGCTCGTCGCGACATTCGAGCATTGCTACCACGGACATCACAACGACGTTTTCGTAGCCAGGTTGCCCGATGGCTCGACCCGGCCAGGCATGCCCGGCGTCGCGCCCTCGGTCGCGTCATCGACGATCGTGCTTCCCTACAACGAGAGCGCGTTCGACGTAATCCATGCGCGCGCAGAGGACCTCGCAGGCGTCATTCTTGAGCCGATCCGATCAAGCTGGCCGCGATTGGATCGGGATTTCCTCGTCGGACTGCGGGAGGTGACCGCGGAGCACGGCATCGTGTTGGTGTTCGACGAAATGCTCTCCGGGTTCCGGTTTCGCTTCGGCGGCGCGGTCGAGGCGGCGGCCATCACCCCGGACCTCGCGACGTTCGGGAAGATCATCGGTGGCGGACTGCCCATCGGAGCGACGCTGGGCCGGTCAGACGTCATCAAGATGGGTGTCACGACCGGTCAGTACGTCCGCGACATCCAGACCCGCACGCATGTTCTCGGAACCTTCTGCGGGAACATCGTCGCGTGCGCGGCCGGCCTTGCGCAGCTCGAATACCTTCGTGATCATCAAGACGAGGTGTACCAAACGACCTTCGGGGCCGCCGACCGCTTCGCCGCTCACCTCGAGCTATTGCGCGACGAGGAGGATTACCCGATCGTCATTCGGCGGTACGAGTCGCTCGTGAAACCGTCGTTCGGGGTGATGTCTACCGACGACGTCGTGCCGTTCGGTCATCCGGACCGAAACGTTGTCGCCGAATACATGTGGACCTACTACCTGCGTGCGGCGGGAGTCCACCTACCCGAGTTCCTCTATCCGTTCTTCACGTACGCGCACACCGGGGACGTCATGAACGTGGTATGTGAGGCGGTCACCCAGTCACTCGCGGCCTTGAGGAAAGACGGATTCTTCTGAGATCGGCTGTCTAGAGCAGTCCGAGCAGTTTCAAGTCACTGACGTATTTGATGATGATCGGCGGCGAGACGTGCGGAATGTCCGGATTGTTCTTGTCGGGACCGATTTTCGCTTTTTGTATCGCGGCACGGAACCGATCCGTCGGCCCAAGGGATCCGCGAATCGGCTCTTCGGGTTGCAAGCCGTGGGCGTGTGAATTGTGTAGCGGCAACCTCCAGAGCACCGAGTGCTGACGCTGGCGATCTGGTAAGGCGGTGAGGCCGGCTTCCAATTCCCGCATCCAATCCCCGAAGTCACCGATGCGCTGGATCGGGTAACCTGCCTCGATCAGCCAATCGACGTACTCATCCAGGCCGATACCGTCGTCGTGCGGGTTCATCACGTGATAGGTCTCGAACCCGTCGACTACCTCGGCGCCGAGCGCGGCGATCGCCTCGGCGACGAATTCGACTGGTAGCCCGTCGAAGTGGGCGCGCTGCCGGTTGCCATCGGCGTCCAGCCGATAGAACGAGGCGGGCGCGATGCCGGTGGCCAGCAGGGAAAGCATCATTCGGGTGAAGTTGTCGGCCACGTTGAGCTGGCCCGCATAGCTGGTGTCGGCCAGGAGCATGTCGCACCGAAATACCGCGACCGGCAAGGCGGCCAGGTCGTTGGCCTCGCGCAGCAGCACCTCGCCGGCCCACTTGCTGTTGGGGTAGCCGCTGTCGATCCTGCGGGTGGGGCTGATGACTCGAATGTCAGCGTCCTCGGTGAACGCCGATGGCTCGATTTGCCCACCCACGCTGCCGGTCGAGATGTAAACGTACGACTTGATCTTCGAGGTGAGGGCGATGCGAATCAGCTCGGCGGTGCCCGTCACATTGGGCCCGAAGAGACGGCTGTAGGGCAGCACGTGGTTGACCACGGCCGCGGAATCGACGATGAGGTCGACGGTCTGGGCCAGTCGCTGCCAGATATGTTGTTCCAGGCCAAGATTGGTCTCGCTCTTATCGCCTACGATGACCTCGAGATGTCCAGCGGCCAGTTTCTCGAACTCTCGCAGCAGCCGCGGGTCGCCGCTGTCGAAGGTGCCGTGTAGGCGTCGCGTTGCCCGCTCATGAGACTCGGCCCGTACCAAGCAGATCAGCTTCCCGTCGATCCGGGCTAGCCGCTGCAGCCATTCCAGCACCAAGTAACGCCCGAGGAAGCCCGTCGCGCCGGTCAGCAACACGGTCCGCACGTCACCAGCGGGTCGCGGCAGCGTCGGCGCGGTGGTCAGGGTCGCGGCGTCGATGAACTTGTCCAGTGTGAGATCGCTGGCATGCACCTCGGTGCTGTCGCGGCCGTGCACCGACGCAAAGCCGGGTCGGTCGGCCCCGGCCTTTCGCTGCGCCTCCATGTCGTCGGCGTCGTCTTGCGGCTCGGTGGTCGGGCTCAACTGCCGGCTTAACCCTCGTACGGACGGCGCATCGTATAGGGCGCGCACCGAAAGGTGGGCATCCAGGGTGATGTTGATCGTGGCGATGATCCGCATCGCGGTAAGCGAGTCTCCGCCGAGGTCGAAGAAGGAGTCGTCGATGCTGACGCGTTCTAGTCCGAGGATTTGGGCGTAGATGTCGCACAGGATTTCTTCGGTGGGGGTGGTTGGGGGGTGGTAGTGGTCGTGGTCGTGGTAGTCGGGTGG
>NZ_JBAPRN010000811.1:0-2785 GCF_049281135.1 Mycobacterium sp. | reverse complement strand
GTAGAACCCGTGGCCCGGCAAGGTCAACAGATAGGGCAAGTGGCCGACGCGCGGGAACTCGACATGGCCGGTGAGCTCGATCGGCGTGTGACCGCTCCAATGTTGCAGGTTCAGCTCGAGGGGCTGGGGGAAACGCGACAGATTGTTCACGCAGAGCACCACGTCGCCGTCATCCGGCGCCTGGCGCAGGAACGCCAGCACCGACGGGTTGGAGCTGCCCAGTTCCTCGAAGCTCCCGATGGCGAAGGCGTCGTGTCTGCGGCGAACCGCGAGCATCATCCGGGTGAAGTTGAGTAGCGACGTCGAGGTGTCGCGCTGGGCTTCGACGTTGACGGCCTGATATCCGTAGACCGAGTCCTGACTCGCCGGCAGATACAGCCGGCCGGGGTTGGCCTTGGAGAATCCGGCATTGCGGTCCGGGGTCCACTGCATCGGCGTGCGCACCCCGTCGCGATCGCCCAGCCAGATCACGTCGCCCATGCCGATCTCGTCGCCGTAGTACAGCACCGGCGATCCCGGCAGCGACAGCAGCAGCGCGGTGAACAGTTCGATCTGGTTGCGGTCGTTGTCCAACAGCGGCGCCAACCGTCGGCGAATCCCGACGTTGGCCTTCATCCGCGGATCCTTGGCGTATTCGGAGTACATGTAGTCGCGCTCTTCGTCGGAGACCATCTCCAGCGTCAACTCGTCGTGATTGCGCAGGAAGATTCCCCATTGCGCCATGTCCGGAATCTCCGGCGTCTGCGCCAGGATTTCCGAGATCGGGAAACGCGACTCGCGCCGCACCGCCATGAAGATGCGTGGCATCAGCGGGAAGTGGAACGCCATGTGGCATTCGTCGCCGCCGGTGCTGGCCTCGCCGAAGTACTCGACGACGTCGCTGGGCCACTGATTGGCCTCCGCCAACAGCACCCTGCCTGGAAACTCGTCGTCGACGACCTTGCGCACGCGCTTCAGAAACGCATGCGTCTCGGGCAGGTTCTCGCAGTTGGTGCCTTCACGCTCGAACAGGTAGGGCACCGCGTCCAGCCGGAACCCGTCGATCCCCAGGTCCAGCCAGAACCGGAGGACATCGATCATCGCTTCCTGAACCGCCGGGTTGTCGTAGTTCAGGTCCGGCTGGTGCGAGAAGAACCGGTGCCAATAAAACTGGCGGCGCACTGGATCGAACGTCCAATTCGACTCTTCGGTGTCGATGAAGATGATTCGGGCATCGGTGTACTTGTCGCTGGTATCGCTCCACACGTAGAAGTCGCCGTAGGGGCCGTCGGGGTCGTGACGAGACTCCTGAAACCACGGGTGCGATTCGGAGGTGTGGTTCATCACCAGGTCGGTGATGACGCGGATGCCCCGCTCGTGCGCAGCGTTGAGCAGCGCGACGAAATCGTCGACGGTGCCGAACTCCGGCAGCACCTTGTAGAAGTCGCGAATGTCGTAGCCGCCGTCACGCAGCGGTGAGTCGTAGAACGGCGGCAGCCATATGCAATCGATGCCGAGCCACTGCAAATAGTCCAATCGCTGCAGCAGCCCACGCAGGTCACCGGATCCGTCGGCGTCGCCGTCCAGGAAGGCCCGCACCAGCACCTCGTAGAAGACCGCGTGCTTGAACCAAGTGGGGTCGGCGGGCAGCGACTTGGCTTCGGTGAACTCGTCTGCGTTGGGGTGCTCGACGACACCGTCTTCGACGCGGCTTCCCTCCGCAGGATCGTGGTCGGACGTGTGTTCTCTGTCCCTGGTCAAGTCCACGACGTTACACGTACCCGGGGTGCGGCATCGAAAACCTTATGCGCCAGACGAATTGAGCACAGCTGCACGAGCTGCGGCGTTGGATCAGCCCGGCGGGCCGTCCCCCAATGTCACATTGACTTCCCGTCCATGCAACCCCACGCTGACGCCCTCGCCGGGGTGGTGCTGGTCGAGGATGTTCGTCAGCGCGGTAGCCGAGTTCACCGGCTGGCCGTTGATCGAGGTGATCACGTCACCGGGGTTGAGACCCGCCCCGGCGGCGGGACCGGTCGGAATCACCTGCCGGACGATGGCGCCTCCGCCACCCGGGGCGTCGTTGACGCCGACTCCGAGGAACGCGGTCGGTCCGATGTGCACCGTCGGCGACGATGCGCCGGACCGGATCTGTCCGGCGATGGCCATCGCCTCGTTGATCGGGATCGCAAAGCCCTGTCCGCGGCCAAGGTGGTAGTTCGCCGTTGCGGCGGTGTTCAAGCCGATCACCTGGTTGGCGGCGTTGACCGTTGGGCCCCCGGAGTCACCCGGGCGGATGTTCGCGTTGACCTGAATCAGGCCGTTCAGCGTCTCGGTGCTACCGGTCAGCGCATCGTTTGCCGACACCGTCTGGCCCAGCGCGCCGATGTGCCCCTCCTCGACGCTCGGCGCCCCGCCGGCACCGCCGGCGTTACCCAGCGAAACGACCGGGTCACCCACCTTCACCGTGTCGGAGTTGCCGATGTTGGCCACCGGCAGGCCGCCTCCGGCCAGTTGCAGCACGGCGATGTCATGTTGGCGGTCGAAACCGATCACCGTCGCCGGGAAGGTCTGGCCGTTGGCGATGGATCTCACGGTGAGGTTGGTCGCGCCGGCGATCACGTGGTTGTTGGTGAGGACCACGCTGGGGTCGATCACGATGCCGGTCCCGGCGCCGACCGCGCTCTGGAATCCAAGCTGGGCGTCGACGTCCACGATTTGCGGACCGACCTGCGCGGCCGCGGTCTGCGCGTCGCGCGGGGCAGGCGTCGTCAGCGGTGACGCGTGCGCGGGCGCGGTCGCCAGG
>NZ_JBAPRN010000810.1:0-11522 GCF_049281135.1 Mycobacterium sp. | reverse complement strand
GCGCCGAGGAGTGGTTCAGGAGAGAAGAGCAGTTAGGACAAAAGCTGGGCAAGGGCAGCCTGTGGGAGAGGGTTCAGCCAGACAACCAGACCCCGATCCTCAAGATCGGCGAGGATATGAGGACAGGAAAGCTTTAGATCAGATGCTCGCTCTGCCTGAATGGCAACGGTAGGCATGGGTTAAAGCGCGGTTGTGCGCTCAGGTCTGAGATGTCGACCGGACCCAGGCCGCGATGTAGAGCAGCATCGAGACCACCAAAGCCACCATTACCCACAACACGATCGTGAGATCGATCCAGCTTCCGAACGCGGGCGAGCCCGGAAGTGCGTTTCTCAGCGGTACCACCGCAAAGAGCATCGCCGCGTACCAGGTTGTCATCGGCGCCTGAAACCTGCGTGGGTCGCGAATCGTCTGAATTGCAACGAATAAGCCAACTGTCGCGATCGCCACGAAGATGCACAGGATGACCATCGCGAAGAGCATCGTGCTCGGCGATCGTTGCAATTGGACTTTATAGGGTGACGACGCATTGGCGTTGTTCACGCGAGCCACGTGGACTTTCCAGCCGGCCAGCCCATCGACGAATGTCAGGTTGGCGCGTTCCGGCAGTTGCTCAGGGCCCGTGAACACTTCAACCGTGAGCGGCCCGGTGTCGTAACTGTCGAACGGCCAACGTTCGACGTCGTGCGCCAAGGTCAGTGGAACCGGGAAAACGCCGGGCAACATGCCTCTGGAATATGTGCGCCTGACCGGCGTCGTCGCGGATGTGACTGCCACAGTGAGGTCTTGCTTGAGGCTGGCGGTCGCCGGATCCAGCAACGCAGGTCCGGGCTTAATGATGAGGTCGCCGACGAGCTCGCGGTAGTTGTTTGAAATGCTCACCGCATCCAGCGTCACCGTTGTGCCGCCGCTGGTGGCTACGTCATAAGCTGGAATGCGTTGGTATGCAGCGCCATTGACGTACATCACCACCGACGCGGCCATTGCGCAGGTAATGAGCCCCATCAGCGCGACGACGCCGAGTCGCATGCGCGGCCGCCCCCGCGCCGGGCGAATCGTTGACTGCCGGGACGATGTCGCGTCCTGGTTGCCACAATCTTCGTCTTGCCTTCCTGCCCACAATGTGGGCCGCAAGCCTCTCACGAACCCAGGATCAACCATTCCGGGTCACGCCACACGCGCCACATGCCCGACGTCCGCGGGTGACGTATGAGCGTGCGCGAAGGTGTTGACCGCGCGATACAGCGGAGCCGTCACTGCGGTGGTCACGATGGCCAACGCACCCAACATCGCAAACGCGTAGGGACCGATCAAGTGGGCTTGGAGACCGACGGACGCAATGGCGAGTTCGGTGATGCCGCGACAGTTCAGCGAGATGCCAAGTTGAGCCGAGGTGGTAAGCGGCCAGCGTTGCATCCTGCCGGCCAGGACTCCGACCGCGACCTTCGAACCGAAGGCGGCGATGGTGAGGGTCACCAGGCACAGCAGACCACTCCATCGAAACAGATCCGCTAACGTTTCCAGCGGCACAGACAGCGCGCTCGAAACGAAAAACGCTGGAATGAGCACGTCAGCAACCGTGGCTAAGGCCCGCTGCGATGCCTCGTTGGCCAGCCCCGCGGGGAAGAACAGACCGGCAATCACCGCACCGATGGCTGGGTGGAAGCCGGATATCTGCGTTGCTGCCGCTCCGGTAAGCGCGTAGGCGAACATCGCTACGACAAACGGAGCACTCTGCTGGTTCTCCTGGAACCACCGCTGCAGCATCCGAGGCAGCACGAGCATCACTGCGAGGAGCAAGACGACGCCCGCGCATACGGCAGTCACCGAGACCGAGTCCAAGTCTGTGGTCAACAAGATCAACGCGGTCACCAGTGCCCATGCCGTCGCATCCGCCGTGACGGCAATTCGTAGCCCGACCGCTGGGATGGGCGCTGGGACCCCTAGATCTTGGATGAGCAGCACGAGAACAGGAACGGCCGTGACGCTTAGCGCCACACCGACGAATACCCACGCATGTAGTGAGTTGCCTTGTGGGCCAACGAGTTGGTGTTGGAAGGGCCAGGCTGCAGCTGCGCAGACGACGATCGGAGCCGCCACACAGGGCACCAGTTGCCACAGCGGTGACCGCTCGGTTGATGTTGATGTGCTGTAGGTACGCAGCTCGATTCCGACCAGGAACATGAGTAACAAGAGGCCCGCTTGGCCCACGGCGTCGATGAGAGATTTCGAGGTCGCCGAAAGCAACACGGACTTTATGGATTGAGGAGTGAGGGCCAGAATTGTACCCATCACAATGCCAAAGAAGATTACTCCGACGACCGCGGGCTGCTTAATCCGACGGAAGAGGTTTCCGAAAAATACCGAGCCGATCAAGACTACGGCCAGCATGATTAGTGCTTGCAGCGCGTTACCGAGTGGCATCGCTTCTCCCTAACAACTTATTGAGATCACTGGCGCAGGGCAATCGGAAAATCGCCTCCAAGAGACTTCGGGCATTTCCCGCGCGACTTACTGTACGTCTTTGATTGTTATTTTCCTGTCTGAGATCGAAATTCACAGCCACGTGTGCGTGCAGGCACGCAATCCCTCACGTAACTAAGCGATTTGGGCTGCCTGAGATCACCGGCTCGCGTCTTGCTGCGCTGCGTCTTGTATAGCGATTGACGCAGCTCTCCGCAATATGTCGTGACCGTCGTCACGGCATTCATGATGTATTCTTACGGAATTACGTTTTCTTAATGCAGGTGGACGGAATCATAACGCTTTCTTGATGGCCATCCGCCGGCTGGCAATCACCTATAATCGTGAAGTCAATTACTATCATATTTCCCAGGCAACTCCCAGGCCATTTACTCATATTTCCCAGGTTCGACAAATGAGACGGCCGCGGGTCGGCGAGCGGTTGATGGCCTGCCATAGCCAGTGTGATGGCCAAACGGCATTCCTGCTCGCGAGGCCCCTAAGGCCAACGGGCTGGCGCTCGATGTTGCAGTCACGGGTGTGCCTGGGGAGTTACGAGGAACTTCTCCCCGGTCGCTCCCGTGACATAGGCATGGAACGCATCGGGCATGAGCATGCCGGCCAGTGACACCTCCCGGGTGTAAGTACCCGCGAACGTCGTGGTGAGCTCCGCGGCCACACGGGCCCGGAGCCGGCCAACGGCTTCGGCCCCGGCGTTCTGGAGGAATAGGGTCAGCAGCCAACCTCCGACTCCCCACGCTTTGAGAGCCTCCACGAGGTTTGTCGAGAACGACGGCGATGACGAGTTGCACACGTGGACTGCGCCGAGCGACCTTAGTAGCTGCTCTTCATCGGGCTTGCGGACGATGTTGACAAGCGGCACCCCGTCCGCAAGGCAGAGCTTGACGAGCATCTGGCCAAGGTTCGACGCCGCAGCCGTGTGCACGAGGGCTGAATGGCCTTCGCGGCGCATGGTTTCCAGCATTCCGAGAGCGGTGAGAGGATTAACGAAGGACGGCGCCCCATCCTTCGCCGTTGTTCCCTCGGGCAAGGCAAGACACGCGGACGCATCAACGGCCCGGTACTGCGTGTACATGCCGCCGCCGGCGATCCCCACTCTCCTGCCGAGAAGGGCCTGCGCCGCGGAGGACGACCCGGCCGCTACTACGGTGCCCGCGCCCTCATTGCCCACCGGGAGCGGTTTATCGACTCGTGCCGAAAGCCCCTCCAGCGCGACCTTTCCCAGTGATGCGGTAACGACAGGCCGCTCAGGTCCGCCCGTCACCGTTGCGGCAGACATGTCGGCGCCCGCGATGAGAACGCCCAAGTCTGAAGGGTTGATCGGCGAGGCTTCCACGCGCACCAGCACCTCATTGGCGGCGGGGGAGGGAACAGTGACGTCGTGCAGTGAGAGCTCTAGCGTGCTCCGCGCTGTCACCAGCGAACGCAGTTCCAGTGCCTGGTCCGGCAAGTTGCTGCCATCGGGGTGCCTCTTCCTGTTCTGGATGTGTCCTCGATCGTATTAACCCCCAACGCTGTCATTGATCTTCCGGGCCGTCGGCGCACTAGCGTGCGGGGTCGACCAGCGCCCCATAAGTAATGGACCGCGATATCCCGCGGATATCGGGCACCGGGTAGGGCCGCCCGGTCGGCGGATTGCCGGCGCTTTCCTGCTGGATCATGCCGACGACGATGACGTCGTAGACCGGATCGACCCAGAACCACGTGCCATGCACGCCGCCCCAGTAGTAGCTGCCCGCACCGATCGCGCCGCCGTTGAAATCGGCGTGTGCCGGATCGAGCACGATGCCGACACCCATGCCGTAGCCAACGCCCGCGAACGGCTGGTCGAAACGCATCGGAACGCCATCTGGCAGCAGGTTGCTCGTCATCAGCGTAACCGACGTCGGCGCCAAAAGCCGGGCGTCGTCGAGGATCCCACCATTGGCCAGCATCTGCGCGAAACGCAGGTAGTCCTGCGCCGTTGCATACAGCCCGGCGATCGAGAGCAGGTATCGCGGCTTCTCCCCCGCGGGGATACCGGCCAGCACCGGAAACGGCGATTGGTCCGCAGCCAGGCGCAGCGTGAGGTTGTCGTCGAGCGCGTAACGGGGCGCGATGCGGCCGCGGTCTTGCGGCGCGACGCCAAAGCCGGTGTCTTCCATGCCCAGCGGCCCGAAGATTCGGTGCTCGAGGAAGGTGTCCAGCGTCTCGCCGGATACCCGCTGAATGATCACGCCCTGAAACTCCTGCTGGAGGCCGTACCGGAACAAGGTGCCGGGCTGTGCTTCTAGCGGCAGCTTGGCCATCTTGGCGATCATGTCCTCGTTGGTGCCGCTGAAAAGGCCAGCCGCGGCGTACATCTCATCGAGCTTCGGATTCGTGCTGCCGACTGGCGCGCCGAAGGCGAAGCCCGCGGATGAAGCCATCAGGTGACGCATGATCATCGGACGATCGAGCGGGACCAGTTCGTCATCCTTCAGCACCTGTAGATCGGCGAACTCGGGAATGAACTTGGTGACAGGATCGTCGAGCTGCCACTTGCCCTCTTCGTAGAGAGTCATCATCGCGGCGCCGATGATCGGTTTGGTCATCGAGGCGATGCGGAAAATAGCGTCTTCCCTGAGTGGTTCACGACTTTCGAGCGGCTGATAGCCGAAGCGCCGGAACTTCACGAGCTTGCCGTGGCGGGCGACCATGAGGCTGATCCCGGCATAGTGCCCGGCATCGACCTCCACCTGCATCGCATCGTCGAGACGGTCCAGGCGCTCAGGGGACAAGCCGACCGACTCCGGAGAGGCCATCTGCAACGGAGGCGTCGTCACGAGGTAGACCTCGCGAAGTCGGCGATGTCGCGAGCGGTGTCGCGGCTGATGTCAGGACAGATAACGGGAAGAATCTCGGTGGCGTGGACGGTGCCCATGACTTGGCGGCAGCGCGCGGAGACGCCGCTCTCCAGCAGCAGTCGGTAGAAGCCAATACCTTCGTCACGCAAGGGATCACATTCGTTGACGCTGATCACCACCGGCGGCAAGCCCCGGACGTCGTCGGGCTGTGCCATGCCGGGCCACGCAAGCGGGTCGCGGGCCTTGAAAGCGTTGATGCCGTAGGCCATGGTGCTGCGGTTGTCGTGCACGAAGATGAAGATTCCCTCGTTCTCGGTGGAGGACGGGTTCTGCGGCAGTGGCCATTCGCCGGCGATGAAGGGGCACATCGCATAAAGGCCTTGGATCAGGCCTAGATCGCCGTCCTGCTTCAGCTTCATCCCCACAGCGAGAGTCAGGTTGCCGCCGCCACTTTCGCCGGCGACGACGACGCGTCCCGGATCGATACCGAGCGAGTCCGCGTTGGCGTGAACCCATTTGAGGCCGGAGACGCAGTCGTTCAAGCCGGCGGGAAAGGGAGCCACTTCCGGCGCTGAGGAGGGATGCACCGAGTTGCGGAAATCAACCATGGCCACCGCGACGCCACTGGCGGCAATCATGCGGCCCCACGCTTTGTAGCTGCCGAGGTAGCAAGAACTGAACTGCATGCGGCCGCCGTGAATGTAGAAAACGCACGGCAAGGTCTTTTCGTTGTCGGGCCGGATGAACTGAATCTTGATAGTGTTTCCGTCAGGCGAGGAGGTGAACGTCTCGGTGCGCGCGGTTAGGCCGGCCGACGGGGCGACGTCCTCGCTGTCCATCGCGTTGAACAGAGCGTTGGCGGGGTCCTGGGCGGCCAGCGCTTCCGGGGTGTTCTCCTGGGCCAGCAGTTCTTCCCGGCTCGACACGTTGGGCTTGGCGGCCCCCAGGTCAATGCCTGCGAAGTACGCCTTGATCCGCGGATCAAGGCGAGCGTCGAGTTCAAGCTTCGAGGTCATGCGCACTCCTTCTGAGGCCCGCCTGTAATCCTGCTTATCGCACAAATACTGCGCTAGTGAGAATTGGCTGCCCACCCCGGGATTGCGCCCTTTGAGCCGTCGCGTCCACACACCATCGATCCCACACTTGCCCGGGCCAAGGACACCAGGTCGGATTTGGCCAAGACGACGGTCAATGGCTGCGCGATCGCCATCGGACAGCCGTTGGCGCCAGCGGTGCTCGCACCATGACGACCTTGGTCAACGCTTCGAGCAGCGCGGCGTGAGGCTACCTCAAAGAACGAACACTGACCTGCTCGATGCGAACGGTCGAAACCGACTGCTGACGGCGATGGCGGCGGCGTGAATGTTCAGGACAGAGCGTTGAATCGTTGACAAAGGCAGGCGGTTCGGTGAACTACTGCGGACGCGTTGAAAGAGCGGTAGAGGGCAGTTGGTCGGTATAACGTCGATGACGAGGACAGCGCCTTCGCAAGTAGAACCTCTAGCCGTCACCAAGGGGCCTTTTATGCCAAATGGGAAACCCAACTTCCTCGTGATCTGGGGCGACGACATCGGCATCAGCAACTTGAGTTGCTACAGCATGGGATTGATGGGCTACCAGACGCCCAACATTGACCGGCTTGCAAAGGAGGGGATGCTCTTCACCGACTCCTATGGTGAGCAGAGCTGTACCGCCGGACGGGCCGCGTTCATCAGCGGCCAGAGTGTGTACCGGACTGGTATGAGCAAAGTGGGCGCACCTGGTTTCGACATCGGGTGGGCCGCCGAAGACCCGACCATCGCGGAGCTGCTCAAACCGTTGGGTTATGCGACTGGGCAGTTCGGCAAGAACCACTTCGGCGACCTGAACAAGTACCTACCGACAGTGCACGGCTTCGATGAGTTCCTCGGTAACCTCTATCACCTCAACGCCGAGGAAGAACCCGAGCAGTTCGACTATCCCCATGCCGACCAGTTCCCGATCCTGCACGAACTTGCGCTGCCGCGTGGGGTACTGAAATGCGAGGCCACTGACAACGTTTCAGCCGAACCCGACCATCCGAAGTTTGGTCCTGTCGGCAAGCAGATCATCGACGACACCGGCCCTCTCGATACCCGTCGGATGCAGACCATCGACGATGACGTCACCGATGCCACGATTGATTTCATAACCCGCCAACACGAGACTGAGACGCCGTTCTTCGTGTGGATGAACACCACCCATATGCACCTCTATACCCACCCCAAGCCCGAAAGTCGGGGTCAGGCGGGGCTGTGGCAATCCGACTACCACGACACGATGATCGATCACGACCGCAATGTCGGCAAAGTACTGGACTGCCTCGACGCGCTGGCCATCGCCGAGGACACCATCGTCATCTACTCCACCGACAACGGACCGCACCGGAACAGTTGGCCGGATGCGGGTACGACGCCGTTCCGGAGCGAAAAGGACACGAACTGGGAAGGAGCATTCCGAGTACCGGAGTTGATCCGTTGGCCGGGCAAGATCAAAGCTGGGGTCGTGTCCAACGACATTGTCCAGCACCATGATTGGTTGCCCACACTGCTCGCAGCCGCTGGCGATCCTAATATCAGCGACAAGCTCAAGAACGGCTACGCCGTCAACCTCCGAGGCGAAGACAAGACGTTCAAGGTCCATATCGACGGCGTGAACCTGCTGCCGTATCTGACGGGAGAGGTCGAAACCAGCCCGAGGCGGGGGTTCTTCTACTTCTCCGACGACGGCGATCTGGTCGCCATGCGCTTTGAGAACTGGAAAGCCGTGTTCATGGAGCAACGTTGCCAAGGCACTATGCGCCTATGGGCAGAACCATTCACTTCGCTGCGCGTACCAAAGCTGTTCAACCTACGCACCGACCCGTTCGAGTATGCCGATATCACGTCAAATACGTACTACGAGTGGTTCCTTCGCCACGACTACTTCGTCCTGTACATGGTCGCTATGGCCACGAAGTTCCTCGACACCTTCAAGGAGTTCCCGCCGCGACACGCACCCGCCAGCTTCACCATCGACCATGCCGTGGAGCAACTCCACAAGTTCCTGGCAAAGGATTAGCCCGGCCCAACGGCACCCGGCTTTAAAGTAGTTGTTGACAACTAAGTAGGCAACGACTGCTTCGGAGGAAGGTTCAGCCTCGACCGACCGACTGATCCAACCCCGTCGCAAAGGTCGCGACGCGGCGGCAGAATGTCGAACCATGACCGCGCACTCGACACCGTCCGACGGCCAAACCCGGCTTGCCTACATCCTCGGCGTGCCCCTGGCATCGAATGCCAACGTCAATGGCCACAAATGGAAGAAGTCGTGTCCGGCCGCGACCTGATCGCTCAAGTTGAAGGCAACTTCCCTGAACTCACCCTTGAAGTCGGCCGACGACTTCACCTCGACGACACCATCGTCGTCGAATGGACCTGCAATTACGGCGACGGACGACTCTACCGAAACGTCAGCATCGCCGAACTCCACAACGGCGAGGCGACTAAGGTCACCGATTATTGGGGCGAACCCACCGCCACGCCCGAATGGCGTCGACCACTCACCGGTCGCCTCGACATGCCGCCCGACGGAATTTGGAAAGACGCTCAACATCTTTCGCACTACTAACCCCCCAGACGGGAATCAGACGTGCGGTGAAATGGCCGCCGCGCTCAGAGCCAGCCCGTGCGCGCGGCGGCGACAAGCTCGGCGGGGGCCGGCGCCAATTCGCCGCTCCGCACGCCGTCGAGCATCCGCTTCACCGTCGCGACAATCTCCGGGCCGGCCGCGGCGAGTCCGGCCCTGTCGGCGTCGGTGACTTCGTCCGCGCCGACACCCGCACGGGATAGCACGGCGTCCGGGTCGGCCAGCTCAGCGGCCAACCAGGACAGCGGGTCGGCTGACAGCTCGGACACGAAGTTCCGGCGGCTGGGCTCCCACCCGTTGAACCGGGGGTGATGGTGGGCCCGGTCCAACGTTCCGGGCGGGCTCTCGGTGGACCCGAAAAGATCCACCCGCCACACCGGGCGGGTGAAAGCGATTGGGACGCCTGCGTAAATCGATCCCTGCGGCTCGGCCCGGTCGACCAGCCGCAGTTCCAATCTGACTCCCCGTTCCGGGGTTTCCTGGCCGGCGATAGGCATCGGGTCGACGAAGTACATGTCACCGACGACGACACCCATGGCTTCGAATCCGAACGCTGCGAACATTGCGAACCTTTCCTCGTGCCTACTCGAGGGTAGACCGGGGCGACGGCTACTTCGTAAACTTCAAGATCGGTTGGTCTGGCCCTCAGAGAGCTGGTCGCATGGTTGACGTCGTCATTGCGGGTGCTGGCCCTGACGGGTTGATGTTGGCCTGCGAACTGGGATTGGCCGGGATTCGGCCGGTGGTGTTGGATCCGACGCCCGGGCCTAACCTGCAGCCACGGGCCAACCGCATCGCGGGCCAAGCGGCTCGGATTCTTGATCACCGAGGTTTGTACAGCGCAATCGCCGGGACAGCCGGGCCGCCAATACCCACTTCGCACTGGATGTTCGCGGGCTTTCCCTTGGACCTCGCGGTGATCCCCGACTCCCAATTGTTCGTCGTCCCAGTCCAACAGCACGGGCTTGTCGAGTTGCTCACCAAGCGGGCTGACGATTACGACACGGAGATTCGGTGGGGACACGCCCTGACCGGTTTCGATCAGGACGACGACGGCGTCACGCTTCATGTCGACGGGCCCGACGGTGCCTACGATCTGCCGGCTAAGTACTTCATCGGCGCCGACGGCGGCCACAGCATGACACGCCATCTCGCCGGCATTGAGTTTCCCGGGATGTCGTCCTACGACCTGGTTGTCCGGATCGGGTTCAACGTCGTGCCGCCGGATGAATGGATTGCTCCGGTCAGTGACGCGCCGGGTTCCGACCATCTTCCGCCGCAGCGATCCCATCGGACTGACCAAGGCGTTTTCTCCTTCGGTGCCATGGGCAGCCGCGTCGCAGTAATGACCTACGAAATGGAGAGCTCGCCCCGCGAACAGCGCAGCGACGACTTCGCCGATGAACCACCCATGAGCCTCGCCGAGTTGGAGGCCAGCGCTAAGCGAGTGCTGGGTCAGGACGTGCCGCTGCGGCCCACATCGCCCGACGCGCCAATCGACCTGCGTCGGTTTTTCGGCATCAACTCCAGAGTCGCGTCTCGATATCAGGTCGGCCGGGTGTTACTGGTCGGCGATGCTGCGCACGTCCACGCGCCGATCGGCGGGCCGGGTCTGAATCTGAGTTTGCAGGATGGGGTGAACCTCGGCTGGAAGCTTGCCGCGGTTCTGAGCGGGCGCGTGGAGCCCGCGCTGCTCGCCACCTACGAGACTGAGCGACGGCCCGCTGCCGAGCGGCTACTCATGCAGACTCGGGCCCAATTGGGTCTCTTCCGCCCGGGGCCTGAAGTCACTGCCCTGCGGGAACTTTTCGCCGAGCTGCTTACCGACACCAACAACGTTCGTCGGATCAGCGACCTACAGTCTGGGGCAGATAACCGCTATGTGATGGGGGACCCGGATGCCGAGCCGCATCCACTCGTTGGACACTGGGTGCCCGACTTCGGTGTGGCGACCCCCGCCGGACCGCGACGTATCGCCGAGCTCGCCCGCGATGGCCGACCGCTGCTGATCGACCTCACCGAGAGTGGTACTGTCGCAGCCGCATTCACCGACGCGAGTGGCCATATCACCGTCGCCGCCGGACGGCGTGTCGGTGAGGTAGCCGCCACGGCGCTGCTGGTGCGTCCCGATGGGTATGTGGCCTGGGCGTCGTCACATGCGCAGCCCGGCCCCGACGAACTGAGCGCACTGCGCGACGCTATGAGGCATTGGTTCGGGATTTAACTGCTCTTTCGTCGGTATTGCCGCGGCGGAGGATTAGTCTTCTAAGCAGCCGATTGTCAGGGAGCGTGGGCACATGGGTGTGCCGGTCCGGGATTGGACGCACTGGGCAGTCGGGTACGCGCCCTCACGTACGGCGCTTCGTCTGCTGGCGCGGCGCGGTGATCCGCTGGCGAACCTGCTCACCTTTGACATCAATCCGGTCGACGACATCTATCCACTGATCGAGCGGGTGCGCCGGCGCGGACGGATGTCTCCGATATTGAAGACCGGCGGCTGGGTCACCGCTGATGCGCAGATTGTGCGTGCGGTGCTGCGTGACGACCGGTTCAGAACGATCAAACCTC
>NZ_JBAPRN010000809.1:0-6521 GCF_049281135.1 Mycobacterium sp. | reverse complement strand
GGGCAGTCTTGGGCGGCGACCGCCGGATCCGGCGATCTGCTGTCCGGGATGATCGGCGCCTTGCTGGCCGCGGGCTTGCCGCCGAGCGAAGCGGCGGCGGCCGGGGCCTTCGTGCATGCACGGGCCGCGGAGCTTTCCGCCGCCGACCCGGGCCCGGGCTATGCGCCGACGTCGGCGTCACGCATCGTCGCTCACATCCGAACCGCTTTAGCCGCGCTCTAGCCACCAACTGAAAAGGACCCGTTATGACCTCCAGTCGACCGTCCGTCCCCGCGCACTCGATCGCGCCCGCCTACACCGGCCGCATGTTCACCACTCCCGTGCCGGCATTGCGGCTGCCCGAGGAGTCGATGGATCCCGACGCCGCCTACCGGTTCATCCACGACGAGCTGATGCTCGACGGCAGCTCGCGGCTGAACCTGGCGACGTTCGTCACCACCTGGATGGATCCCCAGGCGGACAGGCTGATGGCCGAGACGTTCGACAAGAACATGATCGACAAGGACGAATATCCGCTGACGGCAGCGATCGAGCAGCGCTGCGTATGCATGGTTGCCGACCTGTTCCACGCCGATCACCTGCGCGACGACGACCCCTCGAGCGCCTGCGGGGTTTCCACCATCGGCTCCAGCGAGGCGGTCATGCTGGGTGGCCTGGCGATGAAATGGCGCTGGCGGGCCAAGGTCGGCAAAGGCTGGGAAAAGCGCACCCCGAACCTGGTGATGGGCTCCAACGTCCAGGTGGTGTGGGAGAAATTCTGTCGCTACTTCGACGTCGAACCCCGCTACCTGCCGATGGAGGAGGGCCGCTACGTCATCACGCCCGAGCAGGTCGTCGACGCCGTCGACGAGGACACCATCGGGGTGGTGGCGATCCTGGGCACCACCTACACCGGTGAGCTCGAACCGATCGCGGAGATCTGCGCGGCGCTGGACAAACTGGCCGCCGACGGCGGCGTGGATGTCCCGGTGCACGTTGACGCGGCCAGCGGGGGCTTTGTGGTGCCGTTCCTGCATCCCGAACTGAAATGGGACTTCAAGCTGCCGCGCGTGGTGTCGATCAATGTCAGCGGACACAAGTACGGCCTGACCTACCCGGGCATCGGCTTTGTGGTGTGGCGCAGCAAGGAGTACCTGCCCGAGGACTTGGTATTCCACGTCAACTACCTCGGCGGTGACATGCCGACCTTCACCCTGAACTTCTCCCGTGCGGGCAACCAGGTAATCGGCCAGTACTACAACTTCCTGCGACTGGGCCGCGAGGGCTATACCCAGGTCATGCAGGCGTTGTCGTCGACCGCGCGCTGGCTGGGTGCGCAGCTGCACGAAGCCGACCACTGTGAGGTGATTTCGGACGGGTCGGCGATTCCGGTCGTCGCCTTCCGGCTGGCCCGCGGTCTGGGTTACACCGAGTTCGACGTCTCGCATGAGCTGCGCGGCTTCGGCTGGCAGGTGCCGGCCTACACCATGCCCGACAACGCGACCGACGTGTCGGTGCTGCGGATTGTGGTCCGGGAAGGGCTCTCGGCCGACCTGGCCCGAGCGCTGCACGACGACGCCCGTACCGCGCTGGCCAGCCTGGACAAGCTCAAGCCCAAGGGTCACTACAAAGCTGAGCACTTCGCGCACTGACCTGCCGGAATACGGCCCGCGGAGTCCGCTCTGGGACAATGGTTGGCGTGGTCGTAACGCCGACATCCCTGACTCCGGGCGTCCTCGCTGAGGCGGTCGTGGATCTGGGTGCCATCGAGCACAACGTGCGGGTGTTGCGCGAGCATGCCGGCAACGCGCAGGTGATGGCCGTCGTCAAGGCCGACGGTTACGGACACGGCGCCACCCAAGTCGCCCGGGCCGCCCTGGCCGCAGGTGCCGCCGAGCTCGGCGTGGCCACCGTCAACGAGGCGCTGGCGCTGCGCGCCGAAGGAGTCACCGCACCCATACTGGCCTGGCTGCATCCACCCGGGATCGACTTCGGGCCCGCGCTGTTGGCCGACGTGCAGATCGCGGTGTCGTCGGCGAGGCAGCTCGACGAGCTGCTGGGTGCCGCACGTCGCACCGGTCGGACCGCCGCGGTGACCCTCAAGGTGGATACCGGCCTGAACCGCAACGGCGTCCCGCTGGCTGACTACCCGTCGATGCTGACCGCGTTGCGCCAAGCCACAGCCGAGGATGCCATCCGGCTGCGTGGCCTGATGTCGCACATGGTCTTCGCCGACCAGCCCAACAACCCGATCAATAACATTCAGGCACAACGGTTTACCGACATTGTGGCGCTGGCTCGCGACCACAAGGTGCCGTTCGAGGTCGCGCATCTGTCGAACTCGTCGGCCACCATGTCGCGTCCCGAGTTGGCCTATGACCTGGTGCGGCCGGGTATCGCCGTGTACGGACTGAGCCCAGTGCCCACCCTGGGTGACATGGGCCTGGTTCCGGCGATGACAGTGAAATGCACTGTGGCGCTGGTGAAATCGATTCGAGCAGGCGAAGGTGTGTCGTATGGACATACCTGGATCGCGCAACGGGACACCACTGTGGCACTCATGCCAGTCGGCTATGCCGATGGCGTCTTCCGGTCGCTGGGTGGACGACTCGATGTCCTGATCAACGGTCGGCGGCGCGCCGGTGTCGGCCGCATCTGTATGGACCAGTTCCTCGTCGACCTGGGCCCGGGGCACGTCGACGTCGCCGAAGGCGATGAGGCGATCCTGTTCGGGCCGGGCGCCCGAGGTGAGCCCACTGCGCAGGAGTGGGCGGACCTGCTGGACACCATTCACTACGAAGTGGTGACCAGCCCGCGGGGACGGATCACCAGAACCTATCGCGAGGCTGAAAATCGTTGAGCGACGAGGATCTTGACGGCTTCCACGTAGGCAAGTCGAGGCGTGGACGGTGGCTGGCGGGTGCCGCGGGGGTGAGCGCCGTGGGCGCCGTCGCCGGGGCCACGGTGGCCGGCTCGATGCTCAACCGGCGTGCGGTCATCGACGATCCCTTTGCCGACGAGGACTTCGAGACGCTCGACGGCGACCGCAGCTACCTGGTGACCACCCCGGACGGTGTGCCCCTGGCGGTGCGCGAGGTCGGGCCCACCGATGCGCCGTTGACCGTCGTGTTCGCCCATGGCTTCTGTCTTCGCATGGGCGCCTTCCACTTTCAGCGGATGCGGCTGAGCGACGAGTGGGGCACGCAGGTCCGGATGATCTTCTACGACCAGCGCGGCCACGGCCGGTCTGGCAACGCTCCGCCGGATACCTACACCCTGACCCAACTGGGCAAGGATCTTGAGACGGTGCTGCAGGTGATTTCGCCGCGCGGCTCGATCGTGCTGGTGGGCCATTCGATGGGCGGGATGACGGTGTTGTCGCACGCCCGGCAGTTCCCGCGTCACTACGGCGGCCGGATCGCCGGGGCGGCACTGATCTCGTCCGCGGCCGAAGGGGTGGCCGAGTCGCCGCTCGGAGAGATCCTGAATAACCCTGCGCTGGAAGCTGTTCTGCGGGCTGCGCGTTCGGCACCCAAGCTGGCGCAGCGTGGCCGCAACGCCGCGCGTTCGCTGATCGGGCCGATCCTGCGTGCGGCGTCGTTCTCCGACATGCGGGTCAGCCCGAGCATCGTGGCGTTCTCGGAGAAGATGATGCTCGAAACCCCGATCCCGACGATGGTGGAGTTTCTGCACGCTCTGCAGGCCCACGACGAAACCGCGGGGCTGCCCGCGCTGGCCAAGATCCCGACGCTGATCGTCTGCGGCGACCACGATCTGGTCACCCCCGACGAATACTCGAGGAAAATGGCCGAGGTGCTGCCGGACTCGGAGTTGGTGATCGTCGCGAAGGCAGGCCATCTGGTGTTGCTGGAAAGACCGGCTTCGGTCAACGACGGGCTGGTGCGACTGGTCAAGCACGCGACCCCGGGTAGATTCACGGCGCTGAGTCACCGTTTGCGCGATCGGGTCCGGCGTCGTGACTGACGGCACGCGCGGCATCGCGACGCTGCCGCACGTCGACGACACCGTGGCGCTGGGTGCGCAGCTGGGCAGCCAGTTGCGCGCCGGCGATGTCGTCGTGCTCTCCGGCCCGCTGGGTGCCGGAAAAACGGTGCTGGCCAAGGGAATTGCAACGGCGATGGACGTCGACGGGCCGGTGACCTCGCCAACGTTCGTGCTGGCTCGGGTGCATCCCGCGCGACGAACCGGTGCCCCCGCCATGATCCACGTGGACGTCTACCGATTGCTGGACCACACCGGCGCCGACCTGCTCGACGAGCTCGAAAGCCTGGATCTCGACACCGAGCTCGACGGTGCCGTCGTCGTGGTGGAGTGGGGTGAAGGCCTGGCCGAACGATTGTCCGACCGGCATCTCGACATCCGACTGGAGCGAATCAGCAACTCCGACACTCGAACCGCGACGTGGCAATGGAGCTGTCCGTGAGCCGCCTGGTGTTGGCCATCGACACCTCCACTCCCGCTGTGACCGCGGGCCTGGTTGCCGATGGCAACGTGTTGGCCGAGCGGGTCACCGTCGACCCGCGCGCGCACGCCGAGCGGATCACCCCGAATGTGTTGGCCGCCATGGCCGATGCGGAGCGCTCGATGGCCGACCTCAATGCCGTCGTCGTCGGCTGCGGTCCCGGTCCGTTCACCGGACTGCGGGTCGGCATGGCGACCGCCGCGGCCTACGGTCACGCACTGTGTCTTCCGGTGTACGGGGTTTGCAGCCTCGATGCCATCGGCGGGCGGACCACCGGCGAGGTGTTGGTGGTCAGCGACGCCCGTCGGCGCGAGGTTTATTGGGCGCGCTATCGCGACGGTGTCCGGGTCGACGGTCCCGAGGTCAACGCCCCGGCCGATGTCGACCCGGGTCCCGCGCGGGCGGTGGCCGGTTCGCCCGACCACGCGGCGCTGTTCGGGCTGCCGTGCATCGACCCGACGTATCCCGACGCGGCGGGCTTGGTGGCCGCGGTGGCCGACTGGTCGCAAGCTCCGGCTCCGCTGGTGCCGCTGTATCTGCGGCGGCCGGACGCCAAGACGCTGGCCGAGCGGCAGGCGGCCGGCCGGTGAACGTGACCATCGACGGGCTTACCGACGCCGACGCCGACCGCTGCGCCGAGCTGGAGTCGCTGTTGTTTCCCGGCGACGACCCTTGGCCAACAGCCGCTTTCGTGCGCGAGCTCGCAGCCGATCACAATTACTACGTGGCCGCACGCGATGACGACACATTGATCGGCTACGGCGGCATTTCACGGTTGGGCCGCACACCGCCCTTCGAATACGAAATCCACACCATCGGCGTCGATCCGGCCTACCAGGGCCGTGGCATCGGCCGTCGGATGCTGGACGAGCTGCTGAACATCGCCGCCGGCGGCGTCGTGCATCTGGAGGTTCGCACCGACAACGCGACGGCGATCGCGCTGTACCGCAGCGTGGGATTCACCGAAGTGGGCCTGCGCCGGCGGTATTACCGGATCAGCGGCGCCGACGCGTACACCATGCGACGGGAGGCGCTGTGACGACGATCCTGGCCATCGAAACATCTTGCGACGAAACCGGAGTCGGCATTGCCCGGCTCGACGGCGACGGCACCGTGGCGCTGCTGGCCGACGAGGTGGCGTCCAGCGTCGACGAACACATTCGCTACGGCGGTGTCGTGCCCGAGGTCGCGTCGCGGGCACATCTGGAGGCGCTCGAACCGGCCGTGCGCCGCGCGCTGGCCACCGCGGGCCTGACCAAACCCGACGTCGTCGCGGCCACCATCGGGCCGGGGCTGGCAGGTGCCCTGCTGGTGGGGGTGGCAGCGGCCAAAGCGTATTCGGCGGCCTGGAATGTGCCGTTCTACGCGGTGAACCATCTCGGCGGTCACCTGGCCGCCGACGTCTACGAGCACGGTCCGCTGCCGGAAAGCGTGGCGCTGCTGGTGTCTGGCGGCCACACCCACCTGCTGCATGTCCGGTCGCTCGGCGAGCCGATCGTCGAGCTGGGCAGCACCGTCGACGACGCGGCGGGGGAGGCCTACGACAAGGTGGCCCGACTGCTGGGGCTGGGTTATCCCGGCGGCAAGGTGCTCGACGATCTGGCGCAGACCGGTGACCGCGCCGCGATCGTGTTTCCCCGCGGCATGACCGGGCCGCGCGACGAGCCGCATGTGTTCAGCTTCTCCGGGCTCAAGACCGCTGTCGCGCGCTACGTGGAAAGCCACCCGGACGCGGCCACCGCCGACATCGCCGCGGGTTTCCAGGAGTCGGTGGCTGACGTGCTGACCATGAAAGCGGTCCGTGCGGCGACCGAGCTTGGCGTATCCACCCTGCTCATCGCCGGTGGCGTCGCCGCGAACTCACGTCTGCGCGAACTCGCCGCCGAGCGCTGCGCCGCCGCCGGGCTGGCGCTGCGCATCCCCGGGCTGCGACTCTGCACCGACAACGGGGCGATGATCGCGTCGTTCGCCGCGCACCTGGTCGCCGCGGGTGCGTCGCCGTCTGCGCTCGATGTTGCCAGCGACCCGGGCCTGCCGGTGGTAAAAGGCCAAGTCAGCT
>NZ_JBAPRN010000808.1:0-3338 GCF_049281135.1 Mycobacterium sp. | reverse complement strand
GTGAGGATCTGATGCAGATCGCGCATCGCACCGTCGATCTGCTTGTCCCAGGGCAGGTTCGGATCCAGGTCACTGGCCAGTGGAGCCATCGCGTACCCCACCATGGCGGCCAGCAGGTCCGCCTTGTCCTCGAAGTAGTGGTACGGGGTCATCGCGCTGATGCCCATCCGGCCGGCGAGCTTGCGCAGGTTCAACGCGGCCAGGCCCTCACTGTCAATGAGATCGAGCGCGGCCTCGATCACCACCTCGCGGTTCAGTGTCGGCTTGGGTCCGGGACGGCGCCGTTCAGAGGTGGCCATCAAAGCATTCCTTAACAACTGTAAGAACTCAGCTTAGGCTTCTTACGATTGTAAGGACAACAGCCCGCCTGGCTCGATACGGACTGCCCGTCCCGCCAAGGCACCTGCATATGCCCTGTGATCGGCTGGCGCATTTTCGAATACGGCGGTTAGCAACGACATTCGCCGCCCCGACGTCGCATGTCCTCCGCATTGGTCCACTGCGCCACTAGTTGCCGCTAGTGGCGCAGGATCCCGGTCGCCAGCAGCCTGTCGGCCGCTCGTAGCCCGGTGGTGGTCGCCGCTTCGATGTTCTGCATGCTCTGCGAGTCGCCGGCGAGCTGGATACGCGTGTCTTCCTCGCAGAGCCTGCGGAACTTGCCCAGCTCGCGGTAGAAGCCGATCGGATTGACCTCCAGATACCACCGACGGACCTCGGCGAACTCCACTGTGGGAACGATTTGGGGCAGGATCGTGCCGACTCCCTCCAGTACGGCCCGGCGGATGTCATCGTCGTCGTCGTCGCAGTGGTCACGACACCAGGTGTCAAGCAACGCCACCGACATCAAGCCCTTGCTCTCGGGCGCGCGCCCGGGCGCCTTGTGATGATCGAACATCAACCCAGTCACGAACGGATGTGTGGATTCGGGCACCAGTATGTAGGTGGCGTCCAGCGGTGGGCGTTGGGACAGACCAACATTGACGACCAGCAGGCGGTTGTTGTTGACCCGCCGCAGAAAACCCTTACGCCAGTCGTCCAGCTGGCGAACCGTCTCCGCGGTAACCCTTCCCGGGGTGGCGACAATGCACGCGGCGGCCCGTTCGACCCGCGGTGTCCCGCCGGCATCGGTCCACTTGACGGTGACACCCCCACCGATGTCCTCGATTTCGTTGACATTGGCACCCAGATCGACCTTCTTGTCCTGTGCGACGCGTTCGGCGTAGGAGTTCATGCCGTCCTTGAACGCCAACAGCTTCGCTCCAGCGAGCAGCGTGAGCAGGGCGAGAAAGTCGACTCGCGACGTGTCGGCGCCGCTGGTGGCCGAGATGCCGCGCATCAGCGCGCCGATCAGGAATTCCTGCAGCTCCGGGCTTAGGTGCGACTTCGCCCAGTCGCGCACGGACTCGGTGTCGTAGCGGCCCGCGCCCGGAATCCGGTCGTAGAGAGCCCTTCTCGAGCGCACCAACTCCGGCCCGAGCTTGACCAGCTCAGCCTTGGCCCGCGGCGAGAGCAGCTTGGTCTTGAGGATCGCCGAGACCAGGTGGTCGCCGTCCAGATCATGCAGCACACCGTCGCGCACGACGCTGAGCATGAACCTCCCCGCGACGACGTCGTTGCCCATCCCGATCTCGTCAGCGATCGACAGCACATTGCGGTAGGTGCTGGTGATGAAGAAGGCGCCGTTGTCGACGATGAATCCGTCCCGGTAGGTTGTCGACATCTTGCCGCCCACCCGGTCTGCGGCATCCAAGAGCCGAACTGAAACGCCCGCTCGGGCCAGCCGGTGCGCCGCCGCCAGCCCTGAAGGGCCGGCTCCGACGACGATGACATCACCAGGATCCGGCCCCGGTGCCGCACCGCTCACCACCTCACACCCGAAGTGCAATCAACGATTCAGGCCGCCGGGGTCGCCGGGTCAGTCCATCGTCGAGTGCGGCGTTGATCGCAGTACCGATCGGCGCGGTTCCGAGCCGGGCATTATTGCTGACCTCGAAATCGCATATGCCCCAGCGGTTGTTGTCGCCTGGGAGCCACACGTCACAGATCGAGTCGACGTAGTAGACGTTGTGCAGGTGCGCCACGACAGCATCCATCGGGTCGGCTTGCAGTGTGAACACCTCGTCGTTCGGCATCGACCACCGCACCTGACCGCCACGATGGGTCAATCCGTCGGGTTCGAGATATGTCACGGCGTCGACATCGACGGCGTAGTCGATCTGGCCGTCGCGCACAAGATAACCCACCCTTACCAATGAGTCGTCCGAGGCATGCCACAAGATCGAGCCGAAAGAAAGATCAGGGCCAAAGGTTCCGGAGATCCATCGGTGACTCTTGAGCGTCATCGTGTTCCGCAGGCCCCAGGAGTGGTCCCGATGGTACATCCCGTTGATGTCATAGCTGCGGCCGTCGATACGCACGCGACCCGAAATCCGTCCGGAGGTCTCGTAATGGTCTTTGGCGAAGTCCTGCGCCATGCTGCTGCTCGGCGGAAAAAAGTCGGTGAGCGGATAGAAGTTGTCCATGGTCAGGTCTGCGTAGACGCCGGGCTCGTCGATCACCAGCCGCGGCGCTCCCTCATCGACGTGCCACTGTGAGCCCCCCGCGCGGAATCCCCGCTCGGTGGTCACCTGCTCCAGCGGCAGCTGAAAGTCGTTGCGGCGGTATCGGATGCCGTCGGCAGTAGCCACAAAGCACTGCAATGCCGCGCGACCGCCTCCTGGCCGATTGGGCTCATGGCCGATCCGGCTCACACCGCCCACCCCCGCCACCCGGTCATACCAATGGACGAACACACTTTCCTGCCATTCCGAGTCCTCGGTATCAGGTTCGTGGCTGCCCTCGTCAGAGATGTCGTAATGCTTGCTCATCGTCCTCGACCTACTGCCCCGAGCACGCGTCTGAATGGGTTGAGCATCATGACCCTCTCTCCTGGCATCGGCAGATGCTTGCCGCACTCCTCGGTATAGCCGAGACATCATTCAGTCGGCGAGATCACGCGGCGCGGCCCATGATAGTGGCGAATGATCGTATATTCAATGTTGAAAGTATTTTCATCTAGCTGCCGTCGATCGCCACCCTGGTCGGTTGCGCGAGGCCGCTGACCGAGGTTTGCTGCGACGGTATGCTCAAGCTCTAGCAGGCACAATGATGGAACGCGACCCGTTCAGCACCCAGCGAGACGTCGGCTTGGCCGTCGGCGCGGAGTTGAATGCGGCCGGATTCGACGATGCCGACGAAATCGGGCGCGGTGGTTTTGGGATCGTCTACCGGTGCTCCCAGCCGGGTCTGGACCGGGCCGTGGCGGTCAAAGTTCTCACGGCCGAACGCGACGAGAACCG
>NZ_JBAPRN010000807.1:0-15138 GCF_049281135.1 Mycobacterium sp. | reverse complement strand
GGACTGAGCGAGCTCGGCGGTCTTGGCGACGGAATGTCGGCCGCCCTGGGTCGTGGTGCGGCGATCGGAGCATTGGCGGTGCCGCCCAGTTGGAATGAGATCGTCCCCCCGATGAGCCCGCTGTCCGGACTATCCGGGGCGGCGCTCGGTGGCATGCCCCCGGCCCCTCCGCCGGCACTCGCGGCCGGCATTCCCGGTATGCCGACCGCCAGTTCGGCCGGAAACCGCTTCGGCGCCGCCGTTCCCCGATACGGGGTCCGCCCGACGGTGATGGCACACCCACCAGCGGCGGGCTGACCTTACAGCGGCGTGGTGTAGGCGGCGCTGATGCCGCCGTCGACCAAGTATGTCGCCGCAGTGATGAACGATGCGTCGTCGCTGGCCAAAAATGCGACAACAGCTGCGATTTCGTCGGCCTCACCGAACCGGCCCATCGGCACGTGCACCATCCGCCGGGCGGCGCGTTCGGGGTCGTTGGCGAAAAGCTCCTGCAGCAGTGGAGTATTCACCGGCCCCGGGCACAGCGCGTTGACTCGGATACCTTGGCGAGCGAACTGCACACCGAGCTCGCGTGACATCGCCAACACCCCGCCCTTGGACGCGGTGTAAGAAATCTGCGACGTCGCCGAACCCATCACCGCGACGAACGAGGCGATGTTGACGATCGACCCGCGTCCCGCGGGCGCCATGTGCCGCAGCACCGCGCGGCAGCACAGGTACACCGATTTCAGGTTGACGTCTTGCACCTTCTGCCACGCCGGTAGCTCGGTGTTCTCGATCAGGTCGTCATCCGGCGGCGAGATGCCGGCGTTGTTGACCGCGATGTCGATCGAGCCGTAGCGGTCGGCCGCGGTGTCGTAGAGCCCGTTGACCGAGGCTTCATCCGAAACATCAACTGGCACAAAGAGTCCGCCCAGTTCGTCAGCCGCCGCGGTACCGGTCCGCTCGTCGATGTCGCCGATGACCACGGTGGCCCCTTCGGCATGAAGACGTCGCGCCGACGCCAGCCCGATACCGCCACCCCCGCCGGTCACCACGGCGGTCTTGCCGGCCAGCCGTCGACTCAGGTCCACAGTCATCTGCGCCGCTCCTCTCCCCCGCAAGCGGGTGGGGGTACCTCCAGCCGCGCAGCGGCGAGGGGGTGTGCCCCCAGTGCATCGTCGCCGGCGCTCATGAACTCACCCGTCCGCTCGCGTATGCCTGTGCCGCCTCGACGATCGCCGAGAACAGCCGCAGGTCGTCCAGACTTTCCTCCGGATGCCACTGCACTGCGAGCACAAAGCTCTGCCCAGGCAGCTCCAGTGCCTCGATCACACCATCGGCATCCCAGCCGCTGACCACCAGTCCCTCGCCGAGATCGGCGATGGCCTGGTGGTGATAGCACCGCGCATCAACGGATTCGCCAACCAACGCAGCCAGCCGCGTGCCGGCCACGGTGCGCACCGGCAACGTACTGAACACCGCGTTGCCGGCCCGGTGTCCGCTGTGGCCGATGACGTCGGGCAGGTGCTGATGCAGCGTCCCGCCCAGTGCGACGTTGAGCACCTGTGCGCCGCGGCAGATGCCCAGCACCGGAAGCTGCCGCTGGAGCGCGGCGCGCAACAGCCCGAACTCCCAGGCATCGCGCTGCCCTCCGGGTTGGTCTGTGCTCGGATGCGGCTCCTGACCGTAGGCAGCGGGATCGAGGTCCTTGCCGCCGGTGACCAACAGCCCGTCCAGGCCATCGAGAACACGGTCGGCGATCTCGGAATCCACCGGCTGCGGCGGCAGCAGCACGGCCACCCCGCCGGCGGCGGTGACACCTTGAAAGTAGACGGCCGGAAGGAAACTGGCGGGCACGTCCCAGACGCCCAGTTGCGCTCGGTTCAGGTAGGTGGTCAGACCGATGACCGGAGGCTTGTCAGAACCGCTCAAACCCGCGAACCCTCTCCCAATCGGTGACCGCCGCATTGAACGCCTCCACCTCGACGCGGGCGTAGTTGACGTAGTGGCTGACCACCGCGTCCCCGAATGCCTCTCGGGCGATTGCCGACGCATCGAACAGCGTCGCCGCTTCGGCCAGCGTACCGGGCAGACGCTCGACGCCGGCCGCCTCGTACGCATTACCGGAGCACGGTTCCGGCAACTCCAGGCCGTTTTCGATACCGTGCAGTCCGCCGGCGATGAGCGCCGCGACGGCCAGGTACTGGTTCACGTCACCGCCGGGCACCCGGCATTCCACCCGCAAGTTGTCGCCGTGACCGACGACGCGCAGTGCGCAGGTCCGGTTGTCCAAGCCCCACGCCACCACCGTGGGCGCGAAGCTGCGATCGGCGAACCGCTTGTAGGAGTTGATGTTCGGCGCGTACTGCAGTGTCATCTCCCGCAATGTGGACAACTGGCCCGCGATAAAGCTGCGGAACATCGGCGAAATACCGAACGGTTGACCGTCCTCGGCGGCCACCGCGGATCCATCGGCCGACCTCAGCGACATGTGAATGTGGCAGCTGTTGCCTTCGCGCTCATCATATTTCGCCATGAACGTCAGCGATTTGCCGTGCTGGTCGGCGATTTCCTTCGCGCCGTTCTTGTAGACGCCGTGGTTGTCGCAGCTGACCAGCGCATCGTCGTAGCGGAACCCGAGCTCTTGCTGTCCCCTGTTGCACTCGCCCTTGACGGCCTCCCAGTGCAGTCCCGCGCCCTGCATGTGCTGGCGAATATCTCGCAACAGCGGCTCGAGGCGGCTCGAGGCCATCACCGCGTAGTCCAGGTTGTAGTCGCTGGCCGGTGTCAGCTCGCGATATTCACTCGCCCAGGCCTGGCGGTAGGTGTCATTGAAGACGATGAATTCCAGTTCAGTGGCGACATAGGCCCGCAGACCGCGCTGGTTCAAGCGGTCCAGCTGACGGCGCAAGACCTGGCGCGGCGAGGGTTCGATAGGGCTTCCGTCGTGCCTCATCAAATCGGCGAGTACCAGCGCCGTGCCTGGCAGCCACGGCACCCGCCGCAGCGTCGACAGATCCGGCCGCATCACCATGTCGCCGTACCCGGAGTTCCAACCCGACATGGCGTATCCCTCGACGGTGTTCATCTCGACGTCGACCGCGAACAGATAGTTGCAGGCTTCGGCGCCGGACTCGGCCACCTCGTCGATGAAGAACGGCGCCGACACCCGCTTGCCCATCAGCCGGCCCAGCATGTCGCTGAACGCGACGATGACCGTGTCGACTTCACCGGCGGCGACGAGTCGCTCGAGTTCGTCTCGCGACAAGCCCATTCCGTTGGCCGTGTCCGTCACCAGGTACTGGTGCGCAGGACGATCTCGGCGGCCAGCTGCGCCGTCGACTCATGCGCATTGCGTCGTCCGAGCAGCTCCACCACCCGGTAATCGCCGTAGACGAACCGCTGGCTGGCGCGTGCCACAGAGTGCGCGGCGGAGTTGCTGACCAGCGCGGTTGTGTTGATCTCGACCGGTGGGCAGTGCTCGTCGCGAACCACGCCGGCGGGGTCGGCAACCCGTGGGTGACCACGGTCGATGGCCACCAGGCCGGTGAACCGGTCCAGCCTGGTCGCGGCCAGCTCCCACGCCAGCTCCGCGCCGTCGCGATCGCCGACCAGCACGCCCCAACTGACGTCGAGCACGTCCAGAATGCCGATCACCGACTTCGGCGTCAGGCGTGGGTCCGGACCGATGACAATCGTGCGCAGCGACGCCGTGTGCAGACGCTCACACACCGCCTCATACGCGGTGAGTGCCCGCTCGGCCGCGCACAAGAGCACCACGACGGAGCCCTTCTCCGGACCGGTGTCGCAGACCTGGATGGGAAACCCGTCGACGGTAGTCATCATCGTCGAAGGCACCACAGCAAATTACAGTCAATTGCCCCGCGCCCGGGCCATTTTCGCGCGGATCGTTAGCTGTGTGGCTATTGGCAATCTTCTGGCAACATCGAGCTGATGAACGACAACCGCCGTGGTCAGCGCAGCGCGGAAACGATCGTCGGACGCGGTGGCGGCCCGCTTTCGAGCAGTCCGGCGATGGCATCGACGTCGAGGTGGGCATCGAGCAGATCGGCCATCACATCGAGCTGAGCATCCCGTCGCGCAGCCACATTCACGTCGTCGGCAGCGACGAATCCGTCCCGGCCCGCTGCCGCCGCAGCGAGAATCAACCATTGCCTTCGGAAGCCGTCGTTGTCGAACAGGCCGTGCCAATGCGTCCCGAATACCTGGCCGCGCTGATACCCCTCCGGGGATCCGTCCACCTCGAACCAGGTGGCCTCCGAGCAGCGGATCACCCGCCCGTTGTGGATCTCGTAGCCGTGCAGCGATCCTTGCCGGCGGCGCAGCACCTTGTTGGGCGCGAACACGATGTCAGCGTCCAGCATCCCCATCGCCTCGACCCGGCCGGACCGGCTTTCGACGGTGTCGTCGATCGACCGGCACAGCATCTGGAAGCCACCGCAAATGCCCAGCACGGCCCGACCTGAGGCAGCATGGGTGCGAATGGCCTGGTCCAGGCCCCGCTCCCGGATCCAGCCCAAATCGGCGACAGTGGATTTGGTGCCCGGCACCACGATCACGTCGGTGTCGGCCAAGTCGGCGGGTTCCCGGACCCAGCGCACCAGCACGCCGGGTTCGCAGGCCAGCGCCTCGACGTCGGTGGAGTTGGAGATCCGGGGCAACCGCAGCACCGCGATCCGAAGCCACTGGTCGCCGCGAGGCGGTCTCGGTGTGCCCAGCACGCGGTGCGCCAATACCGGGACCGCATCCTCGGTGTCAAGCCACAGATCATCGGTGTAGGGCAGTACCCCGTAGGTGGGACGGCCGCTGATTTCGGCGAGTTGGCGCAGCCCGGGTTCCAGCAGCGAGACGTCGCCGCGAAACTTGTTCACGATGAATCCGGCGATCAGGGCCTGATCGTCAGGGTCGAGCACGGCCACCGTCCCGAACAGGTGCGCGAGCAGCCCGCCGCGATCGATGTCGCCGACGATGACCACCGGCAGATCCGCGGCGCGGGCCAGACCCATGTTCACCAAGTCCGTTGCGCGCAAGTTGATTTCAGCCGGCGAACCGGCGCCCTCGCAGATCACCGCCTCGAACTCGGCTCGTAATTGCGCTAATTCGTCTTGCACGACAGCCGAGAGTTTGTTGCGATCCGACCAGTACTCGGCGGCGGTGGCCACCCCCGCGACCTGTCCCCTGATCACCAGTTGCGAGGTCATGTCGCTGCCGGGCTTGAGCAGAATCGGGTTGAACCGCACGCTGGGCGCCAAGCCGGCGGCGCGGGCCTGCATCGCCTGGGCGCGGCCGATCTCCCCGCCCTCGACGGTCACCGCGGAGTTGTTCGACATGTTCTGCGCCTTGAACGGCGCAACGCGAATTCCTTTGCGCACCAGCAACCGGCAGAGCCCGGCGACCACCATCGACTTGCCCGCGTCGGATGTGGTGCCTGCCACCAGCAGCGCGCCGCTCACGGGCGGGTTGTCACGGCAGGGTGAGGATTTCCGCGCCGGAGTCGGTGACCAGCAAGGTGTGCTCGAATTGGGCGGTCCACTTGCGGTCTTTGGTGACCACCGTCCAGTCGTCGTCCCAGATTTCGTAGTCCAGCGCCCCGAGATTGATCATCGGCTCGATGGTGAACGTCATGCCCGGTTCGAGGATGGTGGTGACAGCAGGCTGGTCGTAGTGCAGCACGACCAGGCCGTTGTGGAAGGTGGTACCGATGCCGTGGCCGGTGAAGTCGCGAACCACGTTATAGCCGAACCGGTTTGCGTACGACTCGATGACACGGCCGACCACCGACAAGGCACGGCCCGGCTTGACCGCTTTGATCGCCCGCATCGTCGCCTCGTGGGTCCGCTCGACGAGCAGGCGGTGCTCCTCGGAGACGTCGCCGGCCAGGAAGGTCGCGTTGGTGTCACCGTGCACGCCGTCGATGAAGGCGGTGACATCGATGTTGACGATGTCGCCGTCTTCGATCACCGTCGAGTCGGGGATGCCGTGGCAGATGATTTCGTTCAGCGATGTGCAGCACGACTTGGGATAACCCTTATAGCCCAACGTCGATGGATAGGCGCCGTGGTCGACCATGTAGTCGTGCGCGATGCGGTCCAGCGCATCGGTCGTCACACCGGGCGCGACGGCTTTGCCCGCCTCCGCGAGCGCACTGGCAGCGATGTGCCCGGCAACCCGCATCTTCTCGATCACCTCGGGCGTCTGCACCCATGGCTCGGTGCCCTCCCGCGCCGTCGGCTTGCCGACGTATTCCGGCCGTGGGATCGACTTGGGCACCGGCAGCGTCGGCGAGACCACACCGGCCGACAATGCAGAACGAACGGGCATGCTGTCAGGGTATCCGTATCCGGTGGGGTCAGGCACGGCCACGGCGGCGCACGAGCGAGCGGCGCGGACCTTTGATCTTGACCGAGCCGCACACCACCCGGCCGGTCAACACCACGTGTGGGCTGCCCTCAGCGGGCGCGATCTTCCGCCGGTCACTGGCGCTGCCGCCGTATACCTCGACGTCGTCGATCGAGGCGCTCGCGCCGTCGGGTAATCGAATCTCGACCGAGCCGAACCGCATGTCGAGTTCGATAACGACCACCGGGCCGGCGAACCTGGCCTTGACCAGATCCAGCTCGACCGAGCCCATCCGGCGCACCAGCGCCAGCCGGGTGGGCACCGTCCACTCCCCGTGGCGCTTGAGTGAGCCGGCCCAGCCGCGCAGCTCGACCCGGTCAGCCGCGGAGGTGACGATCGCCCCGGGCCCGGGCAGATCACCCACGAGGCGATCCAGCTCATTGTGGGTACGCGCGTAGGACACGTGCGTGGACCGTTCCTCGAACTCGGTGATGTCGATCAACCCGAGCGCAACCGCGTTGTGCAAACGGCGCAGCGTGCCGTTGCGGTCGGCATCGGATACCCGTAGTTCGGAGAGTTCATCAGGGCGCGTCATAGCGATATCAAATCTACCGCCGCCCCGGGCTGGTGCGACCTCGCACCAGCACCCCGCTCAGAGTAGTCAACTCATCCCAAAGGTACGGAAATAACGTGCGGCGTACACCGGTGCCTACGAATATTTGCATTGGGCCATTCTCTTTTAATGGCAAATGAATTGTTGATCTTGTTTATTAAAATCGACGTTATAGAAAAGACTGTCAACAAAATGTTGGCGCCTCTCAGACAAGGTGTTCAATAAATCGGATTTTGAGTCTAATAGTCCGGATTTTTCCCACATTATGGGAGACCCACCATGCTCCGACCGAACCGCTGGCCTCCGCTCCTCGGTCGCCAGCCCCTCACACACAAGGCGTCTAGCTGCTTGTTCAGCGTCAGACGTTGTGGTTCGACGGCCTGACACGCCGCCCGGCAGCCGTTTGCTTCAGTTGCTTAAACACTGGAACGGCACATAAGAGGACACTTAGCGTGATTAGAAGTTCGCCTGAGTTTTTTATTAGAGATTCGCTTAACACGATGCCCAAGCTGTTATATGCTTCCACCCGTCAGACGGCTCGTCCGCCATGAGGGGGAGATTAGGACTCATGTGCGAGCCAACGGCTGTGGGGCGGACACCCCACAATCCACATCGAGAGATACCGAGATTGGAGGCTCGCACATGAGTCGTAAGTATTCTACCGCGATCGGCCTGGCGGCCGGCGCCGCTTGCGCCGCGTTCATCGGCATGGGCACCGCCCACGCCGACGGGCCGTTCCCCGACCCGTACACGGCGCCGGACCCCTACGCTGCTCTGTTCGGGGCGATGGGCTCTCAAGGCGTTGCGGACAACAACCTTGACCTGACAGCGTCCACCGAGTCCGGCTACCAAACATTCCAGACCACCGTCGACGCGTTCGAGTCAACCGCCAGCGAGCACGGCTTGGAGAACCTGGTCAACGCCATCGACCCAAGCGCGTTCTACGAGCAAACCGGCGGCCTTGATCCTGGGTTTGCGGGCACCATCGCCGACACGATGGGCGCGTACCTGGTTCCGGACAGCACACTCGGCTACCTGGCCACCGGATTGGACTTCGGTCTGCTGACCCCGACGGGCCTGGACTTCGTGCTCACCCCGCTGATCGACCTTTTGACCGGCGTGCCGGTCGGCTGAGTCTGACCGGATAAATCCACCTCTGTAAAAGAGGTGGCGGTCTGGACCGGTGGGGGTGGGGGGCCTAGCAACGCTCCCACCGGTTCAGACGCCAAACGTCGGGCCAGCAGCGAATCCCGGAGCCCCCGGAGTCCGCTAGCTCGGCGAACAAATCCTGTCGCCCGGTCGCCCCTCGCGCCCGGGCGGCAGGTTTTTGTGTCTTAACCGTTGCCGCCGAACGGCTTTCAGGCCAGGTAGCCGGCGGGCATCGATTCGAACATGAACTTGGTCATCCGCACCGCATACTCGGAGCTGCCTCCTCCGACGATCAGCGACGCGAAGGCCAGATCGCCGCGGTATCCCGCGAACCAGGAATGCGAACCGCCGGGGAACTCGGCCTCACCGGTCTTTCCGTACACCTCGCCGCAGCCCGCGATCTCCTTACCGGTGCCGTTGGTGACCACCAGCCGCATCATCGGGCGCAGACCTTCGATCATCTTCTCGCTGATCGGTGTGGTGTCGCCGGTGATCGCGGTCGGCCGTCCCTCAATGAGCTTGGGCACCGGCGTCTTTCCTGCGGCCACGGTCGCCGCGACCATCGCCATCCCGAACGGTGAGGCCAACACCTTGCCCTGGCCGAAGCCATCCTCGGTGCGCTCGGCCATATCGACTGTCGGAGGCACCGATCCGGTAACCGTGCTGACGCCGTCGACCTGGTAATCCAGCCCCATGCCGTACTGATTGGCGGCCTGCGTCAGCCCGCGCGGGGGCATCTGGCTGGCCAGTTCGGCGAAAGTGGTGTTGCACGAACTGGCGAACGCCCGCGACATGGGCACCGTGCCCAAGTCGAATCCGCCGTAGTTGGGCACAACGCGCTGTCCGATGTCGAGATGCCCGGGGCAGGCCAAAAGCGTGTTGGGGCTTGCCATGTCACGCTCGAGGGCCGCACCCGCGGTGACCATTTTGAACGTCGACCCCGGCGGGTAGAGGCCGGTGGTGGCGAGCGGACCCAGCGCGTCGGCCGCGGAATTCTGTGCGACAGCGAGGATCTCCCCCGTCGACGGTTTGATCACGACGATCATCGCCTGGCGACCCTGGTTGTCCACTGCGTGCTGTGCGGCGTTCTGCACGGCCCGGTCCAAGCTGATCGACACCGAGGGCGCCGGCGCCGGCGCCACCTCGTGCAGCACCGCCAGATCGACGTTGTTTTGGTTGATGCTGACCACGCGCCAGCCAGCCTGGCCGTCGAGTTGGTCGATCACCGCCTTCTTCACCTGATTGATCAGGGCCGGAGCGAAGTGATAATCCGTCGGCAGCAGCTCGGCCTGCGGGGTGATCACCACGCCGGGCAGGCTGCCCAGCGCGGGGGCGATCCTGTTGTTGTCGTCGACGCGCAGCGTGATCAGATCCACCGGTTTGCCGGTGCCGCTGGCCTGCTCGGCCAGCCGCTGCGGGTCGTTGAGGGTGTCGTCAAGCGGGTGCAGCACGTCGATCACCGATCGCGCGGTGCTGATCAGGAAGGCGCCGGCCTTGGAAGCGTCCAGCGTGTAGTGATAGAGGTAGCCGGGTGCCAGCACGTCGGTGCCGCCGACTTCGTTCACCGACGCACGCTTGGGCGCGTCGGCCCGCAGCGCCAGCGTCTGGTGCTCGCCGAGGCGAGGGTGTAGATCGGTGCTGTTCCAGCGGATCTGCCAATGACCTTCGTAGCGGGCCATTTTCAGCTTGCCGTCGTAGGTCCAGGTTCGGTTCTTCGGCAGATGCCAGGTGTAGCGGTAGCTCACCGAGCCGGTGTCGTCGGTGTACTTCGAGCCGAGAACCTGGGTGTCCAAGTGGGTGGCCTGCAGGCCGGCCCACGCCGCGTTGAGCGCTTCGCGCGCATCGCTGGGATTGTCGCTGAGCTCGGCCGCCGCCGCGGTGTCGCCGGTGGCTAGCGCACCGAAGAATCGGTCGGCCGCCGGGGCCGGCCCTTCGGGCCGCGGAGTGCACGCTGAGACGGCGGACGTGGTGAGCAGCACCACGACACCGAATGTGGCGGCTGATGCCACTGTGATTTTTGTTGCCATTGTGGCTGATGTTAAGAAACAAAAGGCCAACTCGGCCGGAGGCGCACCGAGACGGAGTTGTTACGCCAACGGCCGGTGGCGTATTTGCGTCGACATCGACGACAGCGCGCGAAAGTGCGAGTAGAGATCGCGCCTATGTCGATCTCGGCGAACCAGTCCGGTCAGTCCAGCAGGACGGTGGCGAACGTGCCGACTTCGACGAAGCCGATTCGGTCGTAGGTAGCCTTCGCGACCGTGTTGAAGTCGTTGACGTACAAGCTGGCAATGCGTCCGGTGCCGACGACCACCGCGGCCAGGGTCGCCGTCCCCGCCGTCCCCAGGCCCCGGCCACGCCACTCCGGATGCACCCAAACCCCTTGGATCTGGCTGACCGTCGGCGACTGCGATCCAACCTCGGCTTTAAAGACCACCGCGCCGTTCTCGAAGCGGGCCCACGCCCTTCCGGCCGCGATCAAACTGGCGACCCGCCGCCGGTAGCCGCGTCCGCCGTCACCGAGCCGCGGGTCGACACCCACCTCGCCGATGAACATGTCGACAGCCGCCACCAGATAGGTGTCGAGTTCGTCGGGCTTGACCTGGCGCACGCCCGGGTCGATCGCGCAGGTAGGCATCGTGGTCAACGACATCAACGGCTGACGCTCACGCACATCGCGCGCCGGGCCCCAGGCCGGCTCGAGCCGCTGCCACATCGGCATCACCAACTCGGCGCGGCCGACGAGGGACGAGCATCGCCGCGAGGCGGTCAGCGCCGCATCGGCGAACGCATACATATCGTTGAGTCGACCGCGCAGCGGAATCAGGTTGGCGCCGGCATAGCACAACGACTCCTGGGGCCCGCGGCGCGTCCACAACTCTCCGCCAATCGAGTTGGGGTCCAAGCCATGATCGGCAACTCGCGCGGCGACCATGCACGAGCCGACCGGGTCGTCGTCGAAAACGCGGCGGACCGAAGCTCCGTCGCGCACTACCGACACCCGTCGCTCGCTGACGATGCGGCGAATGGGCGGAGCCGACATACTGACTCTTTCTCAGACGGATACTCGGCCCGATTAGACCACTGTCAGCTTACGGTCACAACCGGCGAACCGCTTGCCGCTGGTCCCGCGTCCATCTCGGCGGCCAATCGCATTGCCTCTTCGATCAGCGTCTCGACAATCTGCGCTTCGGGCACGGTCTTGATCACTTCACCGCGGACGAAGATCTGGCCCTTGCCGTTGCCCGAAGCGACGCCGAGGTCGGCCTCGCGCGCCTCCCCCGGCCCGTTGACCACGCAGCCCATGACGGCCACCCGCAGCGGCACATCGAGCCCGTCCAGGCCGGCGGTGACTTCGTTGGCCAGGCTGTAGACGTCGACCTGAGCACGACCGCACGACGGACAGGACACGATCTCCAGCCCGCGCGGCCGAAGGTTCAGCGACTCGAGAATCTGAGTGCCGACCTTGACTTCCTCGACCGGTGGCGCCGACAGCGATACCCGAATGGTGTCGCCGATCCCCCGGGACAGCAGGGCACCGAACGCGACCGCGGACTTGATGGTGCCCTGGAATGCCGGACCCGCCTCGGTGACGCCGAGGTGCAGTGGATAGTCGCACTGCGCGGCGAGCTGCTCGTAGGCCGCGACCATCACCACTGGGTCGTTGTGCTTGACGCTGATCTTGATGTTGCCGAAGCCGTGGTCCTCGAACAGCGAGGCCTCCCACAGCGCCGACTCGACCAACGCCTCGGGCGTCGCCTTGCCGTACTTTTCCATGAACCGCTTGTCCAGCGAGCCGGCATTGACGCCGATGCGGATCGGAATGCCCGCGGCGCCCGCGGCTTTGGCGACTTCACCGACCCGGCCGTCGAATTCCTTGATGTTGCCGGGATTTACCCGCACCGCGGCACACCCGGCGTCGATCGCGGCGAAGATGTACTTGGGCTGGAAGTGGATATCGGCAATGACGGGGATCTGGCTCTTCGTGGCGATCGCGGCCAGCGCGTCGGCGTCTTCCTGGCGCGGGCACGCCACTCGGACGATGTCGCAGCCGGCCGCGGTCAGCTCGGCGATCTGCTGCAAGGTGGAGTTGACGTCGTGGGTTTTGGTGGTGCACATCGACTGCACCGAAATCGGGCTGTCGCTGCCGACACCGACGTCGCGGACCATCAGCTGGCGCGTCTTGCGACGCGGCGCCAGCGTGGGCGCCGGGGCTGCCGGCATACCCAGACCTGTGGTCACTGTTTGCCTTCTCTCGCTTCCTTCGTTTCCGCCCCCGGGCCAACGCCCGCGGGCTACTGGAACAGCCGGATCGGGTTGACCACATCGGCGGTCACCGTCAACAGCATGTAACCGACCACCAGAACCAAGACTACGTAGGTTGCGGGCATCAGTTTGAGGTAGTTCACTGGCGCCGCAGCGACTTTGCCGCGGGCCGAACGAATGACGTTACGCAGCTTCTCGTACAGCGCGATGGCGATATGCCCGCCGTCGAAGGGCAGCAACGGCACCAGATTGATGACGCCCAAGATGAAGTTCAGCTGCGCCAGGAACAACCAGAACGCCATCCAGACGCCGTGGTCCACGGTGTCTCCGCCGATGATGCTCGCTCCGACGACGCTGATCGGGGTGTCCAGGGAACGCTGACCGCCGCCGATCGCGTGGATCAGCGCGCCGACCTTGGTGGGAATCGCGACCAGTGACTTGCCCAGCAGCACAGTCAGATTGCCGGTGAAGGTGAAGGTGGCCGGCACCGCGCTGATCGGGTTGTAGTGGGTCGGCCCGGCCGGTGTGCCGACGACACCCATTACGCCGATGTTCGCCGGCTTCGCGCCCTTGCCGTCGCTGACCCAGCGCTGCCGCTGGGTGATGTCGACGTATTTGGTCATCGTCTGGCCGTCGCGCTTGATCACAACCGGAACGGTGCCGTGCAGCTTCTGCACTGCGGCCGCCATGTCGGAGAAGTCGGTCACCGGGGTGTCACCGACCTTGAGCACCACATCGCCGGCCCGGATCCCGGCGGCCGCCGCCGGCCCGTCACCAGTGCACTTCTCGAACTCGCCCTGCTTGATTTCTGCGGCCGCACAGGCCGTTTGGCCGATGACCGCGGTGGGGTGCAGGTTCGGCAGCCCCCAGATCACCGCGATGGCATAGATCAGCACCAGGCCGATGACGAAGTTCGTGCCGGGCCCGGCGAACAACACCGCGACACGCTTCCACGTCTTCTGCTTGTACATCGCCCGGTCACGCTCGTCGGGCTGCAGTTCTTCGACCGACGTCATACCGGCGATGTCGCAAAAGCCACCGGCCGGGATGGCTTTGAGGCCGTATTCGGTTTCGCCGCGGAGGGTCGACCACAGGGTCGGGCCGAAGCCCACGAAGTAGCGGCGCACCTTCATCCCGGTGCCCAGCGCGACCCACATGTGGCCGCATTCATGCAACGCCACCGAAATCAGGATGGCGAGAGCGAACAGCACTATGCCGATAACGAACATCATCGAGTTGGTAGAACCTCCTGTGCGGCTCGATCAATGCCCCGCCGGGCCGTACCACGGGCCCAGCGCTGCGCTTCGAGTACGTCTTCCACGGTAGCGGGTTCCGCGGCCCACTGGTCGGCGGCGCTCAGGACATCGGCGATTGTTCGCACGATGGCCGGGAAGCCGATCCGCCCCGCCAGGAACGCCTCGGCGGCCTCTTCGTTGGCGGCGTTGTAGACGGCGGTCATGCAGCCACCCGTCTCGCCCGCTTGCCGGGCGAGCGCGACAGCAGGGAAAACCCGCTCGTCCAGCGGCTCGAACTCCCAGGTCGACGCGGTGGAGAAGTCGCAGGCCGCAGCCACGGCGGGCACCCGATCCGGCCAGCCGAGCGCCAGCGCGATGGGCAGTTTCATGTCCGGCGGGCTGGCCTGCGCGATCGTCGAGCCGTCGGTGAACGTCACCATCGAGTGCACGATCGACTGCGGGTGCACGACGACGTCGATGCGTCCGTACGGAATGCCGAACAGCAGGTGGGCTTCGATGAGCTCGAGCCCCTTGTTGACCAGCGACGCCGAGTTCAAGGTGTTCATCGGCCCCATCGACCAGGTCGGATGCGCGCCGGCCTGCTCGGCGGTGACGTGCTCGAGGTCGGCGGCCGACCAGCCGCGGAAGGGCCCGCCGGAGGCGGTGAGCACCAGCTTGGCGACCTCGTCGGCGCTTCCGCCACGCAGGCATTGCGCCAGCGCGGAGTGTTCGGAGTCGACCGGCACGATCTGGCCTGGCTTGGCGGCCGCCAGCACCAGCGGGCCACCGGCGATCAGCGATTCCTTGTTGGCCAGGGCCAGCCGGGCCCCGGAAGCCAGCGCGGTCAGCGTCGGCTGTAGGCCCAGCGCTCCGACCAGCGCGTTGAGCACGACGTCGGCCTCGGTGTTCTCGATCAGCCGAGTCGCGGCGTCCGGTCCGTGGTGGGTGACGTCACCGATGGCCTGCGCGGCGCGCTCGTCGGCGACGGCGAGGTTGGTCACCCCGGTCTGGGCGCGCTGCTGCGCCAGCAGGTCCGGGTGACCGCCCCCGGCGGCCAGCCCTACCAGCTCGAAACGGTCGGGGTTGGCAGCGATGACCTCGAGCGCCTGGGTGCCGATGGAGCCTGTACTGCCCAGCACCAGGGTCTTGAGGCGGCGGCCCTTATCGCCGAGCGTGAAGCCAGCTTCACGCTGGGCGCCGAGCGTGAAGCCAGCTTCACTCTCGGCGCTAGGTGAGCTGCCATAGCGGCGGTTGGACACCCCTTCATTGTGCCGCGCCACCGGCGCGCCCGACGAATCCCCGGCCAGCGACGATGCGGGCCGTCCGGCGGCCCGAGGAGAAGCCGGCCTCTCGGACATGTGCCAGAATGTGCAGGCATCCCGATCCCAACCCGAGGAGTTTGCCGTGGCCAGTACCGAGGTGGAGCGCTTCAGCGGGGTCGATGTCGCTGACGTGCCGTCGGCGAACTGGGGCTGGAGCAAAATCAACTACCGCAACTGGCACGTCACCGGCCTGCTGATCATCGTTCTACTG
>NZ_JBAPRN010000806.1:0-1931 GCF_049281135.1 Mycobacterium sp. | reverse complement strand
GGATGGCCGGGTACCGCGAAATCGGTCTGCACCTTCAGCCGGCCTTTCTCGGTCGGCAGTCCCAGCTTCCGGATCAGCGGGGCGGCGGTCACCCCGGTAACCCACGCGACCGTATGGGTGTCCACCCGCGAACTGTCGCTTAACACGACATGGTCCGAGTGGACTTCGTTGAGCGTCAACCCCAATCGGACGTCGACCCCTCGTCGATGCAGCACCTTCATCGCGCGGGACCCCAGCTTGTCGCCGACTTCAGGCATCACCTGCTCGGCGAGGTCCAGCAGCAAGAACTTGACCTCGGCGGGGTCGGAGTTCATCTGCTTGGCCGCAGCGTAGGCCAGTGCGCGCAGTTGCAGGATGAGTTCGGTCCCGGAATACGATGCACCCACCACGACGATGGTGCGCCGAGCTCGCGCGAGTTCGGCATCGTCGTCCACGGTGGACAACTCCAATTGCTCGAGCACGTGGTCGCGCAGGTAGAGGGCCTCCGCCGTCGACTTCAAACCCCTTGCGTACTGGGCTAATCCGGGGATGTCAAACAAGCGGGTGACCGACCCTGGCGTCAATACCAGCCGGTCCCACGACAACGAACGGGAACGCTGCTCGAGGTCGGTGAACTCCAGCTGGTGCTGTGCCAAGTCGATACTGTCGACCCGCCCGCGAATCTTGCGCACCCCACGCAGGCTCCCCGCGAGCGGGATCGTCACGAATCGCGCGTCGACCACTCCTCCGGCCACGTCCGGCAGCAGTGGCGTGTAGAGCATGTAGTCCACCGGCGAGATGATCGTGATGTCGACATCGGTTTTACGCAGTCGGCGGGCCAGGCGCCGCGCGCACTCGAAGCCGGTAAATCCACTGCCCACAATCACGATCGACGTCACCGTGTCCATGTTGCCACCCGGCTGCAACCAGAAACCGACTTCAAGGGGCCGCCAGCTGCACAACAGTTTTCTCACTGGCAAATCCGGGTAACTCATCAGAACGCTCGTGAGTCGAGTGAGACCGGAGGAGAAACCCATGGGAGACGACGCGAGTGATCCCATCGACCATCACCGGACGACGCAACCCCTCGCCGGCGAGACGATGAAGAACACCGCGAAGGCGCCGGGTTTGGTTTTTGTCGCGGCGTCCGTGGTGGCATTTGTGATCTGTCTGGCCAGTTTCGCCGTCCGGCAAGTCAGCGTTGGAGTTGGCGCCGCGATCGTCGCCTTGCTTGCCGCCGGTGCTGCGCTTGCCTGGTTGACCATGGAGGGACGGCGAGTCCGCCAGGTGCAACGGGACTGGAGCAGGACCCACCACGACGTCGGGTAGCGCCGCTGGCTACTCCAGATCGGCCAAGTTGCAGACGGACTTACGAACGTCCGACTTGATGATTCGTGCCACCAGGCGTCCCAGCGGCCCGTTGAGCAGACCACCGCCGAGGTCGGCGGTGAGATGAAAGGTGGATCCTGGATGATCGTCGGTAACCTTCATGCCAACCGTGATGTGTATCCCGCCGCGTCCACGGCCGGATAACTCGATCGCTTTCGGCTCGTCGTATTGCGTGACGGTCCAGTGGATGACGTTGCGGAATCCCTTGACCTTGATGAGCGACGACACGCGGGTGCCCTTTTCGATCTCCTCGGGGACCTCGCCGCGCCAGCCGCCGAATATCGTCATCCAGTCGCCGAACCGGCTGAGGTCTGACGCCAGCTTCCAGGCGGACTCCGGCGCAAGCTTCGACGACGTCGAGATATCCACTTGTGCCATGTCATCTCGCTCTCCCGTGATGTGAATACCGCCGCGTGCTGGCCCTGCATACCCTCGGGTGCCCGCTTGATAAACCGCGGTTTCGCAGATCAGATACCTTTCCAGGTCTGATCGAGTTGCTCGGCCACGTCGATGACTTGTGCCGCTTGGGATTCGGGCGTATCGATTTCGTCGTTGACGTATTG
>NZ_JBAPRN010000805.1:0-4749 GCF_049281135.1 Mycobacterium sp. | reverse complement strand
GCCTAGGATCGTGTGGTGGGACAAATCCTCGATCGCAACGTGGCGCGGCAGGTTACCGCGCTCGGCAAGGTTCTGCTCAAAGATGCTGACGAACTGGCCGCCGAAATGGCCGACAGCATCCAGGCTGCCGTCCCGATCTACCGTCGCGCCGACATCGTCACGACTGAGCAGTTGCGCCAGGCCAGCCGGGCTAACGTTGAGGTCATCTTCACCGAGCTCGGCGGCGAGCCGGCCACCTCATCGGCGCGGTCATATGACAACGGGCGCGCCCGTGCTCGCGCGGGGGTACCGCTGACCGCGGTGATGGCCGCCTACCGCGTTGCCGCCGCTTTCCTGTGGGAAAAACTTGCCCATGTCGCCGGGGACAGCGCTGCTGGCGCCGAGGTCATTGTTGCCGCGGCCACCCAGATGTGGCTGGTCCTCGACACGTTCACCACTGAGATGGCCGACGGCTATCGCGAAGAGATCACCGCCCACGCCATCTTCGGCGAGCAGCAGCGTTCCAGCTTGGTTCAGGCGATCCTGCACGGCCAGCTCACCGACACCAGCCTGTGGGAGGCCGCCGAGACTTTGCGGCTGCCCCCGCAAGGTACCTACACGGTGATCACCGCAGCACTTGCCGAACCAGGACGGCCGACACCCCACGACATCACCGGGCGCCTTGCCGTGCGCGGCATCCCTTCCGCGTGGGGACTGACCCACGACACTGAAGTGGGCATCGCTCTGACGCGTGACCCGGTCAGCGACATCCAAACACTGATCGTTGTGCTACGGGAAACCAACCGTAGCCACGTCGGTATCAGCCCCGCCTACCACAGTCTCACCGATAGTCCCGAGGCATTACGGTTGGCGCGCATCGCTCTTCGTGCCTGCACTCCGCAAAACCCTGTGACTGTGTTCGATCGCGACCGGATGGCCATCGCCGCGGTCGCTGCACCCGATGTCATGCGACGCCTCGCCGACTTGACCCTCGTCGGACTGGCCGACCTGCCAACCGCGGAGCGACATAGGTTGCTGCAAACGTTCGGGGCTTGGCTCGATCATGACGGCTCAGCCACCCGCGCCGCCGAACACCTCTTCTGCCACCCCAACACGGTGCGCTACCGGCTGCGACGGCTCGCCGAATACACCGGCCACACCCTCGACGATCCCCATTGGATCGCCGAGCTCGCACTCGCCTACCAGATCGACCTGCACAGCGACACCAGTCAAGTCGATCGTCCTACTCCGCTGAAGCGATGAGAAAATCACGGCCCACCAACCCGGAGCCATCTCGCACCGCCACGCCGAGGCCACTTCAAGTGACATTGCGACCGGTCGGCGGCTCGCTACCGTCCGCGCCCACGAGTGCTACTGCATCTCATTCGGCGGGGGACCGGTTCGGCGTGCGGCATCGGCGCCGACTCTTGGGAGATGAGTCTGGATAGCTCCAGAAAACGATGTCGGAATTTCCGTATCGAACCGCCTTAACGCCGACGTTGTCACACGATTGTCACAAGTACTTCTGAATGGGGAGAATTAGCGGGGTACGGCCAGAGACGGTTTCGGCGGGTCAGAAAGCTTCCAGAGTCATTGCAGCACAACAAAAATCAGTCGATCTCCGACTGGGGGTCAAGTGGTCGCAGGTTCAAATCCTGTCAGCCCGACGCAGGTCAGAGGTTGTTTTCGTAAGAAGCAGGGATATCCCTTTTGGGTTTTGCGCCAATCGGTGCACCAACGGGGTTCAAAGCCCAAAGCCCAAGCCTTGCGCCAAGATTGTCGACGGCACGCCGCGCGCCTTCGTCGGAGCCGTGACCATAAATGTCGCCTGTCACGCTGATAGAGCTGTGCCCGAGCAGGTCGGCAACCTGACGGATGTGCACGCCGGCCTCCAGCCACGCCACCGCCGCGCTATGCCGCAGAGTATGGACGCCGGTGCCCACAACCCAGGCGCTCGTTGCCGCCAGCTCAAGGCTCCGCAACAGGTTGCGCGGATCCACCGGCGTACCAACCTCGGTCGCGAACACCAACCCGGTGTCCTGCCACACGTTCGCAGCCGCCATCCGTTCGGTCAGCTGCGCCGCGCGATGCTTCCGCAATACGGCCGTGGACCTCGACGCCGGGACGTTAAAGGTCGCCGCGACGATCAGCCGCGTCAACAAGAGGTTGGTGATCACCGAACCGAAGACCGATCGCTCCCGACGTGTTGTTCCACTCCACCCCTCAGTCGTGGCCGAACGACCGCCGCCAAATGGTCGCGCTCCTGATCGGCGAAGAATTGTCAGACCGGTCGATCGAGGACGCGTTGAACGCGTGTCCCATCAGACGGTGGCCAGGGATCGGGTGTGGCCCGAAGGCGAGGGGCAGGTGGTCCTTGATGGACCACCTGACGTTCGACGCCGTACTGGCCGTGACGGCAAATCCTATCCGGCGCATCAGTCGAATCCGACTGCGCCAGAACCGGACTGGCCTAGGTCACCGGATCTGATTGACCGGCTCCGACATAACCGCTACCCAGACCTAACCGGCGACGTGGACTGGTATACACCACCCGTAATCATCGAGGCCGTCACCAAGGTTCTGGGTGCCATTGACTTGGACCCGGCGAGCTGCCGAGAAGCCAACGAAACCGTCTGCGCTGAAAACTATTACACGGTGGAGGACGATGGGCTTACTCAATCCTGGGCAGGCCGTGTGTGGCTGAATCCACCCTATGCACGGCCGGTTATGCAGAAGTTCACCCGAAAGTTGATCACCGAATTCCGTTGCGGCAGCGTGAAAGGAGCGATGGCGATCACCAGCAACGCAACAGACGTTGGCTGGTTTCAGGACCTCGCCGCTGAGGCGTCCGCGATCTGTTTTCGGCGTGGGCGGCTTGACTTCTGGCACCCAGAAAAGGAATCGGGCAACCCCGTGCAAGGGCAGGCGGTGTTCTACCTAGGCCACGATGTTTCGACTTTCGCACGCGAATTCTCACCGACCGGATTCGTCGCTGAGATGCACCGTGGAATTCTGCCGAAGCCGCGGCGGTAGCTTTAGCGTGGCGACCGGTCAGCTGCTAACAACGCCGCCATCAGGCTCGCTGTCGCGAGCGCGATTCCCATGCGCTATACCTCACCGGGCCGCCACGGCTCGGCTCAGAATGGTGGTAGATCACCCGGCTGGGGTTCGTCGAACGTCACGCTGTCGTTGGCGTAGTTGAGGTAGATCGGCTCGGTGAAGAACGGAACCACACCGCTGTCGATGGCGCTTCCGGACGCCGTGGCCGGGACCTCGTTGTCGCCGACCAGGTACTGGTACAGCTCCGTGCCGCCTTGACTGGTGTACACGGTGATGAGCGAACCGGGCGCGACGTCCCCGGCCAGGCTCGCCGGGATAGTGCCGTAGCCGCCGCCAGAGTCGATGGTGTCGGACACCGTCGTTCCGACGGGGTTCTGCCCCAGGATGTTCGAGACGGTCTCGTAGAGGTCGCTGGTTGGGGTGGAGCCAACGCTGGGGAGGGTGGCGATCGCGGTGAACGGGTTGTTGTCGTCGACGATTAGCCCACCCCCGAGTGCGAAGGGTGTGTCGTCGACGGTCACCCCGGTGAAGCCCGCGCCTGCCAGCGGGCTCACGCCCGCGCTCTCGCTAGTACCTTGGCCGATGCCCATGATGCCCGACACCTGATCACCGGTCAGCAAGTTCTGGAAGGCGTCGTTAGAAGACAGGGTCCCCAGGTTGCTCGGGTCCCATGAGTAGACCTCCATCTCGACCGGGGTGTTGGTGATGAGGTCGTTCACCTGGCCGTTGGTCAAGGCGGTGTAGTCGACCGAGACGCCGTCGTAGGTCAGGTAGAGGTAGTCCACGCCGCCGTAGCTGCTCTCCCCGAGTCCGACGGGAACCCCCAGGTCGTACAGGTGCTCCAGCTCGGTGAAGAAGTTGTAGCTGTTTCCGTCGAAGTTCGTGAAGGGAACGACCAGGCCGCTGTAATTGGTGTCGACGAGCAGGTTGGTGGGTGAGCCTCCGTCGATGCTGGCATAGGCCGACAGCTCATTCCCGTTTTGAAGGCCGAGCGGAATGTCGTAGACACCGGTGGTCGGCGAGTCGACGGTCCCGGTCGCCGCGGCAGCCGACGCGGACTCCACACCGGGCTGGGCCACGTCGATCGAGTTGATCGCGCTGAGCACGCTGTCGCTCCAGCTGGCCACGTCGGCGGCGGCCGACGGGTCGAACGCGGCAACCGAATCGGTCAGCGACGTCAGCATCGGCTGGATGATCGGATCGAGCAAGTCCTCGAAGTCCGCCCTGGCGGGAGAGGCGGAACTGGTAGCCAGTGCTGCTGCGGCGAAGAACACGCTCGCGCCCGCACCAACCAGACCGAAGCCTGCTGTGCTCTTCTTGTTTCCATTCCGACCAGCCATTACTTGCCGTCCCCCATAGACGTAGTAGTGCTAACCCCGCAAAACTGAGAAACTCTGGCGTTTCTTTCAGATTTATTTAACGTACGTGGTGAGCTGGCGATGACGCAACCCATGGGTCAGCTCGTGCCTCACGCAGCTGTGCGTCCGCTCGCTGCGACCCCAAGCATATTTCCAAAGTTGGCTGCATGCTGGTGATTTCAGTCGTTGGCCATGAAATTCGATTTGCATTTCTCGAACTGATTTTGCATAGGTGAAAGTTCTCGCCGTGAGTTTGCTGGGGGTTTGCTGGGAGTAAGTCACTCAGTTTGACTTCGCCTCGAAGCTTAGGAATTCTTAATAGCGCTTTTGTCCCGATCGCGGACATCTCGAC
>NZ_JBAPRN010000804.1:0-15792 GCF_049281135.1 Mycobacterium sp. | reverse complement strand
GCAGAGACCACACAGCGGCGAGATTGAGTGCCTCGTGAAAGGCGCCGATGTTCGTCGCTCCGTCACCGAAGTAACACACGGTGACTCGGTTCAGGCTCTTGAGCTGGCAGGCCAGCGCGATCCCGTTGGCAATTGGCAGGCCGCCGCCGACTATGCCCGTAGTCACCATCAGGCCCGAATCCGGGTCTGACAGATGCATCGGCCCTCCCTTACCTTTCGATGTTCCGGTGGCCTTGCCCAACATTTCGGCCAGGATCTCGTCAAGTGACGCGCCGGCGGCGATGCTGTCGTGAATTCCGCGGTATGTGGTCACCGTGTAGTCGTCGGCCTCAAGTGCCGCAGCGACCGCTGACGGCACAGCCTCCTGCCCACGCGGCGAGTAGTAGATAATCGTGATCTTTCCGCTCATCAGCAGGCTGCGAACCTGCGCGTCGGTCTGATGAATCTTGGACATGGTTTCGTAGATCCGCATGCGGGTCTGATTCTCGATCTTTGCGTTTGATGTCAACTTGGCTCCTCAAAGCGAATTAGGACCACCGCGTCATGCGGAGAGTTGGCCCGCATCAACAGCCACGGTCTGCCCGGTGATCAAGACCGCCAGGTCGCTCGCCAAAAATGCGACCACCCTGGCAATGTCGTCCGGAACGCCGGTGCGCCCCAGCGGAAGCTGAGCGGAGATAGCAGCGATGAGGTCGCCAACACCGGCCGCTTCGAAAGTGGGCATGTTCGCCTGCACACCAGGTGTGTCAACAACGGTGGGAGCCACCGCAACCGCGCGGATGCCGAACTGGCCCAGCTCGACCGCCAGGGCCTGAGTGAACGCGACGATCGCGCCCTTGCTCGAGGTATAGGCGCTCAGACCGGCGGCTCCGGCACGGAATGCCTGGGTCGAGGCGAGGTTAATGATCACCCCGCCATTGCCGGCGGCGGCCATCACCTTCCCGGCCTCCCGGGAACACCGAAAAGCCCCGCCGATGTTCGTGCTCTGCACGCGGTCCCATTGCTCATCTGTGGTCTCGAAGAGGGGAGTGATTGGGAAGATTCCGGCGTTATTGACCAGGATTTCCAATCCCCCGAACTCCTGCACGACCCTCCCCACAGCGGCGGTCACTGAGAGCGAATCAGTCACGTCCAACTCGGCGGCACGTACCACTCCGGCCGACTTTAAGCTAGCGGCTGCACTCTCTGCTTCTCTCTTGTCGATATCCGCGATCATCACCTGGGCCCCGGCTTCAGCCAGCCGGGCAGCCACGGCGCGACCGATTCCTCGCGCACCACCGGTGACCAGTGCTCTCCTGCCAGTCAATGCGAAAAGTTCGGTCAATGAGCGATCAGATACGTCCGGAGCCGCCACTGGTCTCTCCTAAGGTGGAATCAGCACGCCATGCCAGCCCGTAAGCAAGCAGTCACACTCTAGTGGATGGGCGCGCGCGAGTCTATGTTCACGAGACCACGTCGTTGACGTGACGGCGTTGAAAAGTGGGGCAGTCCGGCCAGCAGTTCACGCGCGGGCGGGTGCAGGCGGCTCGTGCCATCGCGGTGCGGTGCAGGGCGAATCCCTAGGTCAGGGGGTCGAGGGCAGGCTGATTCCGTAGACCAATGACAAGTACCCTGCGACAAGGGTGTCAGCGACAGCCGATGGGTCGGCGAACCCTTGGGCGCCAACCATTGTGGCGTAGATCGAGCGTTCGGCCGACCACAGCACCATCGTGGCCGCCGTGCGGCTGTCCGTCGGAGTCACGACATGCCCGGCGCTGCGGTCTTCGTCGATCGTGGTGGCCAGGCGCGCCGACAGCTCACCCAGGAAGGCGACGTAGACCGTCTTCAGCTCGGGGATTCGCGGCCATTCGGTGATCAGGCTGTGCGTCAGCCCGCGGTGCCGCGCTCCTCGCATGATCCAGCCGTCGACCGCGGCCCGGAGTTGAATCGAACTCCTGACCTCGGGGTCCTCGATTACCCGGGTGACCTCGGCACCGATTTCGTCGAGCGCGTGTTGTGCCAGCGCGATGAACGCCTCGTCGCGGCTGCCGAAGTGCTGGTAGTAGGTGGTACGGGACGAGAGCCCCGCCTCGGTGAGGATTTCGGACACGCCGATGTCGTCGAGCACGTGATGCTGGAGTAGGCGATCCAGGGCGTCCAGTATCGATTGCCGCGTCTCGGGATTGCCGGTCTTCACTGTCGGTGTCATGCACGCGCTCTTGGTCCGTGGTCGGGCCCATAGATTGACGCGAACCACAGCTCGAGCAGCGCGTCGCCGGCTGCTGCGACGCCGTCGACCGCCGGGTCCAGGCCGCGCAGGCCGAGGTAGAGCACTCGCTCAGAACCCCATACCAGCGCGCCGGCGATAGCCAGCGCTGGCGGGCCGGGCTGCGCGGTGCCGTCGGTGCGCTCACGCTCGATCTCGTGGGCGACCGCTTCGGTGAAGCGATCCAGGAATGCCACCCAGAGCTTCCGAAGCTGCGGCGCGGCGTTCATGTTCTCGATCGCCGCCGCCAGGATGTGCCCCTGCTTCGTCCACAGGTCGACACCGGTCAGCAGGCTGCGCCGCAGGACCTCGGGCGAGGAGTGTTCGAACCCACCGGTCCACGGCTCGATCGAGGCGAAGATCTGATCGAATACCTGGGCGAGCAAGGACGCGACCACGTCGTGCTTGGAGGCGAAATAATAATAGAACGCCGCCCGCGACACCGCGGCTTCACGCAGAATCTGCGCCACGCTGATCTCGTGCAGTGACTCGGTTTGCAGGAGTCGCTCGGTGGCCTCGAAGATCGCCAGTTCCGGGCCGCTGCGGCCGGTGTGGCTGCGAAAGCGCCGACCGGCCTCGCCACCCACTTCCAGGACGCTACCCGACATCGCAGGCACGATCCGCGACGTCCTGGAACGCCACGGCATCGCCGACCGGACCCGGTACAGGCGAGTTCTCGCCAGCCCGTCTCACCCCACGCCTCCGCCGGAGGGACCACCCGCGGCGACCAGCTCGCTCGTTGGGTGCGGCTCGGGCGACGTCGGGTCACTGTCGTCTATCGTCACCCGGCCGGTGTCGCCATGCACGGTGATCGTCGCCCCGTCCGGGATGAGCTCCATCGCGCCGGCGATCTGGACGGACGGCAGGCCGTACTCGCGCGACAGACACGACGCGTGCGAGAGCATGCCGCCGGTCTCGGTGACCACGCCCTGGACCACGACGAAGACCGGCGTCCAACCCGGATCCGTGCTGTTGCAGACCAGGATCTCCCCGGAACGGACCTTACCGATCTCCTTCTGGGTGCGCACAATTCGCGCGGTGCCCGTCACCGTGCCACGGCTGGTCGGAATGCCCTGCAAGGGGCCTTCCCCGGCTGCGACATCCGCGGCCCCGAGATCCGCGGGCCGGCCATGCCGCATGAACATCGGGAGGCCCGCCACCTTGTTCTCGTTGCGTTCCCAGTCGCGGCGGCGGGCGGTGATCTTGGCGTTCATCAACTCGCGGCTGCCGTGCCCGTCGAGCGCCTCGTACAACTCGTCCTTGGTGAGGAAGAAATGGTCGTCCTCCCCGTCGAGCCTGCCGCGCTCCCGGCCGCGCCGAGCAAGCTCCTGCAGCACCATCTTCAGCGACAACGTCAACCGGTCGAGGGACCAGCGCTGATCGTCGCGGAGAACGATGAAGTCGTGGATGTAGTTGATCAGCTTCTTGAAGGCCGCCGCCTTCCACGTGCCCATCGGCTGGTCACGGACCGCCGCGACGATCTTGGCCACGGCCGCGTCGCGGCGCGCGTTGACGTCGTGCTCGCGGCTTTCCGGGTCGACTGGGTCGGCCACGCTGAGCAGGGTCTGAAAGTTGCGGTAGTCGATCCACGGATCCTCGACACGGCGGGGGAAGATCAGGTCGCGGTCGGCGTGTCCGCGGAAGCCGGCCTGCTCACAGAATTCCGCGTAGGCCGCGAGGAACCCGCGCCCCTCCTCGGACTCTTGGAGAGCCGTGAAGAATGCCGGCCCCTCGTGCTCGGTGAAGGTGCGCACGAGAGCCGCGGATCCGCGGATCCGTTCAGACAGCCGCCACAGCGCAGCATTCTCGATCAGCGTGCGCGACGGCCGCGTAGTGCCGGCGAGCAGGTCGTGAAGGATAAGCGGATCGTCGGGGTACCACGCACTTACGATGATCGGCAACAGGCACAGCGCGTCGCGAGCGTGCTGCAGGAACAGGAACCACACGTCCTCGCAGTACTTGGCCTCAATCTCATTGAACCGGCGCACATAGCGCTTGAGTTCGCTATCTGAGAGCCGCTCCAGGGGTGGCAGGTTCGAGGGATGCCACGCGGTGTCCTCGATGTAGGCGCGGCATGCCTCCGCGCAATTGTGGGGTGCGTGCCTGCCGCCGAGGAATGCCGCCCGCGCCTGCATCCGCAGCCATCGGGCGATGTCGAGTTTCGTGCTGAGCACCTCTTCCTGCCACGCCGGCGGGATGAAGCTCAGGTCTGGCAGCAGCGGGCGGAAGGCCTTGGGAGTCGTGGCCGTCACGACCTCCCGGTCGAGGTCGCAGTTGTAGTAGATCTCGGCCTTGTAGTAGCGCAGGTAGGGCATTGCAGCAGCCTTTTCCAGGCCACGCCGTTCGTTCGTCCAGGTTTCTCCGCGTGTCATCGAGTACGCGCGTAGCGAGTAGAACAAAGGTGTCTTCGCGCCGGTCCAGTTCGAGTCCGACCAGGCACGGGTCCATGTCGTGTCAGGGTCGAACTCGTGGGTTTGCCACGCATCGACATCGGAGTCCCAGGAGAATTCGACGCCGGTGATCGGGCGCGACTGCAGAAGGTAGAACGTCCCTGCCTCGTAACCCCACTCGATGTCCTGGGGGATGCCGTTGTAGTACTCCAGCACCCGCCGGCCGAGCCCGGCGAGCTCGGCGACCCGGTCGTCGTCCAGACAGGCGCGGCGTTGCTCGGCCTCGGGGACCTGTTGCTCCAGGACGCCGCTGCCGACGTGGGTGTCGCGGACGAACCGCAACGCCTTCGAACCGATCTGCCGGTCGCGCAGCGTCAGATCCGCCGCGTTGACGGTGTACTCATCGGGGTTGACGACACCGCTGACAACCGCTTCGCCGAGGCCCCAGCTGGCGTTGATGACGAACTCATCGGTCGCTGTGGTCAGTGGGTTGCCGGTGAACAGCACACCCGCGACCTCCGAACGGACCATCGCCTGGATGACGACCGCAATCAGCGCCCCCTCGTGGTCGAATCCCTTGTCCTGCCGGTAGGCGGTCGCGCGGGCAGTCCACATCGACGCCCAGCACCGCTTCAGGGCGAGTAAAAGCTCGTCGTCACCCCGGATGTCGAGGAAGGTGTCGTGCAACCCGGCGAACGACGCATCCGCGAGATCCTCGGCGGTGCCCGACGAGCGGACCGCGACGAAACGATCCCCGTCCTGGTCTGCGAGGCGCGCGTAGGCCGCCAGCAGGTCGGCGCCGATCTGCGCCGGCACGTCGGCTGCCAGGATCTGGGCGCGGATCGCCGCCGTCGCGCGTTCGACATCGTCGGCGTCGGTGAAGTCCACTGTGACCAGTGTGGCGTCGATGTCGGCTTGCAGCCGCTCGACGAAGGCCCGGTAGGCCGCCGTCGAAACGGTGAAGCCCGGTGGGACGGTGAAGCCGGCCGCAGTCATCCGCGCGAGGTTCACGGCCTTCCCGCCGACGAGCTCGCTGGTGGTGGCCTCCTGATCGGCGAACCAGATGATGTTGCTGGGCATGGCTCCTCGCTAGCCGGTGATCACGGAGTCAAGGACGGTCTGACTCGCCGTTGGCCGGCCGTCAGGGGCGGTCGCGGCAAAACGCGTGGGGACCAGCCGGCGGACACCGCTTGCCTTCCTTAGTGCACGCGTCATGGTGCGCGCGGCCAGTTGCCCTGGTAGTCCGCAGATCCCGGCGCTCGGGTGCATCCCCCCGCTGCCGAGGAACAGCCCGTCCACCGGTGACTTGTAGTCCGCCAATCCGAGCGCTGGGCGCATCGGCCCGAACCGCATCAAAGAGGGGTCGACGTGATAGACGTTGCCGTCGCTGACGTTGAACCGGTCGGCCACGTCACCTGGTGTGAGGACGGTGCGATCGATCACGAGGTCCTCGATTCCCTCGTAGTAGTCGGCGCAGTCGGCGAGGATCTTGTCGGCAAGGCTCTCGCGGACGTCGTCCCAGGGTTCGCGAGAGTTGTTGGGCACCACGCCACTCCAGATCCACAGGGTGTCCTGACCGTCGGGCGCCTGGGTCGGGTCCAAGGCGGTCGGGATGACCGCCAGGAACGGTTGCCGCTTCGGCCAGTCACCACGCACAATGGCGTCCCATCCTTCGACGTGCTCCTCGAACGTGTGCCAGCAGGTCACGGGGTTGCGGAGGTCAAGGCCGTCGGACCGCAGCGCGGCGTGGCGGGGGAGATGAAGCTGCCCGCGCAGCGCCACGTTGACCTTCATATGGCCGGCGCCGGTGGTGTTGGTGGGGATGTGGGCCGCCGCCGCCGCAAGTTTGTCCGGCAGGGCGCCCTTCGGCAGCAGGCCGGCGAGTGCGGTCTTGGGGTCGCAGGCGGCCAGCACGGCGTTCGCGCGTATCTCTTCGCCACTCTTGAGCACGACGCCCTCCGCGCGGCCATTGCGGACGAGGATCTGCTTCACCGGCGCCGAGGTCCGCACCGTTCCGCCGTGCTCACGCAGGCACGCTTCCAGCGCGCGAGGGAGCGCCCCTGTTCCGCCGACGAAACGCGAGGAGCTGGTGCGGTGCACGATCGCGACGTAGATCATCGCCCAAGCGGTGGTGTCGCGGCGCATCCAGTCGAAGGTCGGCATCTGCGCGAGCGCGCCGCGGACCAGAGAAGACTCGAACGACTCGTCGATGATCTGGGCGTGCGACACGGAGAAGTAGCGGCTCAGCGCGATCATCTGCCTGGGATGGCGCGCCATCCGCGCGGCGCCCTTGAGCATTTCGCCTATACGCGGCCGCAGCGGGTGCGAGCGCATGTAGGCGAGCATCACATCCATGCAGAGGTCAAGCGTTTCGGCCATCTCGAGCCAGGCCTTGGCGTCCTTTTTCGAGAACCGCCGCAGCTCGTCGGCCGTCCGATTGGCGTCGCGCCAGATCGCGAGTGACTCGCCGTCCGGCCCCAGATGCAGGTGCTGCGGATCGGCGACGACCTGGCGCAGCCCGTATTTCGAGAGCTGCAGATCGGCTTCGATAGTGGTGGCCCGGTAGAGCGAGGCCTGGACGGCGCCCTCGTTCACCAGGTGGTGAGGCGCTCCAGGCATCGTGGCGTAGGTCGATGTCATCCCGCCGATCGTGGGCGAGGCCTCGACGACAAGCACGTTGTGCCCCGCTTTGGCCAAATAACAGGCGGCGGTCAGCCCGTTGTGACCCGCACCCACCACGACAACGTCGGCGGTGTTGGCGCCCGGATCGTTGTTTCCCATTACTGCACTCCTCTGATTCAGGCGCTGGGCTTGTGTGCAGGCTATTCATACACTGTGCACACCTACTGTGCGCAGTATTCGTACACCGTGTACACCTGGTGTGTCAAGGAGCGCATTCGACGACGGTTTGGGGTGTTAGCCATCGCCGGGTTGAGGTCGACGCCGACGGTTGGTGGCCATGCAAGGCCTGGTCGACATCGGCGGTCCGGCCAAGACTTCGCCAAGCGCTAGCCGGCGGCCGATGACAAGGGGAGAAGGTCGGTTGCGGGAAATCCGAGTAGCCCGCGCGCAAGACCGAATGAGGTGGCGCTCGAGACGTTATGCACCTGGGACGGGCAGTCCGTTCTCGGTACGACGTCGCACCCTGCTGTAGTCGCCGTTTCGTGCAGCCATGAACTTTGACGCCAAATCGTTGAATTGGTCTGGGAATTCGATCATCGGGGTGTGTCCCGCGCTGGCGAAAACAACGAGTTCGGAGTCAGGCAACCTGTCGTGCAGCTGCCGGGCACACCAAGCGGGCGCGATAACGTCCCGCTCGCCCCACACCAGCAAGACCGGGCAGGTGATCGCCTCGGGCACCGTAGCGCGCACGGCGCGACCTGCCGCGGCGACCGCGTCGACAAAGCCCCCGCCGCCGAGCAATGGCATGGTTTTGGCCGCCAGCTCCGGCGACATGGCACGGGGATCGCGGAACGCTGCCCGAAGGGCGAGCCGCCGAACCCACTGCTTGGTCGCCAGAGCCTGGCGAACGAAGCGTCTGCGCAAGACCGCGGAGCAGACCCGCAGCACCACGAGTACTACACGAAGGCGTCGTTCCGACATGGGCACACCGCCTGAGTCGACCAGAATCAGGTTCCGCACGCGCCGCGGGTCGGCGACAAACATTTCCATGGCGACCAGCCCGCCCATGGAATGCCCTGCCACCGTTGCTGATTCGATGCCGAGCGCAGTCAGCAGATCGAGCACCGTGCGCGCATGAGTGGCCATCTCTGCTGGTGCGGGCAACGGCTCGGATTGGCCGAAGCCAGGCAAATCGACGGCAATGACCCGATGATGCTCAGCCAGTGTCGGAATGTTCTCGAGCCACCATTGCCAGCTGGCAGCCATGCCATGCAACAGAACTAGAGCGGGACCCGAGCCGTAGTCGAGGTAGCGCAGCCGCAGGTCATTGATCAGCCGGTTCGCGATCGACGGATCCCAGTCGATGTCAGTCCAGTGCGGAACGCCTGGCTCGCGGCTGGGCAGTGGCGACATCACCACCGCGGCCTTCGCCGGCGACGAGCACATAACCTCATGGCGGTAGGTTAACGCACGGCGGCTCGCGGAGGCAGGTGATGAAGCGTCGGTCAGTCGGCGACGGGGTGCCGGCGGCGAACGACCTGGATGCCCACCATCGTCATCACCAGGTCGCCGTTTTGATCCACCATCTCGTAGATACAGTGCACATCGGCCTTTCGCGAACCCATCCTGACCTCGACGACCTGCAGGTATCCGGTGAGCACCGAGCCGGGACGGACGGGATTCGGCAGTCGCATGCGGTCGAACCCCTTGCCCGCCACCAGCGCGAGCCGGGCCATGAACTTCGGTGACGACATGCTCGCGAACAACGCCAGTGTGTGCATGCCACTGGCGATCACGTCGCCAAACGGTGATTCGGTTCCGTCGACGTGGATGGGCAGCGGGTCGAATTGCCTTGCAAAGCCGACGATTTCGTCTCGGGTCACTTCGACGGGGCCCAAGTCCATCCAGTCTCCGATGGCCAGGTCTTCTGCATACAGAATTTGATCGGAGCTCACGGATGCAAGATCGCGACCGTCATGTCGCGGCAGGCTCATACGATCAGGGTAAAGGGCGGGCCCAGACACATGGATCGCGGGTACCAAACACTGTTAGGCTATCGACACCGTAGGCCTCCGAAAGGACCGTCGATGACGACGCAGACCGATGTGGGTGTTAGCGCTCCATCCCACGGGTCCGGGTTCCTCACCGTTCGCTGCCCCGCGGACGGACGGGTGGTCGGCCGCGTGCCCGACATGACGCCGGGACACGTGCACGAAGTCGCTCGGCAGCTACGGGCCGCGCAGCCGGCGTGGGAAGACCTCGGCCCGGACGGCAGAGCCAAGCACGTCCTGCGCCTGCTCGATTGGGTGCTTGACAACGAGCAGCGGTTGATCGGGCTGATGCAGGAGGAGACCGGCAAATCGTGGGGTGACGCCCAGATCGAGACCGCCGTGTTCGTCGACATGGTGAACTACTTCACCAAGCACGCCGCGGAATTTCTCGCCGATCGCACCGTAAAGCGCTCGGGCACGATGGCGCTGACCAAGAACCTGCGCGTCTTCCACCGGCCGCACCAGCTCGTGGGCATCATCACCCCGTGGAACGGCCCGCTGGCCACCTCGACCATCGATGGCATTCCAGCGCTGATGGCCGGGGCGGCGGTCATCTTCAAGCCGTCGGAGGTCACGCCTCTGACCTGGGCCGAGGTGACCCGCGGCTGGCTGGAGGAGGTCAAAGGGCCACCGGTGATGGCGTGCGTCACCGGCGGTGGCGCCATCGGGGCCGCGGTGGTCGACGAGGTGGACATGATTCAGTTCACCGGGTCCACGGCCACCGGCCGAAAGATCGCCGCACGCGCGGGAGAGCGGCTCATACCGTGTGGCCTGGAGCTCGGCGGTAAGGACGCCATGATCGTGCTCGACGACGCCGATATCGACCGCGCGACCAGCGGCGCGGTGTGGGGCGGTTTGTGGAACTCCGGACAGATCTGCGTGTCGGTAGAGCGAATCTATGTGCAGGACAAGGTCTACGACGAGTTCGTGGCCAAGCTGGCCGACAAAGTCGCGCCGCTGCGCCAAGGGATGGACCGCGACGGCAGCTTCGCAACCGAGATCGGGGCGATGGCCACCGAGAACCAGCTCAGCATTGTCGAGCGTCACGTCAACGATGCGCTGCAGGCCGGCGCCCGGGCCCTGACCGGTGGTAAGCGCGCCGACGTCGGGATGTTCTTCCAGCCAACGGTGCTGACCGGCGTCGACCACTCGATGGTCTGCATGCGTGAGGAAACATTCGGCCCGACGCTGCCGGTGATGCGAGTCCGTGACGAGGACGAGGCCATCCGGCTGGCCAACGACTCGCCCTACGGGTTGGCCGCCAGCGTGTTCAGCGGGAACAAGGAGCGGGCGGATCGGGTTGCCCGTCGGCTGGAAGCCGGCGCGGTCAACATCAACAGCGTGCTGACCGCCACCATGCTGCTTACCCTGCCGATGGGTGGCTGGAAGTCCTCGGGCATCGGTGGCCGTAACGGCGGGGCCGCCGGACTTCTCAAGTTCTGCCGGCAGCAGGCCATCGTGACCGAACGGTTCAAGCTGCGGTCAGAACCGCACTGGTATCCGTACGTGCCGTGGATGAGCCGACTACAGGCACGGCTGGTGCGGCTCACCGGCGCGCACGACTGGCGGCGCCGGCTGGACCGCAAAGGCAAGAATTGCGGGGGGTGAAAGACGTTGCCTCGTGTGGCCATCGACTCAGGTAAGTGCCAGGGGCACGGCCGGTGCGTGCTCATCGCGCCGACTTACTTCGACATGGACGACGCCGGTTTCGGAGTGGTGCTGCGTGATGGTGTCGATGACGCGGATAGGGCCGATATCGACGAGGCGGTGCTGAGCTGCCCGGAGCACGCCATCGTCGTCGAGTGAAGGCGACGGTCGCGGTGTCACTCGGCCGACGCGACTGTCGCGTCGGCGATCAAGGATCTGACTTCGTCGTCGGCGAAACCCCACTCGCGCAGCACAACCCGGGTATCGGCACCGATCGCGCTCGGCGCCGGGCCGATCCGGCCCGGGGTGCGGGATAGCCGCGGCGCGGGGCCGGCGGTCACCGAGCCGTCCGGTTCGGTGACGAGCGTGGAGCGTGCCCGCAAATGCGGGTCGTCCGCGAGTTCATCGAGTTCGAGAACCGGTGTTCCGCAACCGTCGACATCGGCGAACGCCGCGGTCCAGTGGGCGCGCGGTTTGGTTGCGAATACGGCCGCGATCCTCTCGCGCAATTCGGGCCAGTGCGCCGGGTTGAGCTGCTCGGAGATGTCGACGTCTTCGATGCCGAGAGCGCCGAGGAAGTCGGCGTAGAACTTCGGTTCGATGGCGCCGACGGCAAAGAACCGACCGTCGGCGCACGCGTAGGGACCGTAGAACGGCGCGTTCCCAGACAGGATGTGCCGGCCGCGGCCGGCCCAGATCCCAGCGTTGAACTCGGCGAGGTTGGTGAGGTTGAGCAGCGCCGAGCCGTCGGCGATCGCCGCGTCGATAACTTGGCCCCGGCCCGTGACGGCGCGTTCGTAGAGCGCCATCACGATGCCCAGCGCCGCGAAGAGCGAGCCACCCGCCAGGTCGCCCAACATTGCCAATGGGGGTACCGGCCGTTCGTCGCCGATCACGCCGAGTGTGCCCGCGATCGCGGCGTAGTTGATGTCGTGCCCGGCCCTGTCGCGGTAAGGCCCGTCTTGCCCCCAGCCTGTCAGCCGCGTGTAGATCAGCCTCGGATTGCGCACGCACAACATGTCCGGGCCCAGCCCACGGCGTTCCATCGTGCCGGGACGATTGCTCTCCAGCAGGACGTCGGCGGCGTCGGCGAGCCGGGCGATAACCTCTGGGCCGCGCGGCGCGCGCATGTCCACTACGGCCGAGCGTTTACCCCGTGACAGGGACCCGGCCGGATCGAAGGGGTGCGGGGCGCCCGGCCGCCCGACCGCCAGCACCTCGGCTCCGAAATCGGCAAGCAGCATCGAACAGAAGGGGCCGGGACCCAATGCGCTCAAGTCCAGCACACGCACCCCGGTCAACGGCGGCAGACCGGTCCGTGGGGTGCCTGCTGGAAGCTCGACCACCCGGTCAAGATACCAAACAAAGTTAGTTTGCGGGCACGCTGCCATCGCCGCATCGGAAGGTATCAGCGCCCCGACGAGGAGTCTCACCGCCCAGAACTTAACCAAATGCCGATCGTCAAATGCTTGACGAATGTCATATGCTGACGCTATGACCATGCGTACCTTGATCCAGTTCAACAAGGGCACGACGAGCAGGCAGGCGCACCGCGATCTGCCCAGCGCTGGTGTCAACGGCGAACTCCTCAAGGACGACGAACTCACCCGGCGGGGCTTCGACGGCCGCGAGGCCGTGTTGTACCGCTCTCATGACCCGACGATTTTCCGTACCGAGGGCCGGTTCAGGTCGACCAGCGTAATGCTTGATGACATCAAGCCAGGGGACCTGACCGATCCGCGCGGAGACGCACAACGGCTCTATTACAACGCTGACGTCACCATCTGGTTGTCGCGGCGTGCCGAACCGATGCCGTTCTACCGCCGCAACGTCGACGGCGACGAATGTTGGTTCGTCCATGACGGATCCGGCACAGTCGAGACGGAATTCGGACCCATCAGCTACGGGCGAGGCGACTACATCGTCATCCCCAAGGCAATCACGCACCGCTTCGTGGTCGGCGGCGGTGAGACCACGCTGTTCGGCATCGAGACGGTTGGTGAACTGCGGGCGCCTACCTATGTGGGACTGGGCCGCCACGCCCCCTTCGACCCCGACGTGATCCGCGTGCCCGAGCCCGCCGCGATGCCCTCTGATCGAGACGAATACGAGATCAGGGTCAAGTACGACAACGAGTACTCATCGATCTACGTGGACCATCACCCCTGCGACGTGCAGGGTTGGAAAGGTGATTACTTTCCTTTTACGTTCAACATCCGCGACTGGAACGTGATCATGTCCGACAGCCTGCACCTGGCGCCGTCGATGCATTGCTTCCTGGTCGCCGAGGGCATCAACATCATCAATCTGCTCCCGCGTCCGTTCGAGTCGATCAAGGGCGTCGAGCGCATCCCGTGGTTCCACCGCAACGCCGACTACGACGAGATCGCGCTGATCCACGGCGGAAAATCGCTGGGTCGCTCGCTGAAAGCCGGCCTGCTCAGCCACGATCCGCAGGGCATCCACCATGGCTTTCCCGATCGCGCTCGCATCAAGTCTCGCCGCGAATGGGCAGAACACCCGCGACTCGAGTGGGAGATCATCATGGTCGAGGCCGCTCGACCGCTCAAGTTGGACCCAGTCGTGCAGGGCTGACGAAGGCGGCGCTAGCCCCCGGGGCAAGGCCCATCTTTCAGTTGAACGTGACGCACCTCATATGGCATGCTGGCCAATTAAATACCGAACGCCGTTTGAATGCGGTTGCTCAAGGTACGGAGCCGTATCGATGACCTCTTCCGCCATTGATCGCCATCTCGCCGCGCTGCTTCCCACGTTCGACCTGTTCGACGCCGAACACGAGAACTGGAAGTACGACGCTTTCGCCTACGCCCGCGCGCACTGCCCGGTGGTGCGCACCGAGGCCGAACTGACCGGTCCGATGTGGATGGTCACCCGCTATGCCGACGTTCGAAGAGTCCTCGAGGATCCGGAAACGTTCTCGTCGCGGAGCGGTTCACCCGCACCCACCCCGGTCGGCCTCGGTCCGCTGGACTCCGATCCGCCGCTGCACACCGGGTTTCGCCAGCTGCTCAACCCGTTTCTGTCGCGCAAATACTCGCTGACGTTCGAAGACGAGATGCGCAGCATCGCGCGCGAACTCATCGATGGATTCGTCGACAACGGGAAGGTTGAACTCCTCGGTGAGTTCGCCGGACCGTTCGTGTCCCGCGTGCTGGCCTCTGTGGTGTTCAAGGAAACCGACATGGCCAAGATGGAGCGGGCCAAAGAGGTCGTCTTCGCCGTCACCGAAGACGGCACCGAAGAAAACTTCATGAAGCTCGGGATGCTGGCCGCCGAATACCTGGCCGCGGCCACCGCGAATCCGCCTGAGGAAGAGGGCATCCTGCGGTCGCTGGTCACCGGCACTGTTGACGGCAAGCCGCTCGATCCGCAGCAGGCGCTCGGCGCCATCTGTGTGCTGTTCCTCGGCGGGCTCGACACCACTCGTTCGGCGATCGGCACCATCGCCATGAACATTGCCTTGCGGCCCGAGCTCGAAGCCCGCGTGCGAGATCCGCGCTGGGTGCGCAACGACATGGACGAGTTCATCCGGCACGTATCCCCGGTAGCCACGTTCGGCCGCACGGTTACCCGCGACACCGAGGTCGGCGGGTGCCCAATGCGCAAGGGCGACCGGGTAATGGTGCGTTTCGACTCGGCTAACCGCGACGAAGAGAAGTTTCCCAACGCCGACCAGCTGCAGTTCGACCCACCACGCGGCGGCAACGCCGGCTTCGGTCTGGGCATCCACCGGTGCGTGGGCATGCACCTAGCCCGCGTGGAGATCACCATCGCGTTCGAAGAGCTGCTGGCCCGGATTACCAATCTGAAATTCGACGTAGATCCGACCGAACTCAAGTGGGCGCCGGGGGTTGCCAATTGCCCCGACCGCGTCCCTCTGACTTTCGAAAAGACCTGAAAACCAACTGCTTTCGTTCCATCTAATAGGAGAAGCGCATGACCGGACGGGTAGCAGGCAAAGTCGCGTTGATCACCGGTGCCGCGCGCGGCCAGGGTCGCAGCCATGCGCTGCGGCTTGCCCAGGAGGGCGCCGACATCATCGCGCTCGACATTTGCCGTCAGATCGAGTCGGTGCCTTATCCGCTATCGACTCCCGAGGATCTCGAAGAAACCGCCCGCCAGGTCAAGGAACTCGGTCAGAACGTCATGACCCGCGAAGTCGACGTCCGCGACGGTGAGGCGCTCATCTCCGCGGTCAACGACGGGGTGGCCCAGCTTGGACGACTCGACATCGTGATAGCCAACGCCGGAATCCTTTCCGTGGGTGCAACCTTCGAGCTCTCCGAGCAAGCCTGGTCACAGATTATCGACATCAATCTGTCCGGAGTGTGGCGCACCACGAAAGCGGCGGTACCGCACCTGATCGCCGGGGGCAATGGCGGATCGATCATACTCACCAGCAGCATCGCGGGGCTCATCGGTCAGCCCGGCATTGGGCACTACGTCGCCGCCAAACATGGGGTAGTCGGGTTGATGAAGACGCTTGCCCTTGAGCTGGCACCGCTGAGCATCCGGGTCAACAGCATCCACCCGACGAATGTCGACACACCGATGATCATGAATGAGGCAACCTATCGCGTGTTCCTGCCGGACGATCCGCATCCGACCAGGGAGATGTTCGCGGTGCCAGCCGGAGAGATGAACGCGCTGCCGGTGCCATGGATCGAACCCGGCGATGTGAGCAATGCGGTGGTGTTTCTGGCCAGCGACGAGGCCCGTTACATCACCGGGATCTCGCTGCCGATCGACGCGGGCGCGACGATCAAGTGACGGTACGCTCAACTCGCGAAGCCCTTGGTGCCCAGCGCATCACACG
>NZ_JBAPRN010000803.1:0-3720 GCF_049281135.1 Mycobacterium sp. | reverse complement strand
CTATGGAAGGTCGGATTCTGTGGTTTCGCACCGGGTTTCGCCTATCTGGTCGGCGGCGATCCGCGCCTGGCCGTGCCGCGACGGTCCGAGCCACGCCCATCGGTCCCGGCCGGTGCCGTGGGCCTGGCCGGCGAATTCACCGGAATCTACCCGCGTCGCTCCCCCGGCGGATGGCAGCTGATCGGCCACACCGACGCGGTGCTGTGGGACATCGATCGGCCCCATCCGGCGTTGCTGACGCCAGGCATGTGGGTCCAATTCCGGGCTGCATAGCGAGGCGACCATGACGACCCTGGAAATTCTGCACACCGGACCGCTGGCCCTCGTCGAAGACCTCGGCCGCGTCGGACTCGCCCATCTCGGCGTCACCCGGTCGGGGGCGGCCGACCGGCGGTCACACACGCTGGCCAACCGGCTGGTGGCCAACCCGGACGACCGCGCCACCATCGAGGTGACGATGGGCGGGTTCACGGCGCGAGTCCGCGGCGGCGACGTCGACATCGCGGTCACCGGCGCGGACACCAATCCGCGGGTCGGCGTAACCATGTTCGGCGCCAACAGCATTCAGCACGTCCGCGACGGCGAGGTGATCGCACTCGGCGTGCCGCGCTCCGGATTGCGCAGCTACCTGGCAGTGCGTGGCGGCTTCGACGTGACACCGGTGCTGGGCTCGCGTAGCTACGACGTGATGTCGGCAATCGGACCGTTGCCGTTGCAACCCGGTGACGTGTTGCCGATCGGGGAACACACCGAGGAGTACCCGGAGCTCGACCAGGCGCCGGTGGCGCCGATCTCCGACCAATTGGTCGAACTTCTGGTTGCCCCCGGCCCGCGCGACGACTGGCTGGCCGATGCCGACGCCCTGGTGCACACCATCTGGATGGCGTCGGACCGTAGCGATCGCGTCGGCATGCGACTCGAAGGACGACCGCTGCGACACCGCGACCCGGGGCGCCAACTGCCCAGCGAAGGCGCGACCCGCGGCGCGATCCAGGTGCCGCCCAACGGATTACCGGTGATTCTCGGCCCCGATCACCCGGTTACCGGCGGCTATCCGGTGGCCGGCGTGATCGCCGACCAGGACATCGACAAGCTCGCCCAGGTGCGTCCAGGTCAGCACGTGCGACTGCACTGGTCGCGTCCCAGAATCGCCCCGACTTCCGTGTCGAGTTCGGTGGCGGCGGACTAGTCCAACTGGTAGACCAGCAGTGTGCGCACCCAGGTTCACACCGCCCGGTTGGTCCACACCGCCGACTTGGAGAGCGACGCGCGGCAGCGCGCGCACGAGATGGTCAACGAGGCGTTCGCCGGCGAGTTCACCGCCGCCGACTGGGACCATGCGCTGGGTGGAATGCATGCCCTGATCTGGGACCACGGTGCGATCATCGCGCACGGCGCCGTGGTGCAACGACGCCTGCTCTACCGCGGGCTTTCGCTGCGCTGCGGATACGTGGAAGCTGTTGCGGTGCGCGAGGATTGGCGCGGACAAGGTCTGGCCATCGCGATCCTCAACGCCTGTGAGCAGGTCATCCGCGGCGGTTACCAGATCGGCGCGCTGAGTTCGTCGGACCGGGGCAGGCAGCTCTACACCCTGCGCGGTTGGCTGCCGTGGCGCGGACCGACGTCGGTGTTGGCACCCGGCGGGCCGATCCCGACTCCCGACGACGACGGGTCGGTGTTCGTGTTCCCGCTCGGGACAAACCTGGATGACACCGCGCCGTTGGCGTGCGATTGGCGCGACGGGGACGTCTGGTGATCACCCAGAAGCGCTGACCAACAAGAGCTTTGTCGCGACGCGGCGTTCGCTGACGGCGAAACGACTGGCGGAACTTAAGCGTGGTCGACTCAAGTTTCTATCTGTAGAGCCGGCAAGTCGTCGGCAATCACAGAGCACGAGGAGACACGAATGAGCAACCTGACCCTATGGTCGCGACCCGCGTGGGATGTCGACCGCTGGATGCGCGATTTCTTTGGGCCGGCGGCGGCGACCGACTGGGCCAAGCCGGTACCCAGTGGATTCCACCCCGCCGCCGAGATCGTCAAGGACGGCGAGGACGCGGTGGTGCGGCTCGAGTTGCCGGGCGTGGATGTCGACAAAGACGTCAACGTCGAGGTAGAGCACGGCCGCCTGGTCATCCACGGTGAGCGTCGCGACGAGCACGCCGAGGAGAAGGACGGACGGACGCTCCGCGAGGTCCGCTACGGATCGTTCCGCCGGTCGTTCCAGCTGCCCGCGCACCTCACCGGTGAGGCCGTCTCGGCGTCCTACGACGCCGGTGTGCTGACCGTCCGGGTTGCCGGCGCCTACGCCGGGACTCAGGCACAGCGCATCGAGATCAGCAAGTAATCGCACTCGAATCCGGTGGGGCTCAACGGCTCCACCGGATTCGCGGGCTAGTCGAAGGCCTGCCCGGCGTCCACGCCCACGACACGCAGCAGGTTCACGACTTTGCGGTCCAGATCTTTACCGACGGCGGCCACCTCGGCGATGCCGAGACTGCCGAAGGCCGGGCCGGGCTGGTCCATCGTGAACACCGCGTCACCGTTGTCGTCGCCATAGACCAGCATGCGCAGCGGCGCGTACAACAGCGCCTTGGCGTCGTGTCGAAACATCGTCTCGGCGATGACGTGGTTGCCGATCAGGTACTCGATCGCCGGCGTGTGGTGTCCCGCAACGCCGAAGAAGACGCTGGTTTCGATCTTGGCGTACACCATCAGGTCATTCGGCGCGTTCTCGGCCGTAGCGGCGCGTACGTCGTCCCAGTCGCCGCCGGCCTTGGTGATGCGTTCCACCGCCGTCCGGTCGACCGGCGGTGCCGCCTTCTCGAGGGCGGCGACGAACTCCTCAAAGGGAATCCCGGTCTCGATGTCGATGCGGGTCATGCCGTGCTGCTCACGGTGGAAGCCCATCCGCTGCACCTTTCTATGGTTCATTGACTGAACTCTTCAAAGCCCGAGTCTATGGTTCAGTCAACGAACCTGCAAGGGTAGGATCCGGTCGTGGCCCTACCCCGCGAATACGCCGCCGAGAGTTGCCCGATCGCGCGATCGCTGGAGATTGTTGGCGAGCGATGGACGCTGCTGGTCGTACGCGACGCCTTCTACGGAGTCCGTCGATTCAGTGACTTTCGCGCTCACCTCGGGATTCCCAAGGCCGTTCTGTCCGAGCGGCTTTCACTCCTCATCGATGAGGGGGTGCTGGCCAAAGCGACCGGTGGCCGGGGCCGCGACGAGTACGTGTTGACCCCCAAAGGCCGTCGGCTCTGGCCCATCATCTGGTCCCTGGCCGGCTGGGGCAACGAGAACTACGTCGAACAGCCACAGCGCCGCAGCTATCGCCATGCCGACTGTGGCGGCGCGATCGGACCGGACCGGGTGTGCGGGTCGTGCGGGCAACTGCCCGACGTCGCCGACCTCGTCCTGCACCCGCCGCGCCGACCACGTGAGCGAGCGGTGCGCGACGATCCGGTCAGCAAGGCACTTCGTCGGCCACGCCGGCTGCTGGAACCGATTCCCCCGGATTAGGCGCGGCGGGTGATCTGTCTCACGCCGCGGCTCTGCGCTGGATAGTATTGGTGTCGTACTGTGATCCATGACACCTTCGCCTCCAGGGAGATCCGTTGTCCAGCACTACTGAACTGGCCGAACTGCACGAGCTCATCGGCGGCCTGCGGCGGTGCGTGAGCTCGCTGAGGGCGCGCTACGGCGACAGTCCGGCAA
>NZ_JBAPRN010000802.1:0-1645 GCF_049281135.1 Mycobacterium sp. | reverse complement strand
GCACCGCTGATTCCCTTCGCGCACTACGCCTATCGCCTTTATATGCGGATGTGGCCCGAAATCGATCGGCAGGTCCTCGACGATCCTGAAGTCGAGGCGATCTTCGTCGACGACATGGTCAACGCCTTCCGCGGCCGCTGCCTGGCCATGGTCGACGATGCCCGTCTTCTCGGGCGCGACTGGGGTTTTCGGCTCGTCGACGTGAAGGTGCCGGTGCGGTGGTGGCACGGCGAGACCGACCACGTCGTGCCGATCGCTGGTGTGCACACGGCCGTCACGCGCCTGCAGGACGCCGTACTCACCGTGCGCCCCGAGAGCCACCTGGGCGGCTTCGCCATGACCGAAGACGTGCTCGCCCACATGAGCGAGAAGCTCATGGGCGGCAACAACCTTCGGTCAGCGCTCCCGTAGCCGAATCCCGGACCTGACTGCGAATCTCCAACGTCACAGGAAGTTAGGGATACGACGGTATGCCCGCCTCGTAGCGACAACTGAAGATCGGGCGACGCACCGCCGCCAACTGTCGCTATGAGGTGGGCACAACGTACGCCTTCCTCTCCGAGAGGCCGGTGTGGCGGGTGTTACCTTGCCCGGTAGGACTTGCCGCGCCTCATGAAGGATGGGCTGGGTGATCCTCGCCGTCGATCTCGGGAAGATGTCCTTGACATCTTTGCGAGTGACGCGTTGCAGCGCGCTAACCGGACACGGCGGCGTGGCTCCGATAGCGTCAAAAGATGTGACCGGCGCCGTGACCCGAACAGCGCTTGCCGGTGTCTTGGCCATCGGGCTGATGGCAGCATCGGACCCCGTCAACGTCTCGGCCGCGCCGGCGGCGCGCAACGTTTATGTCGCCGTATCGGTGGCCACGGTGTGGACCTCCCCACAGAGTCCGCGTCCAGTCGATCGTCCCGCCCTGACCAACCCGGTCTACATTCGCGGCTGGGTGTCCGCCATGACGTTGGACCAGCAGGAAGCGCTCACCTCGGACGAACTCGACCAGACGCAGGTTCTCTATGGCGACCGCGTAGTTGTGCTGCAGGAGCAGGGCGACTGGGACCAGGTGGTGGTCCCCGACCAGTCCACACCGAAGGACTCTCAGGGCTATCCCGGCTGGATTCCCAAGGCCCAGTTGGCAACCGACCCGGTCTACGACGCAATAAAAGAACACGCTCCCTTCGCGCTGGCCGATCACGGCATCACCACCTGGCTGTACCGCGACTCCGGACTCACCAACCAGGACCTCGAGATCAGCGCCAACACCATGCTTCCCGTCCTGAGCCGCACCGATAGGGCCGTGCAGGTGGCCACCCCGGATCGTGGCCCGAGGTGGCTGGATGCCCGAAAGATCGCGGTCTACGAAAAGCCAACGGACATAATGCATCCCACCGGAGCCGATCTGGTCCGCTACGCCGCCGCGTTCTTGGGCATCCCCTACGTGTGGGGCGGCCTTACCGGGTTCGGGATCGATTGCTCCGGATTGACCTACATCGCCTACCAGGCATATGGCATCACCCTGCCGCGCGACGCCGGCCCGCAAGCCGCCGACAGCCGGGGCCGTCCGGTCGACAAATCCGCGTTGCAACCCGGCGATCTGCTCTTCTACTCGCACGGCGGCAAGGACCCCGTCAATCCCGACGACATGTAC
>NZ_JBAPRN010000801.1:0-2778 GCF_049281135.1 Mycobacterium sp. | reverse complement strand
GTATGGATCTGCCCCGGCCGCGTGACCTCGCTCCGCTGCTCGGCGCCTGGGTTGCCTCGATTGCCGTGATGGTCTTCGAAAAGGATTTGGGCACTTCGCTTTTGCTCTACGCGTCGTTCCTGGTGGTCGTCTACCTGGCCACCCAACGGTTCAGCTGGGTGGTCCTCGGCCTGGCCTTGTTCGCGCTGGGCAGCGTCGCTGCGTACTACATGTTCGCTCATGTCCGGGTTCGGGTGCAGACGTGGCTGGACCCGTTCGCCGATCCGGACAACACCGGCTACCAGATCGTGCAATCGCTGTTCAGCTTCGCCACCGGCGGCGTCTTTGGCACCGGTCTGGGCAATGGGCAGCCGGACACCGTGCCTGCTGCGGCAACCGATTTCATCACCGCGGCGTTCGGTGAAGAGCTCGGTCTGGTGGGGTTGGCCGGCCTGCTGATGCTCTACACCATCGTGATCGTCCGCGGCATGCGGACCGCGATCGCGGTGCGGGACAGCTTCGGCAAGCTGCTGGCTGCGGGTCTGGCGTCCACGCTGGCCATCCAGTTGTTCATCGTCGTCGGCGGCGTCACCAACCTCATTCCGTTGACCGGGCTGACCACGCCCTGGATGTCCTACGGCGGCTCGTCGCTGTTGGCGAACTATGTGCTGCTGGCGATCCTGGTGCGCATCTCGCATGCGGCGCGGCGGCCGTTCCGTACCAAGCCGCGCAACACCTCGCCGATCGCGGGCGCTAACACCGAGGTGATCGAGCGGGTATGAACACCTCCCTCCGCCGGATCTCGGTGACCGTGATGGCGCTGATCGTGCTGTTGTTGTTCAACGCCACGCTCACGCAGGTCTTCACCGCCGACGGGCTGCGGTCTGACCCGCGCAACCAGCGCGTGCTGATGGACGAGTACTCCCGGCAGCGCGGCCAGATCACCGCGAACGGTCAGCTGCTGGCGTACTCGGTGGCCACCGACAGCCGCTTCCGCTTCCTGCGGGTGTACCCCAACGCCGCGGTGTACGCCCCGGTGACCGGGTTCTATTCGCTGCGCTACTCGAGCACCGGTTTGGAGCGGGCCGAGGATCCCCTGCTGAACGGATCCGATCAGCGGTTGTTCGGCCGCCGGCTGGCCGACTTCTTCACTGGTCGCGACCCCCGCGGCGGCACGGTGGACACCACCATCAGCCCGCGGATCCAGCAAGCCGGTTGGGACGCGATGCAGCAGGGCTGCAACGGCCCGTGCCGCGGTGCGGTCGTCGCGCTGGAGCCGGCGACCGGGAAGATTCTGGCGCTGGTGTCCTCGCCGTCCTACGACGTCAATCAGCTTGCCTCGCACGACCCCGAGCAACAGGCGCACACCTGGCAGCAACTTCGTGACGACCCGCACTCGCCGCTGATCAATCGCGCAATCTCGCAGACGTACCCACCCGGTTCGACGTTCAAGGTGATCACTACCGCGGCCGCGTTGCAGAACGGCGCGACCGAGGACGACGAACTCACGTCGGCGGCGTCGATTCCACTGCCGGATAGCACCGCAACCCTGGAGAACTACGGCGGCGCACCCTGCGACAGCGCCGAAACCGTCACGCTGCGTGAGGCATTCGCCCGGTCGTGCAATACCGCATTCGTCCAGTTAGGCCTGCTCACCGGCACCGATGCGCTGCGCAGCACCGCGCGATCGTTCGGCCTGGACGTCGTGCCGGAGCCGATCCCGCTGCAGGTCGCCCAATCGACTATCGGACCGATACCCGACGCGGCTGCGCTGGGCATGACGAGCATCGGCCAGAAGGATGTCGCGTTGACGCCGCTGGAGAATGCGGTCGTTGCGGCTACCATCGCCAATGCCGGCATCACCATGCAGCCCTACCTGGTTGACAGCCTGCAGGGACCTGACCTGGCTAACATCAGCACGACCGCGCCGCACCAACAGCGCCGTGCGGTGTCCCCGCAGGTCGCGGCTAAGCTAGCTGAGTTAATGGTCGGCGCCGAGAATGTCACTCAGCAGAAAGGGGCGATCCCCGGCGTGCAGATCGCATCCAAGACTGGTACCGCAGAGCACGGCACCGACCCGCGCCACACACCACCGCACGCGTGGTACATCGCTTTTGCGCCCGCGAAGGCTCCGAAGGTGGCCGTCGCGGTGCTTGTAGAGGACGGCGCTGACCGGTTATCGGCGACCGGTGGCGCGCTTGCCGCACCGATCGGGCGCGCGGTCATCGAGGCTGCGCTGCAGGGAGGACCATGAGCCCGCGAGTGGGTGTGACGCTGTCTGGCCGCTACCGCCTGCAACGCCTGATTGCTACCGGCGGGATGGGTCAGGTGTGGGAGGCCGTCGACAGCCGGCTGGGACGTCGCGTCGCGGTCAAAGTGCTCAAGGCCGAGTTCTCCCAAGACTCCGAATTCATCGAGCGCTTCCGGGTTGAAGCGCGCACCACCGCGATGCTCAACCATCCCGGCATCGCCAGCGTTCACGACTACGGCGAGACCCAGATGGAGGGTGAAGGGCGCACCGCCTATCTGGTGATGGAATTGGTCAACGGCGAGCCGCTCAACTCGGTGCTCAAGCGGACCGGCCGGTTGTCGCTGCGGCACACGCTGGACATGCTCGAGCAGACTGGACGGGCGCTGCAGGTCGCGCACGCCTCCGGTCTGGTGCACCGCGACGTCAAGCCGGGCAACATCCTGATCACCCCGACCGGTCAGGTGAAGATCACCGACTTCGGCATCGCCAAAGCCGTCGACGCCGCCCCGGTGACACAGACCGGCATGGTGATGGGCACCGCCCAGTAC
>NZ_JBAPRN010000800.1:0-2692 GCF_049281135.1 Mycobacterium sp. | reverse complement strand
TCGCTGATGATCTACGCCGGCAGCAACGAGGTGCAGGTGACGCACATCGCCAAGGGCTTACTCGCCGGATGAACGCCCGGACGGCAAAAGGCTTGCGGCGCAGCTCGATGGCTGCCGTCGACCGGCTCAGCTATGTTCCGTTCTCGCGGTTCGGCTTCAACGTGATGCTCAATGTGCTGGTGTCACAACAGTGGCTGCTCGCGGCGCTGCGCCCGGTGGCCGATTACATGATTTCCCGCACCGCCCCAGTGGTTCCCGGCATCCGGGTCAAGCCCGTTGCCGCGCCGGTGTCAGGGGAGTGGGTCTGGGCTCCCGAGGCCGACGATGCTGCCGGCGTGGTGTTGGTGCTGCATGGCAGCGGCTACCTGATCTGCTCGGCTCGCACCCATCGCGGCTTCGCGTCTCATCTGTCCGAGTACTCCGGCATGCCGGCCCTCGCGATCGACTACCGGCTCGCACCGGAGCATCCGTTCCCGGCGGCAGAGGACGATGCGCTGGCCGCGTACCGCTGGCTGCTGTCGCAGGGGCACGATCCGGCGAAGATTGTCGTCGCCGGGGACTCGGCCGGCGGGCACCTGGCAGTCGGGCTGGCCCTGCGCCTGCGGAGCGAGGGGTTGCCGGCCCCGGCGGCGCTGGCGCTGTTCGGCCCGCTGATCGATCCGTCCTACCGGTTATGCATCGCCGACGCACGTACCCGGCGTCAGCCGCTGGATCCGCGTGCGGCAGCCCGGGCCGTCGCACTGTATGTCGGTGACACTGACCCCGCGGACCCCCGGCTGTGCCTGCTGAATGCCGAGCTTTCGGACTTACCGCCGATCCAAATTCATTACGGTTCAAGGGAAGTGATGCGCGCCGACGCTGAGGCGTTCGCGGCACTGGTGGTCGAAGCGGGTGGCCGCTGCGACGAGCAGATGTGGCCAGGCCTGATGCACGGCTATTGGCTCTGGCCGCGCGACGGAGGTCTGACCAGCTTGCAGGTGGCCGGGCACTTCTTGCGCACGGCCGTCGCCGAAGCCAACACCGCATCGTGAACCGGCCCGGCGTCGCCCAGGTGCGCGGCAAACGGCTGGCCGCCTTTGTCGTCAGCTGGCCCGATTCCGGTCTCGACGCCGACGGCGTCAAGTCCCATGTGCGCGCGCATCTGGCCAGGCACAAGATCCCGCGAGACGTGGTCTTCGTAAAGCAGTTGCCGCGCAATGAAACTGGCAAAGTTCTGCGAAGGCAGCTGTCCGAGAGGTAGCGACTCCGTCACGCCGCTGCTCCCACCGACGGCGCTTACGGCGACGGTGACGCTGTCACGGTGACGCTGACGGCGTTGGCGCTGCCGTCTGAGGCGATGACCAGTTCGGGGGCGTTGGGGGCCGAGACCACCTGCCCGCCAGCGACGCTCACCTCGTAGCCGTTCGGATACTCGATGGCCGGCACCGAGATGGCGGTGTGCGAGCCGGCGGCAAAACTGCCTTGGCCGTCGGCCATCTCGGTGGAGTAACTGAACTGGAATGTGCCTTCGGAGAACGACCAGGAGTTTGGGATGCCGGAAACCACCTGCGGATACGGCTCGGCGAGTGTCGCCAACTTGGCGGTGTCGACGTTATCGCCGACCGGCGGCAGGTTGGGGTTATCCACCAGCCACTCTGTGTTCGGTGAACCGGTTATGTCGCCTTGGCCGGTGTAGGCCCACTCCGTCCAACCAATCGCATCCTGGTCGGTGCTCTGCATCGGGGGGATGAGTGTGGCGTCGTTGGTGGTAGATCCGATCGTGCCGAACTCGGTCATGAGTGCCGGGATTCCGTGCGCTTGCGCGTACGCCTCGGCATTGTTCGTGATTGCGCTGACGTCCGGGAAGCAACCCGACCCCAGGTCTATCTCGCAGTAGCCGTGATAAGAGAAGACAGTGCCCGACGCGTCCACAGTGCCCAGGTGGGTGGGCAGCCCAAAGTCGAAGAGAGCGTTCGGTTCGTAGAAAATCGGCGTTGACGGGTCGACGGCCCGGATCGCGTCCGCCGTCTGGTTGTAGAACGGGGTCAGCACCTCAGAGTCGAAGTTCGGGCTGCCAAGCAGGGTCGACAACGTCTCCGAGCTGGTCGGGTACGGCTCGTTCATGACCTCGTAGCCGGTCACGTCGGGATTGCCGTTGAAGTAGTTCGCCACGTGTTCCCACATCTGCGCGTAATCGTCCTCGAGCCCCATCCCATTCGGTGCGTCGGCATTCGACCAGAACGCACCCAGGGCGTTTTGCTCCGCGGGATCGAACAATGCGTTGATCGGGAAGCCGCCTACCTGGATGTTGGGCAGCCCGCCGGTTTCCGACGCCCATGTCGGCGCACCTTCGCCCCCGAACAGGCTGCTGTAACCGTCCTGGTGCATGTCGAGCACGGTGTAGATGCCGTGGTTGGCCAACGTCTGCACGGTCTGCTCGATCGAGGCCAGGTAGGTGTCGTCGAACACGCCGGGGTCGGGCTCCACAGCGGCCCAGATGACGCCCAATCGCACGACGTTGAAACCGTTGGCGGCTAGGAACGCCGCGTCGTCGTCGCTGAAGCCGTCGGCGGATGGCTCATACGGCGCCACCTTGTACACCTCGTTGAGCCCGTGCATTACGACGACCTGTCCGTCACTGTTAGTGAGCCAGGTGCCGGTGGTGCTGAGTCCGTCGGTGCCACCAGGCGACGCACCGACCGCCGTGACGTGC
>NZ_JBAPRN010000799.1:0-5089 GCF_049281135.1 Mycobacterium sp. | reverse complement strand
CCGGCCAAGTGGACAATCTCGACGCGTGGCTGACGACCGTGGTGGCCCGGATCTGCTTGAACACCTTGCGAAGCCGCCGGGCTGGGCCATCGGAAGAACTTGTCGCCCAGCTGCCAGATCCCATCGTCGACGCAGTCGGCGACGTCGATCCTGAGCACCAGGCGATGCTGGCCGATGCGGTCGGAATGGCGCTGTTCGTGATTTTGGACACCTTGGCACCGGCGGAACGACTGGCGTTCGTCTTGCACGATGTGTTCGCGGTTCCGTTCGACCAGATCGCACCTGTCGTCGAGCGGACGCCAGAAGCCACTCGCAAACTGGCCAGCCGGGCGCGGCAGCGCATTCAGCAGGCCGCGCCCAGCCCGGACACCGATCTGGTGGCCCAGCACACCGTCGTCGACGCTTTCTTCGCCGCCGGACGTGCCGGCGACTTGGATCGGTTGGTCGCCGTTTTGGACCCCGACGTGTCGTTGCGCGGCGACTTCGGCGCGGCCGGACAACGCTCGGTGCGAGGGGCATCCAAGGTTGCCGGGCTGGCCAAGGGTTACGCCGCCCCGGACCGCGAAGTCCGCCCAGCCGTCGTCAACGGGGCCGCGGGTGCGGTGATCCTTGTCGACGGCCGGGCAACCGCGATCATGGGCTTCGTCGTTCGCGGCGGACGCGTTGCCGCGATAGACGTCCTAGCAGATCCCGAGCGGGTCGCGAGGATCGATGTGCGCGCCGTGACCGGCTAGTTGACGGCCGTGGCGGCCTGCACCAACGCGAGCGCGGCGGCGTGCTGGAACACCCAAGTGCCACCCTGATCGACGAACGCAAGCTGCTTGTTGACCGGGCCGGCGAACTTGGGACTCGTGATGGCCACGTCGGCGCTGACCCCGTTCGGGCCGATCGGCTGGATGTTCGTGAAGGCGAACTGTTCCGGGAAGTTCCCGTTGCGGAAGGCCTTGCGCAGGTCATGGTCGGCCACGTGACCCTCGTCCGCGCTGATGCCGTTCTCGACGAGACCGAATTTCGTCTCGTACGAAACGCCCGGGTCGGTGAGGCGGGTCGCGAGGTCAGACAGCGTTTCGGGGCTGGGCAGCGGCGGCTGGCCCGGCGCGGGCGGCGGGTCGAGAGGTGCGCTGAGTACCACAGGCGTCACCTGCGGCGCGAATGCATAGCCCGAGGCCAGCGACGTGACGCCGGCCGCGGCAGCGCCGATTATGGCTACGGCCGCCACCCCGTTGGCAAGCAATTTCACGGTCATCGTTGTCCCTTCGATTTGGGCGTGATCATCGGTGTCATTCTGCTGGTCACCGCTTGGTCTGTAGCGACCCTGTCCCCGGCGTGTCGTATCGCCCGTTGTCTTACATCAAAGCCACCGGTGCGCAGCGCTGGCAAGTAACTGCAGCTAGCCGGCGTGGATTCGCCACTCGGCGGCATCGCGCTGCTGACGCCAGAATTCGTCGAATCGTCCACCTGCGGTGAGCAACTCGTCGACCGAGCCGTCCTCGACGATCTTGCCGGCGTCAAGGAAAAGAACCCGGTCGGCGTGCCGGATGCTGGCCAGCCGATGCGCGACGATCACCCTGGTCCGCGGTCGCGGATCCGCGGTGAGCGCGTCGACCACCGCAGCCTCGTTCTCGGTGTCCAACGCGCTGGTCGCCTCGTCGACCAGCAATATCGGCGCCGGCTTGAGCAAAGCGCGCGCAATGCTGACCCGCTGCCGTTCACCACCGGACAACGCCGAACCGGCTTCGCCGACGATCGTCTCGACGCCGGCGGGCAACCTGCCGGTGAGTTCATCCACGCGCGCCAGCGCGACTGCCCGGCTGAACTGCGCGTCGCCGGCGGCGGGATCTCCGGCGGACACGTTCTCGCGGATGGTGCCGTGGAACAGGTATGGATGCTGGAACACCACGCTGCTCGCGGCGCGACGGGCGTCGGCGTCCAGGGTCGCGACGTCGACCCCGTCAACCAGGACGCGGCCGCTGATCGGTTGGTACAAACCGGCGATCAGTGCCAGGATCGTGCTCTTGCCGGAGCCGGATGGCCCGACGATCGCTGTGGTGGTTCCCGGCTGCAGCGCAAAGCTCACGCGAGAGAGCACCGGAGCGCTTGTGCCGTCATAGCCGAACGTGACGTCCTCGAACTCGATGAGCGGCGCGTCGTGGTGGCCGCGTCGCGATTCAGCTCCGGCAGTCATGACCGGGGCGCTGAGCACCGCGCGAATCCGGTCGAGGGTGGCACGGGTGCTCTCCAACGCCGGCCCCAATTCGCTGATCGAGGTGAACGGCTCCAGATAGCGGGCGATGACGACGATCAGGGCGATCGCCTCCGGGACGCTCAGGGTGTGCGTGATGGTCAACGCCGTTGTGGCGCCGGCGAACAGGATCAGCGCCAGCTGACTGGCCAGGCTGAACAGCAACTGGCCGGGGACCTGCATGGTCAGCAGTCGCATGGTGGCACCGTGTTGCGCGGCCAGCGCGTCGCCCACCAAGCTTCTGGCCGGCTCGACCCGACGCGCTGCCCGCAGTGCCTGCTGAGTTCGGGCGAACTCGATGATCCGCTCGGTGAGAGCGGTATTCGCTTCGGCGGCAGCATGATCGGCGCGACGGGCCAGCCGTGCCGACACCCACAACGCTCCCAACAGCAGCGGCACACCACCCATGGCAGCCACGCCGAGCTGCCACGACACCGGCAGCAATGCCACCGCGATCGCCGCCGGCAGCAGCACGGCGGTGACCAGCGGTGTCAGCAGATTGACGACCAGCCCGACCAGCTCTGGCCCGGTCGCGGCGATCGCCTGCCGCGCCGTCGCGGTGTTGTCGGTGCTGAACCATTCCAGCCGGACATCGGGCAGCTGATCCGCGACGTCGTGTTGGGTGTGGTCGAGCACCGCGAAGCCCAAGTCGAAACCGATCCGCGCGGTCACGGTGTCGATCGCCCAACCGGCCGCGGTGGCGGCGGTAAGCCAGCCCAGCCACCCCAGTGCCCGGTGTGGTGAATCGCTGAACAAGGCTCCTACCAACGGAACCAGCAGCACGGCGCCGACGGCACGCACGATCACCGAGACGATCGCGAGCACGGCATAAGCCATCACCCTTCCGCGGCGGTCAGGCGGGACCAGGCCGATCCAGGTGCGAATCATCGCGCACCCTCCTGCGCCGTCGTTACGGTCACCGGGTCGCGGCGCCCACTGTCCCACAGGCGTCGATAGCGTCCTTCGGCGGCGAGCAAATCGTCGTGGGTACCGCTTTCGGCGATCCTGCCGTGGTCCAGCACGACGATCTGGTCGGCTCCGGCGATGGTGTGCAGTCGATGCGCGATCACCAACACCGTGCGGTCCCGGGTCAGCCGATTAAGTGCCTGCTGCACAAGATATTCCGATTCGGGATCGGCGAAGGCGGTCGCCTCGTCGAGGATCAGGACACCGGTGTCGGCGAGGATCGCGCGAGCGATCGTCAGCCGCTGGCGTTCCCCGCCGGAAAGGCCGCTCGCGGCGCCAAGCATGGTGTCGTAGCCGTCCGGCAATCGGGTGATCCGGTCATGGATCTGCGCCTCGCGGGCGGCGGACTCGATCTGGCCGGGGGTGGCGTCGGGAACCGCGAGCGCGACGTTCTCCGCGACTGTGCCGTGCACGAGCTGCGTCTCCTGCAGGACGAAGCCGACGCGGGTATAGAGCGCGTCGGCCGTCAGCGACCGAATATCTTGTCCATCAACAGTTATCGAACCCTGCTGCACGTCATAGAAGCGCGCCAACAGGGCGGCCAGCGTCGACTTACCGGATCCGGACGGGCCGACCAGCGCGGTCACCGTTCCGGGCCGCAGCGTCAGCGAAACGTCCTGAATCACCGGCACACCGGGCCGATAGCCGAAGTTCACCCGGTCGAACACGACGGTGGCCGACGCGTCACCGGCCCCGGCAGGCGGCTTGTCCGGCACGGCGAGTTCCGGCTCGTCGAGCGTGATCTGGAGGCGACGGGCGGCCAGCAACCCGGCGCGGATGCCGCCGATACCGTAAGCGATGTTCAGCAATCGGGCGCCGAACGTGGTGCCCAGCAACAAGAACGGCAACACATCGACCGGGTTCATCCGGCCGGCGACGACCAGCAATGTGCCGATGCCGGCGATCAACCACAGGAAGGTCGAGGGGCGGGTGACGAGATCCATCAGGGTCTTCTTGCCGGCCAGCGGGCGCTGCCAGTCGATGAGAAAGCCGACGTATTCATCCAGACGGCGGCGGAAACTCGACGCGGCGGCACCGCCGAAGACGCGGATTACCGGCTGGCCCTCGAGGTAGGCGCCGGCCTCGCCGCTCATCCGCTCGGCCCACTTTTGCGATTGCGGGATGCGCGGGCCGGATTGGATCGTCATCGACGAGGTCAGCACCAGATACACCAGGACCGGCGCGAACAACACCAACGCCACCCGCCAGTCGACGACGAACAAGTAGATCAGCACCGCCAGCGGCGCAACGACCGCGGCGACCGCGTCCGGAATGGCGTGTGTCACCAGATAATGCAACGACAGCGTGTCGTCGGCGACCAGCTGTTTGATCGAACCGGATCCGCGGGCGGTGAACCAGCCCAACGGCAACCGGGCCAACTTGCTCAGCAACCGCGAACGCAGATCGCTGGCGAACCGGGCGTCGACGATATGCAGCCAGAGCGTCAGGGCGGCACCGAGCACCGTGCCGATACCCAGCAACGCCACCGCCGCGAATCCGATCTCCTTCAACCGAGACGACTCGGCGCCAGACGCCAACAGCCTGGCCAGTTCGACCAGCAGCAGGAACGGCGCAAGCTGCACCAGCGTGATCACTGCCTGCAGCACACCGGAGGCGATCAGTGCCGACCGCAGTGGCGCGAGCAACCGCCCCGCGGCCTGGGCGCGCCAGCTCCCCCGCGCCGGATCAACAGTCGGCCCCTGTTGCACCACAACGCTTTCCGGCTGCCCGGTGACCCGGTCTTCGACAAGAGCGACGGTGTCGACGGCGGCCGGCTCCTCGCCGCGCCGGGTGCCCATTGCGCGGCCGGCGCTCCAATAGGCCTGCGCGTGGACTTCCGACTTGGGGAAGCCGAAGTCATCGCGCAGCCGGGTCCGAACG
>NZ_JBAPRN010000798.1:0-19733 GCF_049281135.1 Mycobacterium sp. | reverse complement strand
GTGCAGCAGTTCGAGAAAGCACTGCTCCTTGCTGGGGAACTGGTCATAGAACGTGCGCTTGGACGTTTTCGCGTGGCGCACGATATCGGCGACGGTGCTGGCGCGATACCCGCGCTCGTTTATCGAGGCCGCGAGGCCATCGAGAAGCCGTTGCCGAAACGGGTCGACATCGGTGGGGCCAGTCGAGGAGGCATCTTCTGCGACGGTCGTCGCCACGGCGCCTCCTTCTGCCAAACCAGCATCGGCTCAACCCTTGCCAGCACTTGGTACCACACGGTACCGTACCGTAATGAGTAGTGGTACGGCGCAGTACCACATCGATGTTGGGAGTGCACCATCATGAGCACCATCGACACACACGCGGCTCCGACGACCGCCGCCAACACGTTGCCCCCCGGGCCACGGATTCCAAAAGCGTTGCAGGGTTTGGCCTTCGCGTTCTTTCGACGGCGCTTCATGCACGAGATGGCACACCGCTACGGTGACATCTTCGCGCTGCACGTGCCGGTGTACGGCCCGTTGGTGGTGGCGGCCAGTCCGCAGCTGGCCAAACAGGTCTTCACGGCCAGTCCGGAAGTGCTCGGCAACATTCAGCCCAACTTGAGCCGGTTGCTCGGATCCGGATCGGTGTTCGCGCTGGACAGTGACGATCACCGGCAGCGTCGCCGGCTTCTTGCGCCGCCCTTCCACGGCAAGAGCATCAAGAACTACGAGTCGATCATCGAAGAGGAAACGCTGCGCGAGATCGCCGACTGGCCACAGGGGACGGCGTTCGCCACCCTGCCGTCCACGATGCGCATCACGCTCAACGCGATCCTGCGGGCGGTGTTCGGAGCCGAGGGCGCCGAACTCGATGAGCTCCGGCAGATCCTGCCGCCGTGGGTGACGTTGGGTTCGCGGCTGGCGACGCTGCCCAAACCCTCCCGAACCTACGGTCGCTACTCGCCGTGGGGCCGGCTGGCGGACTACCGACGCCGCTACGACGCCGTTCTCGACAAGCTCATCGCTGCCGAACGGTCAGACCCGAACTTCGAGCACCGCACCGATGTGCTGGCGATGATGCTGCGCAGCACCTACGAGGACGGTTCGTCGATGTCGCGCAAGGATATTGGCGATGAGCTGCTCACCCTGCTCGCGGCCGGGCACGAGACCACCGCGTCGACGCTCGGCTTCGCATTCGAACGGCTCAGCCGGCATCCGGAGGTGCTGACCGCGCTGGTCGCCGAAGCGGAGACCGACGACAACGAGCTTCGGCAGGCGACGATCCTCGAGGTGCAGCGAATCCGAACGATCATCGATGCCACCGGCCGACACGTCCACGCGCCGCTCTTCGAACTCGGCGAATGGTCCATTCCGCGAGGGCACACCATCATCGTGAGCATTTCGAAGCTGCACGCCGACCCGGAGTTGTTCCCCGATCCGGACCGATTCGACCCTCAGCGTTACGTCGGAACCAAGCCGCCCAGCTTCGCCTGGCTGGCGTACGGTGGCGGTTCCCGGCGCTGCGTGGGGGCCACGTTCGCCAACATGGAGATGGACGTGGTGCTGCGAACAGTGTTGCGTAACTTCACTATTGAGACCACGAGCGCCCGTGGGGAGAAGCTGCATTCCCGCGGTGTGGCATACACCCCGAAGGACGGCGGAAAGATCGTGGTCCGCCGACGTTGAGATCTGCGGCCATGACCGATGACAGCCAGCCCGTCGAGCTGATGAACGGCGCGGCGGGCTCGACCATTCCGACCGCCCGCAACATGGGTGTCGAGTTTGTGGAGGCGCGTCGGGGTTTTGCCGCAGGGCAATGGCAACCACTTCGGCGTCATCTACGCCGGTGCTCAGTTCACTGAGGCCGAAATTCTCGGCGGCATCATCGCTTTGAGCACTTTCGACAGGTCCACGTACTTTCCACTGGGCAAAACGTCGACATCTCCTTCGTCGGCATGCCCGATCTGAATTGCGGGCGCGAGCCAGCCTCGACGACGAGACGATCGGGGATCGAAGCCGAAGCGGCCGGACGGGGTAGTCCGATTCACGCTCGAGGCGGTAGTGACCGACGTCGACGGCAGGACAGTCGCCATCACGCGCGGGCTGTATCAGCTACGCGCGATCGGCACGTAGCCGTCCCAGTCCCGCGAAACGGCAGTCATGGTCGGGATCTCGCGAAAATCACAGCCTTGGGCGCGATTTCGCGGGCCGGCCCAGCGGTGCGTCGCACAGGCAACCAGCATGCCGCCAGTGGCACCGTCGAGATCAGTCCGAGAGCGGATACTCCCACTGCGTGCCGATGCTGTTCGGGCATGGTGAGCGCCATGATGAGCATGGCGGCGAAGTGGGCGGAGTTCGCCATCAGGTTGAAGTCAAGGAAAAGTCCGTGTGCGAGTGGAGCGCGCGCGGAACGGAACAGGAACAGCGCCCAGACCACATAGACCGTGGACAGCATCACCGCGGTGGCGTCGGCGTTTCCGCCCCAGTCGAATAGTCGGGCGAGCGACGGCGGCAATGTGTCGATGTGATGCGTGGAGGCGAGCACAAGGTTGGGGACGAAGAAGAACAGGTAACCGATCGCGGTAACCCGAATCATCGACGGCAGCAATGCAGTGCGCTGGTTTCGCGTCATGACGGACTCCGCGTCAGACAACCACGGCGACGGCTTGGATGAGCCGCAGCCGGTCTTCGCGGGCATTCGTCAGCAGGTTCATCACCTTGGTCTCGATATCGGGGACAAGGAGTTGAAGACCGAGCGGGTCGGTGGGCGCCTCGAATATCGGCGCCATGGCCGCGACGGCGAACTCGGTCAGATCGTTCCACACTTCGAGCGTGAATCCGGCGCCCTGCAGCGTCGCGGCGAGCTCATCGGGTGTGATGAGGTGGCTGCGTGCGGGGATGTCGGCCCACGGGACGGGGAACACCAGCGGCTGGCGGGGTCCTGCCGTCGCGTCCCAGAGCGCGAGGCGGCCGCTGGGGCGCAGAACGCGGCGGGCTTCGCTGTACAGCCGCGATTTGTCGACGACGTTCATCTGAACATGTTGACTGACAACGACATCGACACTGGCGTCCGGCAACGGAAGGTCGGTGACATCTCCCTGGATCACCTCGATCTGATCTTCGAGGTGTACAAGGCCGTTCAGCCACCGAGCGGTGTCGCAGTATTCAGCGGTGAGATCGATCGCGGTCACGCGACAGCCGTGCTCGGCGGCCAGCAGGCGGGCGGTGCCGCCGATGCTGCTGCCGGCGTCGAGGACGTGATCGGCCGCGGTGACATGAGCGGCCTCGAGCAGCGCTGTGGTGCCCGTACGGCCCAGAGAGTGGAAGTGCTCGAATGAGGCGAGGCCGCCGGCCAAGTCAGCGGGCGTCAGGGTATCGAAATCCTTTCCGGCCCGCAGCGCGGCCTCGATACGTTCGCGCACTCCTCCGACGGCGTACTGCGCCGCCGCACCGACGGCAGGCTGGCCGCTCATCGTGCGACCGCCGAGGCGGTGCCGATCCGCGGCAGTTGCGCGTGGCGGATCCGGTCGGGATCGTGGGTGTTCTGCCAGAGATCGGAGTCGATCGACAGTGCTCCGATGGACGCTCCGTCTTGGAAGGTCCGCAGGTAACGCTTGCGGTTCGGCGCAGGGGCGACAGCCGATTTCGCGAGCAGGCGCATGGCGCGGGCCATCCCGGAGAGGCCACGTGTCGTGCCGGGCATCGTGGTGAGATAGCGGCGAGCGATCGTTTCCATGTCCTCGGGTGGCCGGCCGGTAAGCCGTTCGACAGCATCAGTGGGCGCGTTGACGGCGAAGGTGCCGCGTTTGAGTTCGTCAACGTACCACTTGATTTGGATGAGGGCGTACTCGTCGAAGCCGATTGAGCGGGCCGACTTAGCCAGCATGGTGAACGGGATGTCGAGGTAGCGGATCGTGCGGCCGAACACTCGGCTGAGGATTTCGGCGTAGCTGGTGGGGCTGACCAACTCCGGGCCGGTGGGACGGTAGCTGCGGCCCAGATGCGGTTCAGGATCTACCAGTAGAGCGGCGGCGACCGCGGCGATGTCCTCATTGGACGGCGGGGCGTTGAGCCCGTTGCCGAAGGGGAGTGTCAACATCCCGAACTGCGCCACTGAGTCCAGCGTGTAGGTGTAGCTCTCCGCAAAGAAGCCGGGGTTGACGGTGATCGACCCGACTGTCGGCATCCAGTCGAACACCCGGTCAGCGAGCCACGTGGCGCGGGTCTGCGCCGAAAGGTGACCGGGGTCTGCCAGCCATTGACTCATGGATACCACGACCTCGAGCCGCTTTTCCTCGGCGATGGCAGCGAACAGGGTGGCGGCTTCCAATGCACTCGGCGTCGCGGGGGCCGCCCAGTAGGCGCGCTGCACGCCGTCCAGCGCCTTGCGCACATCGTGCACGTCGTTGACGTTCCCGACGACTATCTCGGCTCCGCGGCCGCGCAGCGCGGCGGAGCGCGCGTCTTCGCGATGGACCATCGCGCGAACCGGAAGGCCGCGTGACAGCAACGCCAGCGTGGTATGACGGCCGGTCTTGCCTGCTGCCGCCGTCACCAAGGTTGTGGGTGGTGTGTTCATCAGGGTCACTCCTTTGTTTACTCGGTCGGGTGTCAATAAAAACGTTGCGCAGCAGTCCGTTTCAGGCGATCACCGCCTCTGGTTCAGCCGACTCCGGGATCTCGGTCGGTGATCTGCGTGCTCGTGCGGGCAGCAGCACCGCGACGACGACCGCCGCGATCAGCGCGATGGCCGCGCAGACCAGGGAGCCGACCTGCATGCCGCCCAGGAACGCGTGGTTGACCGCATCGCGCACGCCGCCCGCCTGCACGGCGGGTAGTTGCCCAATGACTTTGTAGGCGGCTGCCGTTGACTGTTTCATCGTGGACCGGAGTTCTTCTGGAAGCGCCACAAGAGCCGACGCGGAGTCGATGCGGCTCGAGTAGACGGACGCGAAAACGCTGCCGACGATCGCGACACCGAGGGTGCCGCCCAACTCGCGGGTGGTGTCATTGACGGCCGAACCTATCCCGGCCTTGTCGGCGGGCAATGAGCCCATGATCGCTTCGGTTGCGGGCGCGAATGTGAGTCCGAGGCCGCCACCGAGCAGCACCATCTGCCCCGCGATCTGCAGATAAGGTGTGGCCGTGTCTGAGGTGGAGGCCCATGCGAGCCCCGCTGCGAAGGTTGCGAGACCCGTCGCGACTACCGCGGTGCTGCCGGCTCGCTCCACCATGCGCGGACCCAGCACACTGGCGACCGCGATCGACACGGCGACCGGCAGCAACCGTACACCCGCCTCGAATGCGCTGTAGCCCTTGATGAATTGGAAGTACTGGGTAATCACGAAGATGAAGCCGAATAGGGTGAGGAAGCCTGCGGTCACCGCGAGACTGCCGCCGGAGAACCGCCGGTTCGCGAACACCGATACGTCGAGCATCGGGTGCGAACTACGCGACTCCCAGCGTGCGAACGCGGCAAGGACGATCGTGGCGATACCAAAACCTGCCACGGTCCGCGCGCTACCCCATCCCCACTGCGGCGACTCGATAACCGTGTAGATCAACGCCGTCACGCCGATGCTGGACAGAACGAGCCCAGGGACGTCGACCTTCGGTGCGGCCGGATCACGTGACGTCGGGACGAAAAGAGTCCCACCCACGATGGCCACCGCGGCGACCGGCACGTTCACCAAAAATATTGAACCCCAGGCAAAGTGCTCAAGCAGCCAGCCGCCGGTCATCGGTCCGGCGGCGACGCCGACGCCGACCATCGCCGCCCAGACGCCGATTGCCTTGGCCCGCGGCACCGGATCGGTGAAGATGTTGGTGATCAGCCCCAGCGTGGTCGGAAAGATCACCGCGGCGCCGACCCCCATCGCGCCGCGCGCCGCGATCAAGGCTTCCGCCGTGTTCGCTTGTGCCGCAACGACGGATGTCAGTGCGAACGCAGCTAGCCCGCCGCTGAGCCAACCTCGCCGACCGTATCGGTCGCTGAGGCTGCCCACCGACAACAACAGGCCTGCCATGACGAGGGTGTAGGCGTCCACGATCCACTGCAGCTGCGCGGTATCGGCGTTCAGTTCTCGGGACAGTGTCGGAAGAGCGACGTTCACGATCGTGGCATCGACGCTGATGACGAACACGCTGAGGCAGATGGCGGCCAGTGCGGCGATCGGATGATCACGGAACACCGGCGTGCGTGGGAAGTTGGGCATGGACAGAACGGTAAACTGATGAGACAAGAAAATCAAGTACTAACTTGATTAACACGTCCATGCGGTAGAGTGGCTGGTGTGGCCGGTCGTAAGAGTTACAACCAGAACTGCCCGATAGCCCGTGGTCTTGACGTCCTCGGTGAGCGGTGGACGCTGCTGATCCTGCGCGAGCTCATCGGTGGGGCGCGCCGCTATGGCGATATGCGGGCGGCACTTCCGGGCATCGCCACAAACCTGCTCGCCGATCGGTTGCGTGAACTCGAAGAGGCCGGCCTGATCTGTCGCAGCGAATTACCGCCGCCCGTTGCCCGCACCGTCTACACGCTCAGCGAAGAAGGCTGGCACAAAGTGCCACCGGTGATCCAGGCCGTCGCCACATTCGGATTGGATCTACTCGAACCCGCCGACAGCGTGTTGACACCGCTCAACGGATTCCTCGCCGGCATCCTGCTCGGCTTCGACCCAGCTCAAGCCCCGGATATCCCGACGTCCTACGGCGTTGAAATCGACGGTCGCCGTTTTGGATTCGCGGCTACTCGGCACGGACTGGCCGGCGCCGAGGATCCACCGGCCGTCACGGTGACCGCGACTGCGTCCGACCTGATCACCGCACGTCTTGGCGGCACCGCCGCCGAGCGGAAGGCCGCGTTGCGCCGGTGCAAGTTCGAGGGCAGCGATGCTGCGATCGAAGCGATGCGCGCGGCATTTCAGCTGTCGGCAGATCCCGGGCTGGGACTGGTCAACCGCACTTAGCCATTACGTCTCGGCCGAGGCCCGCCTTGGCAACTTCCATCCCGGCCGGATGAAATGACAGGTGTATCCGTTGGGGTAGTGCTGCAGGTAGTCCTGGTGTTCGGGCTCGGCCTGCCAGAAATCGCCGGCCGGGCTGACTTCGGTCACCACCTTGCCGGGCCACAGACCTGAGGCCTCGACGTCGGCGATGGTGTCCAGCGCCACGCGCTTCTGGTCGTCGTCGAGGTAGAAGATCGCCGAGCGGTAGCTGGGCCCGAGGTCGTTGCCCTGGCGGTTCTTAGTGGTCGGGTCGTGGATCTGGAAGAAGAACTCCAGGATTGCGCGGAAGTCGGTGAGTGCCGGGTCGTAGATGATCTCGATCGCCTCGGCGTGGGTTCCGTGGTTGCGATACGTGGCGTTCGGAACGCTCGGGTCGCCCGTGTAGCCGACCCGGGTCGAAACCACGCCGGGCTGTTTACGTATCAGATCCTGCATGCCCCAGAAGCAGCCGCCGGCCAGTATTGCCTTGCTGTAGTCCGTCATCTCCCCGATTATCCACTTGCTCGACAAACTGCAATAGAACGTGTTCTAGTTTCTTCCGTGACCCAGGTTTTTACCCGCGACGAGCTCGCTGCGGCGTTCGCCCGTTTCGAGCAGACCGTTGACGAAGCCGCCCAAGCCAAGAATTGGGACCAGTGGGTGCAGCATTACACCCCGGACGTTGATTACATCGAGCACGCCGCCGGCACCATGAAGGGCCGCGACGAGGTGCTCAGTTGGATCCGCAAGACCATGAGCACCTTCCCGGGCAGCCACATGACGGCCTTCCCGTCGCTGTGGTCGGTGATCGACGAGCCCACCGGGCGGATCATCTGCGAGCTCGACAATCCGATGGTCGACCCGGGCGACGGCACGATCATCAGCGCCACGAACATCTCGATCATCACGTACGCGGGCGACGGCCAATGGTGCCGGCAAGAAGACATCTACAACCCGCTGCGCTTTCTGCAGGCCGGAATCACGTGGTGCAAAAAAGCTGAGGCGCTGGGCACGCTCGACGATGATGCCGCGCGCTGGCTGCAGACATACGGCGGGACTTTTGGAGGGGCACAGTGAGCGCCCCCAAGCTGGTCATCGGCGCCAACGGGTTCCTGGGCTCGCATGTCGCCCGCCAACTCGTGGCGGCCGGCGCCGACGTGCGCGCGATGGTCCGCCCGACCGCCAACACCCGCAGCATCGACGACCTGAACGTCACCCGCTTCCCTGGCGACGTCTTCGACATCGCCACCGTGCGCGAGGCGATGGACGGCTGCGACCAGGTGTACTACTGCGTGGTCGACACCCGCGCGTGGCTGCAGGACCCCGCGCCGCTGTTCCGCACCAACGTCGAGGGCCTGCGCAATGTGCTCGACGTCGCTAAAGACGCTGGCCTACAGCGCTTTATCTTCACCAGCACCTACGCGACGGTCGACCGTCGCCACGGTCACGTGGCCACCGAAGCCGACCGAATCGGCAACCGGCGGGTAAGCCCCTACGTTCAGTCGCGGGTGCAGGCCGAGGATCTGGTACTGCGCTATGCCGCCGAACATGGCCTCCCCGCTGTCGCCATGTGCGTATCGACGACCTACGGCACCGGCGACTGGGGCCGTACCCCGCACGGCGCGTTCATCGCGGGCGCGGTCTACGGCAAGCTGCCGTTTCTGATGAACGGCATTCAGCTGGAAGTCGTTGGTGTCGACGACGCTGCCCGGGCGATGCTGCTGGCCGCCGAGCGCGGCCGAGACGGCGAGAAGTACCTGATCTCCGAGCGCATGATCCCGCTGAAAGAGGTGGTCAAGATCGCTGCCGACGAGGCCGGTGTACCCGCGCCACGGCGGGCGATTTCGGTGCCGGTGCTCTACGCTCTGGGCGCTATGGGCAGCCTGCGCGCCAAATTGACCGGCAAGGACGCTGAGCTCAGTCTCGAATCGGTGCGGATGATGCGCGCCGAGGCGTCAGTCGACCACGGCAAGGCTGTGCGTGAATTGGGCTGGGAGCCAAGGCCGGTCGAGGAGTCGATTCGGGAGGCCGCGCGTTTCTGGGCCAACATGAAGAACGCCAAGCGAAACAGCCAGGCCGCATCGTCCGACTGAGCCGGAATCGTGCTTAACTTCCGGCGTCCAATCCTCCGCGTGTCTCAAGTAACCGAAGTGATTTTTGTTACATAGTGTGACGCATGGTGGATGTGTGGTGGCACCGCGCTGAAACACGTCACCCTGCGCCGTTCGATGACTGCCGCGTTTCGGCGGTAGCGCAGCCGTGACCGCGATGACGCCCGCCGGGCTCGCTGATTACGTGCGTGATCAACTCACGCCACCGCTGGCGACCGTCGGTGGATTCGCGCGGATGTGCACGCTGGCCGGAAAAGCCTTGTTCCGCCGACCTTTTCATTGGAACGAGTTCATCGTCCAAACCTGGTTCATCACCAGGGTCGCGCTGCTGCCCACGATCGCGGTCTCGATTCCGCTGACCGTGCTGATCGTCTTCACGCTCAACACCTTGCTGGCCGCCTTCGGCGCCGCCGACATCTCGGGGGCGGGCGCAGCCCTCGGCGCCGTCACCCAGCTCGGCCCGCTGACCACCGTGCTGGTGGTCGCCGGCGCCGGCTCGACCGCCATCTGCGCCGACCTGGGCGCACGCACCATCCGCGAAGAGATCGATGCGATGGAGGTCCTCGGCATCGATCCGATTCACCGGCTGGTGGTGCCGCGGGTGGTGGCCGCGACGGTCGTCGCCACGCTGCTCAACGGAACCGTCATCACGATCGGTTTGGTCGGCGGCTTCCTCTTCGGCGTCAAACTCCAAAACGTCTCGGGCGGCGCCTATCTCGCAACCCTGACGTTGGTCACCGGCTTACCCGAAGTTCTCATCGCGACGATCAAGGCCGCGATCTTCGGGACGATCGCAGGACTGGTCGGCTGCTATCGCGGCTTGACCACCAAGGGTGGTCCCAAAGGTGTCGGGGTCGCCGTCAACGAGACGCTGGTGCTCTGCGTCCTCGCACTTTTCGCGGTCAACGTCGTACTGACCACCATCGGCGTCCGGTTCGGGACGGGTCGCTGACATGACGACCGCAGCGGTGGTTCGCGCGCGTTTTCCGCGCGCGGCTGCCGGTCTCGACCATTACGCCGGCGGGGCCATCCGCGGGATCAACAGGGCCGGGCACCTCACCCGGTTCTCGGTCATCGGCGCCTGGTCGATCGGATGGGCGGTGCGCCGCTACCGCAGGGAGACGCTGCGGCTGATCGCTCAGATCGGCATGGGCACCGGCGCGATGGCCGTCGTCGGCGGTACCGCGGCGATCGTGGGCTTCGTGACGCTGTCCGGTGGCTCGTTGATCGCCATCCAGGGTTTCGCGTCGCTGGGCAACATCGGTGTCGAGGCGTTCACCGGATTCTTCGCTGCCCTGGCCAACGTGCGCGTCGTCACGGCGGTGGTGACCGGTGTCGCGCTGGCCGCCACGGTCGGAGCGGGTGCGACCGCGGAGTTGGGGGCGATGCGGATCAGCGAGGAAATCGACGCGCTCGAGGTGATGGGCATCAAGTCGGTGGCCTTCCTGGTGTCGACGCGACTGATGGCGGGGCTGGTGGTGGTCGTTCCGCTCTACGCGATGGCGCTGGTCATGTCGTTTCTGTCCGGGCAGGTCGTCACCACGCTGTTCTACGGACAATCGCAGGGCACCTACGAGCACTACTTCCGCACCTTCCTGCGGACCGAGGACGTGTTCTGGTCGGGTGGCGAGGTCATTGTGATGGCGGTGATCGTGATGATCACCCACTGCTACTACGGCTACAACGCCAGCGGCGGACCGGTCGGGGTGGGCGAGGCCGTCGGTCGATCGATGCGTTTCTCGTTGGTGTCCACGGTGATCGTCGTGCTGCTGACCTCACTCGCGCTCTACGGCGTCGACCCGAACTTCAACCTCACGGTGTAACCGGCGATGACGACCCCGACGAAGGAGCGACGAACCCGGACGTGGCCGGACACCGCGGCGGGTATCGGGCTGTTTGTGGCATGCACGCTGCTGCTTGCGTTGATATACGGGCAGTTTCGCGGAGACTTCACGCCTAAGACCAAGCTGACGATGCTGGCCGCCCGCGCCGGTTTGGTGATGGACCAAGGCTCGAAAGTCACCTACAACGGCGTGAGCATCGGTCGGGTGGCCGGCATCTCCGAGGTCGAGCATCGCGGCAAGCCGGCGGCTCGATTCACCCTCGACCTCGACCCGCAGTTCGTCGACCTCATCCCGGTGAACGTCATCGCGAAAATCCAGGCGACCACCGTGTTCGGCAACAAGTACGTGTCGCTCACTTCGCCCAAAGAGCCTACACCGCAGCGGATCACACCGTCATCCGTTATCGACGCGACATCGATCACGACGGAGTTCAACACGGTGTTCGAGACGCTGGTCGAGCTGGCCGACAACGTCGATCCGGTGAAGGTGAACCTGACGCTGGGCGCCGCGGCGCAGGCGTTGACCGGATTGGGCGACAAGTTCGGGCAGTCGATCGTCAACGGCAACAAGATCCTCGGCGACCTGAACCCCCGGATGCCGACGATTCGCCACGACCTCCATCAGCTCGCCGCACTCGGGGATGTCTACGCCAAAGCCGCACCGGATCTGTTTGACGCGCTGGAGAACGCCGTGACCACCGCGCGCACCCTCAACCGCCATCAGGCCGAACTCGACGCGGCTCTGCTGGCCGCAATTGGCTTCGCCAACACCGGAAACGACGTCTTCACCCGCAGCAAGCCGTATCTGGAACGTCTTACCGCCGATCTGCGGCCGACTGCCCATCTGCTGGACACTTACAGCCCGCAGGTGTTCTGCACCCTTCGAAACTTCGCCGAGGTCGCACCGAAAGTCGCCGCGTTGGAGAGCGGCAACCACTATGCGGCCCAACTCGGCGTGGCGATCGCGGGCTCCGAGAACCCCTACGTGTATCCGGACAACCTGCCCCGCGTCAATGGTCGCGGCGGCCCCGGCGGCAAAGCCGGCTGCTGGGCCCCGATCACCCGCGATCTGTGGCCGGCGCCATATCTGGTGATGGACTCCGGCAACAGCATCGCCCCCTACAACCACTTCGAGTTGGGACAGCCGCTGGCCAACGAATACGTCTGGGGGCGTCAGTACGGGGAGAACACGATCAACCCATGAAAATCACCGGTACTGTCGTGCGGCTCGCGGCCGTCGTGTCCGTGCAGCTGTTGTTCACCGCGATCATCGTCGTGGTCTTCGGCCAAGTGCGCTTCGACCAGACCAATAGCTATTCCGCCGAGTTCAGCAATGCGAGTGGCTTACGTGCCGGCCAGTTCGTCCGCGCCTCGGGCGTCGAGGTCGGCAAGGTCAAGAAAATCGAACTGGTCGAGGGCGACAAGCGGATTCGCGTCGACTTCGCCGTCGACCGCTCGGTGCAGCTCTACCAATCGACGACCGCACAAATCCGCTATCAGGACCTCATCGGCAACCGGTATCTGGAAATCAGCCGAGGGACCGGAGAGAACGCTGAAAGGACTTTACCGCCAGGCGGATTCATTCCGTTGTCACGGACCCAGCCCGCGCTGGACCTCGACGCGCTGATCGGTGGTTTCAAGCCGCTGTTTCGGGCGCTGGACCCACAGAAGGTCAACAGCATCGCCTCATCGATCATCACCGTCTTTCAAGGCGAAGGCGGCACGATCAACGACATCCTCGACCAAACCGCGCAGCTGACCGACCGGCTGGCCGAGAGCGACCAGGCGATCGGCGAGGTGATCCACAACCTGAACACCGTACTGGACACCACGGTTCGGCACCGCGACCAATTCGACGCGACCATCGACAAATTCGAGGTGCTCATCACCGGCCTGAAGGACCGCGCCACCCCGCTGGCGGACGGGACCGCGCACATCAGCAACGCCGCGGGAACGGTGGCCGACCTGCTGGCCGACAACCGGGCCCTGGTGCATGACACGGTCGACCGCTTGGAAACCCTGGCCGGGCCGCTTGTCGAGCAGCGCAAACAAATCGGGGACTTGGTCGGAAAAGTGCCCGCAGCATTCAATATCATCGGCCGCGCCAGCGGGATTTACGGCGACTTCTTCAACTTCTACCTGTGCGACCTGTCGCTCAAGGTCAACGGACTGCAGCCGGGCGGACCTGTTCGATCGGTCAAGCTCTTCCAACAGCCGTCGGGTAGGTGCACGCTGAAATGAGAACTCTGCAGCCCGCCAACCGGGTTCGTGTCGGGGTACTGGCCATCGCGCTGGTCACCCTCGTTGTCGGGGTGGGACAAAGCTTCAGCAGCCTGCCAGTGTTGTTCGCAACCCCGAGCTACTACGCACAGTTCAGCGACTCCGGTGGAATGAGCAAAGGCGACAAAGTCCGTATCGTCGGCATGGATGTCGGCACGGTGCAGGACCTTTCGATCGACGGCGGTCACGTCGTCATGAAATTCACCACCGGAACGCACACGATTGGCACCGAGAGCCGGGTGGCGATCCGCACCGATACGCTGCTGGGCAAGAAGGTGCTCGAGATCGAACCGCGCGGCGCCAAGCGGATGCGACCGAATGATGTGCTACCCCTGGGCCAAAGTACGACTCCCTACCAGGTCTACGACGCGTTCTTCGACGTAACCAAGGCCGCCGCCGGCTGGAACATTGACACCGTCAAACAGTCGCTGAATGTGCTGTCGCACACCATCAACCAGACCTACCCACACTTGAGCGCCGCGCTCGACGGGGTGGCGAAGTTCTCCGACATCATCGGCAAACGCGACGATGAGCTCAAACACCTGCTGACCGAGGCCCGAAAAGTGGCCAGCGTGCTCGGTGATCGCAGTAAGCAGATCAACGCACTGCTGCGAAACACTCAGTCGCTGCTTGGCGCGTTCAACGAACGTGGCAAGGCCATTGCGGCGCTGCTGGCCAACGTGTCGGCGTTCTCCACGCAGGTGCAGGGGTTGATCCACGACAACCCGAATCTGCACCATCTGCTCGACCAGTTGCACAGCGTCACCGATGTTCTGGTCGAACACAAGAACGACCTTGTCTCGGTGCTGAATACGCTGCGCAACTACACTGCGGCGCTGAGTGAGGCAGTCGGCTCCGGGCCGTATTTCAAGGTGATGATCGGTAACTTGCTGCCGTACCAGATCCTGCAACCCTGGGTGGATGCGGCGTTCAAGAAGCGCGGCATCGACCCGGAGAACTTCTGGCGCAGTGCGGGATTGCCCGCCTTCAAGTGGCCTGACCCGAACGGAACACGCTTCTCCAACGGCGCCCCGCCACCGGCACCCCCGGTACTGGAGGGCACGCCGGATCACCCAGGACCGGCTGTGGCGCCGGGCTCACCGTGCTCGTATGCGCCGCCGCCGGAGATGTCTCCGCGGCCGGGCAACCCGCTGCCGTGCGCGGGCGTCGATCAAGGACAGGGTCCGTTCGGGCCCAACGGACCGTATCCGGCGCTGCCCGATGTGCCCTCGTCGCCGCCCAACCCACACGGTCTGCCACCGGCGCCGGGTATTCCGGACGCCGGCCTGCCGGGGGCGCCGGCGCCGAGTATGCCGGGCACCCCGGTGCCGCTGCCGAACGCACCTCCGGGGGCCCGACGGGAAAGCCTGCTGCCGGCCGGACCGCCTGCACCGCCGTCGACTATCGCGCCCGCTTTGCCACCCGGACCGCCCGCACCTCCGGGCCCGGGTCCGCAGTTACCGGCTCCATTCGTCACGCCCGGCGGGGACGGGGGGTAGTAGCCAATGAGCACGATCTTCGACATCCGCAAACTGCGGCTGCCGCAGTTGTCCAAGGCGGCGATGATCATCGGGTCGTTCGTCGTGGTGCTCGGTCTCGTTGCCGCGCTGGTGGGTTGGCAGCTTTACGACAAGTTGACCTACAACAAGGTGGTCGCCTACTTCCCGGCGGCCAACGCCCTGTACGCGGGCGACAAGGTCCAGATCATGGGTATCCGCGTCGGTGCAATCGACAAGATCGAACCCGCCGGTGACCAGATGAGGGTGACGTTCCACTACCGGAACAAGTACAAGGTGCCGGCCGATGCGTCGGCAGTGGTGCTCAACCCGACGCTGGTGGCCTCGCGCAGCATTCAACTGGAGCCGCCTTACAAGGGCGGCCCGCAGCTGGCCGACAACGCGGTGATCCCGATCGAGCGCACCCAAGTGCCGGTCGAGTGGGATGATTTGCGTAACAGCATCACTCACATCATCGGCCAACTCGGTCCGACCAAAGAGCAGCCCAAGGGGCCCTTCGGCGACGTGATCGATTCCTTCGCCGACGGCTTGGCCGGCAAGGGTCAACAGATCAACAGCACGCTGAACAGCCTGTCGAACGCGCTGAGCACGCTGGACGAAGGTCGCGGTGACTTCTTCTCGGTGCTGCGCAGCTTGGCGATGTTCGTCAACGCTCTACATCAGGACGATCAGCAGTTCGTCGCGCTGAACAAGGACCTGGCCCAGTTGACCGGCAACCTCACCAGCTCGGATCAGTCCGCCGCCAACGCAATTGAGCAAACCGACAGCCTGCTGTCCACCGCCCAGAAATTCCTGACCGAGAACCGCGACGCGTTGACCCATGATGTCAACAACCTCGGTGAGGTCACCACCGCGATCATGCAGCCGACGCCGCGCGACGGCCTGGAGACCGCGCTGCACATCCTGCCGAACATGGCCGCCAACGTGCTGGCGATCTATGAGCCCGCTCACGGCAGCCTGAGCGGCGTGGCCGCGTTCACCAATTTCGCCAACCCAATGGAGTTCATTTGCAGTGTCATTCAGGCCGGTAGCCGGCTGGGCTATCAGGACTCGGCGGAACTGTGTGCGCAATACCTGGCGCCCGTGCTGGATGCGATCAAGTTCAACTACTTCCCGTATGGCATAAACCTGTTCAGCAGTGCCGACACATTGCCGAAGAACATCGCGTACTCCGAGCCGCGTTTGCAGCCGCCACCCGGTTTCAAGGACACCACCGTCCCCGGTATCTTCTCGCCGGATACCCAGTGGTCCCATCGCAATTCGGAGCCCGGCTGGATCGTCGCGCCCGGCATGCAGGGAACGAAGGTTCAGCCGGCAACGGCGAACCTGTTGACACCGGCGTCGTTGGCGGAGCTGATGGGTGGGCCGGACATCCCGCCGCCGCCACCGGCCCGCAACATGACCGGGCCGCCCAACGCCTACGACGAGAACAACCCACTGCCACCGCCGTGGTATCCGCAGCCCTTGCCGTCACCGACGGCGGCGCCACCGCCGCCTGACCTTCCGCTCGGTGCAGCTGAGGCTCGGCCGGGGCCGGGCCAGTGAGGCGCGCAACGAGCGCGATACGCGCGAGGAGCAAGCCGAGCAGACAGCCGGTGAGGGTTGCGCGGCTGATGAGCCGCAGGGCCTGGCGGGCGTTGGCCTTGCTCACCGCCACGGTGGTGCTGACCTCCTGTGGGAACTGGCGCGGCATCGCCAACGTCCCGTTGCCCGGTGGGCCCGGCAGCGGCCCAGGCTCTTACAAGATCTTCGTTCAGATGCCAAACACCATGGCGCTGAACGGCAACAGCCGAGTTCTGGTGGCCGACGTCTTCGTCGGCACGGTCCGTTCGATCGACCTGAAGAACTGGGTCGCCACGCTGACCGTGGACCTGGACAAGGGCGTCAAGCTTCCGAAGAATGCCACCGCCAAGATCGGCCAGACCAGCTTGTTGGGTTCTCAGCACATCGAATTGGCCGCACCGCCCGATCCGTCGCCACAGCGGCTCAAGTCCGGCGACACCATCCAGCTGAGTAGTTCGTCGGCTTATCCCTCCACCGAGCAGACGCTCGCCAGCCTGGCTATGGTGCTGCGCGGCGGCGGCATTCCAAACCTCGAGGTCATCCAGAACGAGGTCTACAAGATACTGACCGGGCGTGCCCACCAGATCCGGGATTTCCTCGGCAAGCTGGACACCTTCGCGGTTGAGCTGAACGCGCAGCGCGACGACATTGTGCACGCCATCGACTCCACCGACCGCCTGCTGTCATACGCGGGCACCAGAACCGACACCCTCGATCGGGTGCTCACCGAATTCCCGCCGTTGGTCGATCATTTCGCTCAGCAACGCGACCTGTTCGCCAACACGGTCGAAGCGGTGGGGCGGATCAGCAACGTCACCGGCCAGACGCTGTCGGCCGCGCGCGGCGATCTGCATGAAGACCTGCAGGATCTGCAGCGGCCGCTCAAGCAACTCGGCCGTTCGGCCCCCTATCTGGTCGACGCCCTGATGCTGCTGTTATCACCGCCGTTCGCCGTCGACAGCGTGCCGAAGATCGTTCGCGGCGATTACATCAACGTCTCCGGAGCTCTGGACTTGACGCTGAGCGCCGTCGACAACGCGATCTTCACCGGCACCGGTTTCTCCGGAGCCTTGCGTGCCCTCGAGCAGTCCTGGGGCCGCGACCCGTCGACGATGGTTCCGGACATCCGGTACTCGCCCAACCCGGCCGATGCGCCGGCGGAGCGAGGCGAGTAGCCCATGCTGACCCGCTTCATTCGCAATCAGTTGATTGTGTTCGCCGCCTTGACATTAGCCGCTCTGGTAGCACTGGGCTGGTACTACCTTCGGATCCCCAGCCAGCTCGGTGTCGGTCAGTACCGACTGGTCGCGGAGTTGCCGGCGTCGGGCGGTCTGTATCGCACATCCAACGTGACGTATCGGGGAATCCAGATCGGCCGGGTCATTAAGGTCGAGCCGACTGCACACGGTGTCAGGGCCACTCTCAGCATCGACAGCCGGTACAAGATCCCCGTCGACGCTTCAGCCAATGTGCACTCGGTGTCGGCGATCGGTGAGCAGTATCTGGATCTGGTGTCCACCGGGGTCCCGGGCGAGTTCTTCTCGCCCGGACAGACGATTACCAAGGGCACCGTGCCCAGCGAGATAGGCCCGGCCCTCGACGCGGCCAACCGTGGTCTGTCCGTCTTGCCCAAGAAGAAGATCGCATCGTTACTCGACGAAACGGCTTTGGCGGTAGGCGGATTGGGGCCATCCCTGCAACGCCTCGTCGACTCGACGCAGTCCATCGTCGGCGACTTCGAAGCGAACATGTCCGACGTCGACGACATCATCGCCAACGCGGCACCGATCCTGGACAGCCAGGTCGACTCCGGCGACTCGATTGCGCAGTGGTCGCACAACCTCAAGGTGCTCACCGCTCAGACGGCGCAAACCGATCCGCACGTACAAAGCATCCTCTCGAAAGCCGCGCCGACCGCGGATCAGGTCAACGACGTCTTCAACGGCGTCCGCGAGTCGCTGCCGCAAACGCTGGCGAACCTGGAAGTCGTTGCCGACATGCTCAAGCGTTACAACAAAGGCCTTGAGCAGTTGCTGGTGTTCCTGCCCGAGATCGGTTCGGTCGCACAGACTTTGATCGCATCCGCTCCCGGAGCGGTGCTGATGAATCTCAACCTGTCGCTGAACAATCCACCGCCGTGCCTGACCGGATTCCTGCCGGCTTCGGAGTGGCGCTCACCCGCGGACGTCAGCACGGCACCGTTGCCGGAAGGGACGTACTGCAAGATCCCACAGGACACTCCGGCCAACGATGTGCGCGGGGCCCGCAACTACCCCTGCGTCGACGTCCCCGGCAAGCGCAGGGCGACCCCACGGGAATGCCGCGACAACAAGCCGTACGTTCCGCTGGGCACCAACCCGTGGTACGGCGATCCGAACCAGGTTCGCAACTGTCCGGCGCCGGGCGCTCGCTGCGACCAGCCGGTCGACCCCGGAAAGGTGATACCGGCGCCCTCGGTCAACAACGGCCTCAACCCGATACCGGCCGATCGGCTGCCCCCGCCGGCCGCGCCGGTCAACGACCCGCTGCAGCGGCCCGGATCGGGCACCGTGCGGTGCAATGGTCAACAGCCCAACCCGTGTACCTACACGCCGGCCGGCCCAGCCGCGATCTACCTTCCATCCAGCGGCGAAGTGGTGGGACCCGACGGCGCGAAGTACTTACTCGAGGACTCGCGCCACACCGGAGACTCCGGATGGAAGGACATGCTCGCGCCGGCCGGCTGAATCAAAAGCCCCCAACGGGAATCTTGCGCGCCGAGTGGTGTTGAACCTGCTAGTCGCACGTGAGGAGACGTCATCATGACCAGTCGGCCCGTCCTGGAACCCACCGCCGAGCACCCGATCACGATCAACCCCACCGGAACACGGGTCGTGGTTCGCGTCAACGGCGAAGTGGTCGCTGACACCGCCGAGGCCCTACAGCTTCAAGAGTCCACTTACCCTGCCGTGCAATACATCCCGTTCAAGGATGTGGTGCAGGACCGATTCACCCGCACCGACACCAGCACCTACTGCCCGTACAAGGGGGAGGCCGGCTATTACAGCGTGACCACCGCTGCGGGCACGGTCGAAGACGTGATCTGGACGTACGAGGAGCCGTATCCGGCGGTTGCGGAGATCGCCGGCCACGTGGCGTTCTATCCCGACAAGGCGGAGGTCAGCGTCGAAACGGCTTAACGGTTCGCTGGGCCGAATACGTGCGAGGTCAGCTGGGTGTCGCTGTATTCGCGCAACGATGCGATGAGCCCGTCGCGGGTCTCGAAGATGAAGACCGCGGGGCTGTGGTAGCGGAGGCCGTCGGCGGTCTCGCCGTCGGCTTCGGCTTCGATCACCACGCTTTCGCCGTCGTTGAAGCACTGGATGAAGTCCAGGTTCAGCTCGGCGGTGCGCTTGCGCCGCTCCACCTCATCACGCAACGCCGCCTTGTCAACCGAGCTGCGGGTCAGCAG
>NZ_JBAPRN010000797.1:0-7244 GCF_049281135.1 Mycobacterium sp. | reverse complement strand
CCGCACGACCGAGCGGCCAAGCGACGAGGGGGGTCGGCTCGCTGCCCGCGGCACGCCGGATGCAGCGCTCCTGCAACGTCTGCTCGACGATCCCTACTATGCGCTCGCGCCGCCGAAATCGACTGGCCGCGAACACTTCCGGCTGGGCGACTTGCCCAATCTCGGGCCCGAGGATCTGCTGGCAACGCTAACGGAGCTAACCGCGATCACCGTCGCCGACGCGCTCGCGCCGTACGGGCCCGCCGAGGTCGTTGCGTCCGGAGGTGGCGTCCGCAACCCGATGCTGCTCGCCGCGCTCGAGCGCCGCCTCCCGATCACGATCAGCGACGAGCACGGCCTGCCCGCGCAGGCCAAGGAGGCCTACTTGATGGCGCTGATCGGCTTCCTCGCCTGGTACCAGGTGCCGCTGCTCACCGGACCGCGCGTGCTCGGACGCATCTCTCCCGGTGATGCGCCGCTCGCGCTCCCGGCGCCTGCCGGCCCGCCCACCGGCCTGCTGATCCGAACGGCGTGAAGCCCGTCAGCCCGCGGGAGCGATATCGACGGGATGCCGTTGAGCACAGCGGCGCCCCGACCTCATGCGGGGTGCGCCGCGAAGAACTGCCAGATGGTCTGGGTGGCGTTCAGCGCGTCCGACGTGGGGTCGCGCTTCTCCAGAAATGTTGTGCCGCCGGGCCACTGGTGTTTGCCGCCGTCGATGGTGATCAGTTCGACGCTGCGCTTGTCGGCGCAGGCGGCGGTCGATGTGGTGAGCGGTGGGTTGGTCGTGACATTTGCTGCGCCGCACTGATCGGCCTTGAGCCAGAACGCGTTGACGTCAGGGACCGGTGGCCCGTTGACGGCGCTCGCGGCGTTCCCACCGTGATAGGGCACCAGCTTGTCGGCGGTGCCGTGGATGTGGATCACCGACGTCGGGTGCGGCGCGGGGCAGGGATCGAGCATGGTCGCGGAGTCCGGACCGATGGCCGCGAAGATGCTCGTGTTGCAGGCCAGCGCGTAGCTCATGATGCCGCCGTTGCTGATCCCGGCGGCATAAACGCGCGACTTGTCGATCGGCTGGTCGGCGCTGATCTGCCCGACCATCGCGGTGATGAAGCCGACGTCGTCGATATTGTCCCGCATGGCCTTGGCGCAGCAGCCGTGCCCGTTCCAGCTCCGCCCGATACCGTCGGGATAAGCGACGACGAACTTCGCCGAATCGGCCAATTGATCCCAGCCATAGGAGTTTTCGGCTTGCTGGCCGGTGCCGGTCGCCCCGTGCAGCATGACCACCAGCGGGGCCGCCGCCGTCAGCCCGGGCGGTTTGTGCAGCCGGTAGGTGCGGTCCAACCCGCCGAACGCGATGGTGTGCACACTGGTGCCGTCCGGCACCGATGCGTGTCCACCAGAACACCCCGACAGCACCAGCAGCACACCCAGGAGCGCGGCAACCCGAACGAGCATGCCTCAAAGGTACTGGTGAAGCGCCCGACACGGCACGGACTGTCTCGGCAGCCTGAGTAGGTTGATCCTCATGCAGATCCCGCTCGCCGACGCGCTGCTCAGCCGCCTGGGCCGCCGCGACGCCGGGCTCGAACTTCTCGAGGAGATCGAAGACGAGGCGGCCGAATCCGTCGACGCCAATGATCTGCCGTCGGCCGAGCCGGCCCTGCTGTTGCAGCGGATGGAGAACCGGCTGATCCGCCATCAACTCGCCGAGCCCGAGGTGTTGAGCGCCGAGGAGCTGCGCAAGCTGCGCTACATCCTCAACTTCGCCAGGCTCGCCGACTTCGAACCGGGTGCGGCGGGCCCGGGCGGCAGCCGCGGGCGCGGCGACGTCTCGGTCGGTGCCGAAATCGCGCCGTGGCGATCCCGGGTCGCCGATACGCTCTACGGACCGCTGCGCGAGGAACCGGACCCAATCACGGCGCTGCAAACAGCACGGGACGCGTTGGGAGGTCTGGCCGCCGACCAGGACGACCAACGGCACGTGCTCATCGAACGGCACGGAAACGACTTCAGCGCAGATGAATTAGACGCCGAAATCGGGTACAAGAAGCTGGTCACGGTGCTCGGCGGCGGCGGTGGTGCGGGTTTCGTCTACATCGGCGGCATGCAGCGGCTGCTGGAGGCCGGCCAGGTGCCCGACTACATGATGGGTGCGTCGATCGGGTCGATTCTGGGCAGCCTGGTCAGCCGCGAGTTGCCGGTGCCGATCGAGGAGTACGTCGCCTGGGCGAAAACCGTGTCCTACCGCGCCATCCTGGGGCCCGAACGGCTGCGCCGCCGCCACGGCCTGGCCGGCATGTTCGCGTTGCGCTTCGACCAGTTCGCCCACGCCATGCTCAGCCGCGAAGACGGACAGCGAATGTGCATGTCGGACTTGGCGATTCCGTTCGATATCGTGGTCGGCGGCGTGCGCAGGCAGCCGTACACGTCGTTGCCGTCGCGGTTCCGCCGTCCCGCATTGGCCGCACTGCAGATGCGGTCGGTGCCGTTTCGCCCGATCGGCATCGGCCCGGTCGTCGGCACCCGGATGTGGCAAGTGGCCGCCTTCATCGACTTACGGGTCGTCAAGCCCATTGTCATCGGTGCCGACGTTTCGGCCCGCGACTTCGACGTCGTCGATGCCGCGTCGTTCTCGGCGGCGATTCCCGGTGTGCTGCATCATGAAACGACGGACCCTCGGATGGTCCCGCTCCTCGACGACCTCTTCGAACAGGAAGACATCGCTGCCCTCGTCGACGGCGGTACGGCCAGCAACGTCCCGATCGAGCTGGCATGGAAACGGGTCCGCGACGGCAGGCTCGGCACGCGTAATGCCTGCTATCTGGCGTTCGATTGCTTTCACCCGCAATGGGATCCGCGCAACCTCTGGTTGGTGCCGATCACCCAGGCAATTCAGCTGCAGATGGTACGCAACCTGCCGTACGCCGACCATCTCGTCCGATTCGGGCCGACATTGTCGCCGGTGAATCTGGCGCCGTCCGCTGTGTCCATCGATCGTGCGAGCCGGTGGGGGCACAACAGCGTCGATCGCGCGATCCCGGTGACGACGGCGTTGTTGCAGCCGACGTGGTGGGAAGGCGACAGCCCGCCGGTGGCCAAGCCGAAGACACCGCCGAAATCGGTGGCGTCTCCGATGAGCGCTGTCATGGCGGCGATTCAGGTGCCGACGAGCCGCATGGCGCGGTGGCGCCGCAATATTGTGCCGACCGCTAGGGGGAAGATATGACCACACCACCGCAACCGGGTTCGTATCCGGGCCGCAGTGGCGTACCCGGCATTGCCGTGGCATCGCTGCAGCCGCACGATGATCCGTTCTACTCCTACACCGGCTCCACGCCGCTGGATAGCATCGCACCGGGAAAGGTGTTGAACACTCGCCGCTTTCATTACCACCTGTTTGGCTTCCCGACGTTGCTCGAGACCACCCAGCTGCTCTACCGGTCGACCAGCCAGACCGGCAAGCCGACCGTCAATGTCACCTCGATCATCAAGCCTCCGTTCCAGTTCGACGCGACCAGGGTGATCTCGTATCAGTCCGCCTACGACTCGCTCAACCGCAACGACGAGCCGTCCTATGCGATTTGGGGTGGACTGAGGCTCGGCGGCGTCATCCCCGACGTTGAAGCGGCGGTCTTCGGCCCGTTCATCGCCCACGGATACACGGTTATTGTTCCCGACACCGAGGGACAGCGGGCCGACTTCGCGGCGGGGCCCGAGTATGGAATGAACACGCTCGATTCGATTCGCGCCGCGATCAACTCGTCGACCGTCCCGAACAACGCGAAGGTCGCGATGCTAGGATATTCCGGCGGTGCCATCGCCACCGAGTGGGCCGCCGAGCTGGCCCCCGCCTACGCACCCGACGCCAACGAGCACCTGATCGGTGCGGCCATCGGTGGCGTGCTGGTCGACCCGGCGCACAATCTGCACTACGTCGAGGGGACCGGGTTCTGGGCCGGCGTCATGGCGATGGCGCTCGTCGGGATCGCGCGCGGATTCGAGATCGAGACCGAGCTGGCGCAATACCTGAGCCCCAACGGCGCGAGAGTTTTTCACCAAATGCAGACCGCGTCGATCATCAACGTGCTGGGTCAGTACCCCGGTCTGAAGTGGCGGGATCTGGTCAGTCCCGATTACCCGACTCCGGAGGACCTGCCGCTCTACGTCCGCTGCGCCAACAAGCTGATCATGGGTACTGGCGGTACGCCGACAATCCCACTGTTCATCGGTCAGGGTGCCAACGGCGAGCTCGAGGGCACCCCGGGAAACAAGAAGGACATCGGCGCCGGCGACGGAGTCATGATTGCCGGCGATGTGCGCACGCTCGCGCGCGACTACTGCGCGAAGGGCGTAACCGTCTACTACGAGGAGTACGCCGCGCTCAGTCACATCTGGAGCGTCCCCATCTGGTTGCACAACTCGACCGCTTGGATCAAACAGCGTTTCGCCGGCCTGCCGGCTCCGCAGAACTGTTCGTCGATCCCGGAAGGCAACTCACTCGCGCCGATTCCGGATCCGCCCGCACCCAGCTCTGCTACCTGAAGCCGGCGCCGTGCGGACAACCATCGCTGTTGGAATCGCCGTGCTGATGCTCGTGGCGGCGGCCTCGGCCAGGTATACAGTGAGCCACAAGGGAATACAGCCCGCCGCAACCGAATTCGCACCGATCTCCACGCTGATGAACGACGCGATCGCGGCCGAGAAGCTGCCCGGCGGTGTGGTTGTGATCGGACATGGCGGCAGGGCCGTCTTCCACGAGGCGTATGGCACGCGCACGCTTGCCGGCGAGCCCGGGTTGGACGGATCGCCCGCACCTGCCGAGCCGATGACCGAAGACACGATCTTCGACATCGCGTCGCTGACGAAACCCCTGGCAACGGCGACTGCCGTCATGCAGCTGTACGAACACGGCAAGGTTGCCTTCGATGATCCTGTGCAGACGTATTTGCCTGACTTCAATTCGGCGAACGATCCACAGCGTGCACAAGTCACCGTTCGCATGCTGCTTACCCATACTTCAGGCGAAGGGATGGACGTAAGTCTCGGCGATCCGTGGGGCCTGGCCGCAGCCGACAAAACAGAAGGCGTCCATCGTGCGCTCACCGCGCCGTTGCAGTCCGGTCCCGGTGAGGATTTCCGCTACTCCGACATCAACTACATCCTGCTTGGCGCGCTGATCGAACAACTCACCGGCGAGCCCGAAGACGTTTACGTGCAGCAGAATGTCTCTGCGCCGCTTGGCATGGAAGAAACCCGCTACCTTCCTCCCGCCAAGGCATGTGGCCCCCACACGCTCAGAGGAGCCGCGATTGGCTGGGCTCGTGGACCACATGAGTTGGTCGCCTGTCCTGCCGGTACCTGGAGCACCAGTCTGTTGCCGCGCGTCGCGCCAACGGCCATTGATGAGGAAAGCAGAGCCGACCCGGGCAAGAATCCCGATTTTGGTTACCTTCTTCGAGGCACCGTGCATGACCCGACGGCGCGCCGCATGGGGGGAGTAAGCGGGGACGCCGGTGTGTTCTCGACGGCGCACGATGTCAGCATCTTTGCGCAGGCCCTGCTCGATCGGCTTGCGAACCGCCCCAGCACGTTTCCACTGCAGCAAGCGACTCTGGCGTTGATGACGACTCCTCAGCAGCCCGGCCATAAGGCAGGACAGGTCGAAGCAGCGAACGATGCTGCCCGAGAAGCCATTGCGAAGACACCAAACCCAACAGATCCGCTGCTGGCTCCCAACTATCCGGCGATCGCGGGACAGTGGCTGTTCGGCTTTGGCTGGGATATCGATACGGACTATTCCAAGCCGCGAGGCTTGATCTTCCCCATCGGTAGCTTTGGCGCCACCGGCTTTACCGGCACTTCGCTTTGGCTGGACCCAGGCTCAGATACCTACGTCATTCTGCTGGCGAACTCGATCCTTGTGCGAGGCAGTCCACCTCTCTCGAGGCTGCGAGGTGACGTGGCTACGGCGGCAGCCCAGGCACTGCGCCTCTAAATTGAAATTCGCTACGAGGCGGGCACATCGGGCACCGAATCCTCGCCGGCTGTCGACTCGTCCGGCTCGCCGTGTCCGCGCCACTTCCGGAAGCCCTGCCGCGCGGCGAAAGCTCCGACCACCGCCGTCGCGCACCACACGCCGACCGCCGCGTACGCCAACACCGGCGACTTGTTTCCGATCGATGCTCCCAGCGCGGTGTAGACGAATGCTCGCGGCACCGACCCGATGAACGCGCCAACAGCCATCTGCCACAACGGAACTCCGAAAGCCCCAAAGGCATATGAGGCTAACGCGTCCGACAGTCCGGGGATGAAGCGCTGACCGACCACCGCCCACAACCCGCGGCGTTGGATCAAAGCGTCGAGACGATCAGCGCGATCGGTGCCCAGCAGAGCTCGCGCGCTCTCGCGACCGGCGCGACGGCCGAGGAAGGCCGCCACCACCGCCGTCCCCACCGTCGCACCCAGCGTCACGAACACGCCCAGCAGCGGACCGAACAGCAGCCCGCTGCTCGCGGCCAGGATCGGGCCCGGTACGAAGATCGCGCCGAGAACGGCCGACAGCACGATGTACGCGAAAGGCGCCAGCGGTCCCGTCGCATTGACCCAGCGCCGCACGTCCTCGATATTCACCACGTGCTTGACGGCCAACAGATAGAACAGCACCACCAGGAACGCCACGAACACGGCAAGCCGGATGATGTGCGGCCGGCGGGAGGTGGGGGCGGCGGTCATGGTGACCGTGATTCTTCCGTATCACCGGCTCACGTAGGGTCAGGCCGTGGCGAGAACCGATGACGACAGCTGGGAAATCACCGAAAGTGTGGGCGCGACGGCGCTGGGTGTGGCCGCGGCGCGCGCGGCCGAAACCGAGAGCGACCGTCCGCTGATCAGCGATCCGTTCGCGCGGGTTTTCCTCGACACCGCCGGCGCGGGTGAGTGGGACTGGTTCGGCGCTCCGGAGCTGCCCGCCGAGGTTGTCGCGGCCGAACCCGCGCTGCCGGTGCGAATGAAGTCGATGGTCGGCTATTTCGCTTCGCGGACCAAATTCTTCGACACGTTCTTCCTCGACGCTGCCAACGCGGGCATCCAGCAGGCGGTGATCCTGGCGGCCGGCCTCGACGCGCGGTCCTGGCGACTGCCGTGGCCCTACAGGGTAACGGTCTACGAGCTCGATCAGCCCCGGGTGTTGGACTTCAAAGTCTCGACGTTGCACGAGCACGGTTTCGAGCCGAGCTGCAACAGGGTCGGCGTCGCGG
>NZ_JBAPRN010000796.1:0-1766 GCF_049281135.1 Mycobacterium sp. | reverse complement strand
GGAATATGGGGACGTCCAACCGCCGGTGCCGTAGCAGTACTGCGGATAGCACGTTCGGTGGTACACGTCGCACTGATCAGGGTCGGCCTGGGCAATCGCTGGGACATCGATGAGCAAGGCCATGGCCGACAGAATGCCGGCGAGTAATAGCTTCACCGGACAGCTCCTCAAGATCGTGGCAAGGCTATTAGAGGCTCCAAAACGCATGCTTTGCCATCGAATAAGTGGGATCTGTGCGTCGGTCATCTTGTTCCCTCTCTCACTTGACTAATTCTTCCACTGGGCACCGACATGGCGATGGGACACAAGATGTTGTGATCGGGGTGTCGCTCGCTGCTCCTGTTGTGATTGGGTTGTATGCGTTGGGTCCGTGAAAGGAACGTTCTTTGACCGTGAAGCTCTGCTTGGCGCAGGACGACGAGGCCGATCGTCTCCTGGCGGAGAGCCCGTTCGCGCTGCTCGTCGGCATGGTCTTGGATCAGCAGGTTCCTTTCGAGACTGCTTTTCGAGGTCCCCTGAAGATCGCAGAGCGTCTGGATCGTCAACGTGTCTCACACGGTCGACAGGTGCCGAAAAGGATCGCGGACCGGATGAGTGGCTTCGACGCGGCCGAGATCGCCGACTACGACCCGGACAAGTTCGCCGACCTGTGCTCGGAAAAGCCTGCGATACACCGCTTTCCGGGCTCGATGGCCAAGCGGATACAGACGCTCGCGCAGATCATCGTGGATCGATACGACGGCGACGCGGCCGGGGTGTGGACCGCTGGTGAGCCCGACGGACCCGAGTTGTTGCGGCGGCTCAAGGGTCTGCCGGGGTTCGGCGAGCAGAAGGCGCAGATATTTCTGGCACTGCTTGGCAAGCAGTACGCCGTGACTCCCAAGGGTTGGCGGGCGGCCGCGGGCGAATTCGGCAAGGCCGGCACGCACGTGTCGGTGGCCGACATCGCCGATGCGGGTTCGCTCGACAAGGTTCGTTCATACAAGAAGCAGATGAAGGCAGCCAAGAAGGCAACCGGAAAGGCAGCAACGTGAAGACACACCTGAACTGTCCGTGCGGCGAGGCGATCACCGGCAAAGACGAGGACGAATTAGTCGACCTGACGCAGGCCCACTTGGCCAGCGCGCACCCCGGTCTGGAGTACGACCGGGACGCGATCCTGTTTATGGCCTACTAGCCGACAAATCCGCCGGCGCGCACACGACAATGGGCGCGCGCCAGCGGATTCACCGGGCCTAGATCAAGGCAACACCGCGATCAGGGCACCACCGTCGAGCCGATGGTGGGCATGAACTGGCACTGCTTGTCCTTGGTGCTGACCTGCCCGAAGATCGTCGACATGATGCTGCCCGAACCGGTGTCGACGGTAGCGGTCAGCGTAGTCGGCCCCTGCGGGTTGATGTCGGGCTGCGGCTTGAGCGTCGCGCTGCCCGACTTGCCAGTGGTCAGGTTCACCCAGGTCACATTCAACGGCAGCTTCTGCACGTCGGCGGGTCCCGGCGTGCCGACCGCGGTGAACACGTAGGCCGTCTGGCCGGCGTTCGGGCCGGGCGCAGGGATCTTTGCGGGACCGGCCACCGACAGCACCGGCGCCATCACGGTGCCGCCATCGGTCCCGCAGTTGTTGCTGATCGACGGGTACATGAAGTCCTGTGTGGGCGGGGCCTCCGGGCTGAAGCCCGGAGCGGCAGCCGCAGGAGCGGGCGCGGGCGCGGCGGCCGGCGGAGCAGGAGCGGGTTCGGGAACAGCGGCCGGCGGAGCAGGAG
>NZ_JBAPRN010000795.1:0-3394 GCF_049281135.1 Mycobacterium sp. | reverse complement strand
ACTCGCGCCGCACTTCCCTCGAAAACGGATATCCACTCGGCATGGCAACCCCTCAAATCACGGATGTTGCACTGACCGTATGAATCCGCCCGGCGTGTCTTCGCTGACGTTTACGTGTCGCGGGACGAGCGACCCAGTCACGGGCCAGCGGCGGACGCTAGTCCCGTATGCGTAGGACGACTTTGCCTTTGGCGGTGCGATTCTCCAACGACGCGATCGCGGCGGCCGCCTCGTCGAGCGGGTAGACCACCGGCTCCGGGGGAGCCAGCCGACCCGAGGCGAGTAGTTGCTCGACTGCCGCCCACTGCTCAGACAGCGCACCGGGGTGTGTGCCGGCCCAGGCGCCCCAGCCGACACCGACTACGTCAATGTTGTTCAGTAGCAGCCGATTAACTTTCACGGTGGGTATGTCACCGCCGGTGAAGCCGATCACCAGCAGCCGCCCCCCGGGAGTAAGCGAGCGCAGCGAGTCGGTGAACCGGTCGCCGCCGACCGGGTCGACCACCATGTCGACCCCGCGGCCATCCGTCAATTCTTTTACTGTGTCCTTGAACCCGTCGGCCAGCACGACGTCCGTCGCGCCGGCTGCCCTCGCGACCTCGCCCTTGTCCGGAGTACTGACCACCGCGATGACGCGGGACGCCCCGAGCGCCGTCGCCAACCGCAGCGTGGACGTGCCGATCCCACCGGCTGCCCCGTGCACCAGCACCGTCTCGCCGGATTGCAATCGGCCACGGCCAATCAGCCCGAAGTACATGGTCAGGTCGTTGAACAGCAGCCCGGCGCCTGCCGTGAAACTCACGTTGTCCGGCAGCTTGAACACACGATCCGGTGCCACCACCGCGACTTCGGCCATGCCGCCGGTGAGCATGGTCAGGCCGACAACCCTGTCGCCGGGACGCACATGGACACCGTCGGGCGCCGATCGGACCACCCCGGCGATCTCGCCGCCGAGCACAAACGGCGGATCCGGTTTGTACTGATAGAGGCCGCGGGTGAGCAGCGCATCGGGGAAAGCCGCACCCGCCGCGTGTACGTTGACGACCACGCCGTCGCCGGTCGGTTCGTCGATCTCGCCAACCTCGACCGCGTCCGGACCATCAAGTCGAGTCAACTGTGCTGCGCGCATGCCAGATGAGCCTACTGACCCTCAGAACCCGTCGGCGACGCGCACCACGGCACGCCCGGAGAACGCTCTCGCGCGCACCTGGTCGAGGACCGCGACCACGTCTTTCACGTCGACCTCGGTGGTGATCGCATCGAGATGCCGGGGCCGCAGCGAGTCGCCAAGACGCGCCCACAGCTCGCCGACATCGCACTCGACAGCGAGACTCGTGAGCAGCTGAACGCGATCGCCGCTTAGCCGCCGCGGCGCTTAGATTTTCGTCCCGGTGGTTGGCGCTGAAGTACGTGAGTCAGCCCATCGATGATCAGTTCAAGTCCAAAAGCGAATTCATCGTCCAAGGGCACCGGGAGGCTATCCGCGACGCTGATGGTCGCGGGGAACATGCGTGGGTCCAGCTCATGGAAAACCTGGTTTAGCCTCGCGTCATCACGGCCGCCGCGGGTGCTGGTGATCTGGATGGCAAAACCCAAGATGTAACGGGCCAGCGTCGCATAGGACAGTGCCGCGAGCTCGGGCGGGAATCCGTTGTCGAGCAGGATACTGATCAAACCTTCTCGTGCGGCCATCGCGTTCGGTCCCAGCGGTACATCTTCAGCCAGCAGCGGCGCGACGTTGGGGTGGCGGCGCAGCGCGTCAAACATGGCGCGGGCAGCCGTTTTTCCCGCTTCCTGCCAAGCCATCGTGCGCAGTTGCGCGACATCCAGCTCGACGCCGCCGAACACCCGGTCGACGACGTGGGCGATCAAGTCTGCTCGACTACCGAAGTGCCGATACAGCGTCGCCGTCCCGGAATTAAGGGCCTGCGCAAGCGTTCGCATGGACAAGGCCTCGGCTCCGTCGTCGTCGACGATTTGCAGCGCGGTCGTGACAATGCGATCCAGCGGGATGGCGGGGCGGCCGGGGGAGCGACGGTTCTCCTGTTGATGGCTGGAGGTCACGGGCCTAAGTATGGCGGCTCTTGACAGGCAGTGCAATAACGGTAACACTGTATCCAATATTAACGAACGAGGACGGTCCACCATGCTGCTTCCACTCGCAACCGAGCCCTTCACGGTGCCCACCGACCGCGACATGCTGCCTTCGGAGCGGCGTGCTTTCGTGCGTACCCACCGCACCTGCGTGTACGGCTACCGGCGGTTACACGACGGGCCGGCGATGTCGATCGTGTACTACATCCCCACCGACGACGACGAATTGCTGGTGTCCACCATGGCGCCGCGCGGCAAGGCTAAAGCCGTTGCACGCGACGGCAAAGTGAGTCTCTGCGTGCTCGATGAGCATTGGCCGTTCGCCTATCTGCAGGTGTATGCGGATGCAACCGTGGAGCGGGATCGCGACTTGGTGGTCGACGTCATGATGGCCGTCGCCGGCCGAATGTCCGGCGAACCGCTCGGTGAGGAAGCCCGCCCGTTCGTTGAGGCAATGGCTGAGCAGGAGGACCGCGTCGTCGTACGCTGCCGGCCCTACGAGACCTTTGCCCAGCCGCCGCGGCATCTGCACCACAACGACCAGGAAGAGCAGATCACCCATTGGGTATCGGCCACCGTCCCGTGGGACGCGCCGGACCCGATGTGAAACCGATGCCTCGTAGCCCAGCTTCGCTCCGAGGCGGCCCCGATATCGCCAGGCTTTTGGGCAGGTGCGTCTCACAGCACACCAATTCGTGGAGATAACGCTGGTGGATGTCCGGTGCCCCCGCGCCGGTGATGTCGTCGATGTAGCGAGCCCGCACCGTCGGTTAGGTGCTATTTGTCAGCCGAGCGACGACCCGAATGGCGCCGCGACTGGCGGTGTGGCGAATCCGCTGCACGACTGACTGCGAAATGGGTTGCGGCGCAGCGCCAAGTCGGGGGAACAACGCCAAAGCGTTCGTACGCTCGATTGCATCGCGGGTCGCGGCGTCGAGCGCCGGATAGGTCTCCAGCCCGGCCGCGAACAGCTTTCCTACGGTGACGGGGCCAAACGGCCAATCCGATCCGAAGGTGATGTGGCCCGGTTTGGCGAAAGCCAGCAGGGTGGGCAACGCGGCTGCGCTGGACGTCAGCGCGGTGTCGAAATAGAAGCTGGCGAAGTCGTCGAGGACGTCGGCCCAGCTACGGCCGGTGTCAGCCGTGATGGCCAGAGCCATCCGATGACTGGCATACGGTACAAAACCGCCGCCATGACTGAGGATGAACCGGATGTTGGGGTAGCGGGTTCGAATGCCATTGCGCACCAGGAGGTACGCCGCGCGGGTGGTGTCAAGCAGAAAGTCGGTGGCCCACGGGG
>NZ_JBAPRN010000794.1:0-2040 GCF_049281135.1 Mycobacterium sp. | reverse complement strand
TGTGCCGTTGCCGCAGTACACCCAGAGCCGGGTGTTGTGGGCGACGAGTTGGCCCACGTTGACTGTGGGGTCATTGCGTATCCATGCCGGGTCGCTGTCGGGTCCCCACATGTCTTCCTTTTTGTAGCCGCCGGCATCACCCATCGCGAGGCCAATCCAGCTCTGGCCGGTGGACGGGCTGAGGTAGCCGGATAGCGAACCGGCGTAGATGAACTGCTCGGGGTGGTAGATCGCCAGGTTCATCGCCGAGGAGCCCGCCATGGAGATGCCGATCGCGGCGCTGCCGGTCGCCTTGGTGCTTTTCTGCGAGGACAGGTATCCGGGCAGCTCGCTGGTCAGGAAGGTTTCCCAGTTGTAGGTCGAGCAGCCGGCCTTGCCGCAGGCCGGTTTGTACCAGTTGGTGTAGAAACTGGACTGCCCGCCGACCGGCATGACGACCGCCAGCCCGGACTGGTAGTACCACTCAAACGCCGGGGTGTTGATGTCCCAGCCGTTGTAGTCGTCCTGGGCGCGCAGGCCATCCAGCAAATACACGGCCGGCGCGTTGGTCCCACCGGGCTGGAATTGGATCTTGATGCTGCGGCCCATCGACGCCGACGGCACCTGCAGATACTCAACGGGAAGGCCGGGCCGGGAGAACGCTCCCGCCGTCGGCGCCTCGCCGACGAGGCCGATCAGGCCCGGTAGTGCGGCGGCCGCGATCGTGGCGACAGTCAGTCGCCGCAGCCATCCACCCAATTTCTCGCTTACGTATGCCATATAAAGGCCCCTTGTCGACGGCGTCACGCACTATCGGAAAACTTACCGTGCGGTCGTCCATATGTCGATCAGGACGCAAACGTGTCTGTCACGTCATCGACCGCTGTCACCTGCGAGTACCCCGCTTAATACGGGCCAAACGGCGATTCCTGGCAACATTTTTCGGCCCCACGCGATTGCACAAGCGTCGATCCCCGGTCGCGTTTCGGCGCCCCGACCGCGTAGGGTCACCCGGGGTAGACCGACGAGACCACGCTGTCCCGGTCCTTCCGCCGCTCGCGAGCCAGCGCTCTGAATCGTCTGGTCGCCGACTGCGGCGCTCGGGCATTGGGCCGCGATTGAGGTGCAGATTTGGATACGGTACTTGGGCTGTCGCTGACATCGACGTCAGTCGGCTGGGTCCTGGTGGAAGGCCGTGACGCCGACGGAACCACACTCGATCACGACGACTTCGACGTGCCGCCCGCCAATGGAGTCCAGGCGGTCCACACATCGGAGCAGGCCAGCGCGGCCGTGCTCGACGCGCAGGCCGCAGCCGCGGGCTACGACCAACGACTGCACGTCGTCGGCGTCACGTGGAGCGATGAAGCGGCGGCGGAATCTGCTCTGCTTCTAGAGTCGCTGACCGACGCCGGCTTCGACAACGTCGTCCCGATTCGTTTCCACGAAGCGTGCGAAATGCTTGCCCGCGCAATCGCTCCGGTCGTCGGCTACGACCAAGCCGCCGTCTGCGTGCTGGACGGCGAGTCGACCATCGTTGTGATGGTCGACAACGACGGGGACGAGGTGCAGACGGCCATCAAGCAGTTGCCCGGCGGGCCCGATCATCTGGTCCACTGGTTGATCACGCTGTTCGACCGCAGCTCCTGGCAGCCACACGGCATCGTGATCGTCGGCGCCGAACCCGAACTCGGCGCGCTGTCAACGCGTCTCGAGGCGGCGATGCCGGTCCCGGTGATCACTCAGCCGGGTGCAGATTTGGCTCTGGCGCGCGGAGCCGCACTCGCGTCAGCTCAGAGCACCGAATTCACCGACGCCGAGATGCTCGAGACCATGAACAGCTGGCGGGAGGACCACGAAGCCTCGGGACAACGTTCGTACGCCGGAGCGTTGACGATGCTGGGCGCCGGAGCGGTCACATTCGTCGCATCGCTGTCGCTCGCGATGGGTCAGCACTTGGTGCCCCACCATGCCCCCGATCCGGTCCGGCCGATGGCTCACTGGGCCGCGCCGGCCCCCGTCGCCGAGGCCCGGGCTCCGCGACCGGTCGCGGTCGAGACC
>NZ_JBAPRN010000793.1:0-6825 GCF_049281135.1 Mycobacterium sp. | reverse complement strand
CTTCTGCGCCTCGTTGTCGCTGCCGGAAATGCCGGCGACGACCAGCCCGGTCCGGTGATCTTTGCCGATTAACGACGATGCCGATGGGGTGGTCCATGCGGACGTCACCTGGCCGACGTGCGGGGAGCTCTGCAGCCGCTGAACGATGTCGGTGCCGACCGCGCGGGCCGCGGGGCTCTCGACGCCGCCGCCCGATGTGACGCTGATGATCATCGCCATGTCGCCCTGACCGAACTTGTCCGACAGTAGCTTCGCGGCCTGCGACGACTCCGACATCGGGTCAAGCACGCCGCCGGCAGACAGACTTGTGGCGACCGGGATACCGAAGATCGCGGTTCCTACCATGAGAAGTAACGCGCCCGCGATGACACGCCGCGGTGCACCGATGGCGAGCCGAGCGATGCCCTCCAGCAAACGACCCCCTTCGGGTCCGGGCGTGGTTGCGTCAGTCTAACTAGACGCCACCGCCACTGACGAGATGACGCGCCACATCCGTCGGCCCCGCCGGAGCGCAGCCCGCTCGCCGTATTGGCGTCGATGATTCCACCACCGAGGCTCGCGTCACCTCAAACGACGGCTGGTGTCCTTAAACAGGTGCTGCTTCGATGACGCTGTACGGTGCGGCGGTTTGCACTATCCGGGTCATCCGAAATCCGGCTTGTCTGAGCAGGTCTCGGTATTCCTCGGCGTCGCGTTCGCGGCCATTCGCTTCCAGCAGCATCTCCAGATCCACCCACTTACCCGCGAAGTCGCGGTCGTGCTCGGGGAGCACCGCCTCCACCAGCAGCAGCGTCGCATCGGCGCCGGCGGCTGCGCGAACTTTACGGAGGATCGCCACGGCCTGCCCATCGGGCCAGTCGTGGATGACGGTTTTGAGGACATAGGCGTCGCCGCCGGACGGAACGTTGTCAAAGAACGACCCACCCTCGACGCGGACCCGGTTTTCAACTCCCCGCTGCCGCAGCAGTGCGGCCGCCTCCGCGACAACTTCAGGCAGGTCGTAGAGCACCCCCTGCGCGGTCGGTGTTGCCGCCAAGATGGTGGACAACAGCCCCCCGCGCCCGCCGCCGACATCGACGATCGTGCGGTACGGACTGAAGCTGTAACCGGCAACGATAGCGATCGCCGGCAAGGCATCGGCGGCGGTCATGGCGTCGTTGAAGAGCTTTGCGAGCTCGGGTTCATCCCTGAGAAAGTCGAATGCGTCCTTGCCACGCAGCTGTGGAAAGATCGCTTTGCCCGACTTGACCGACTCAACCAGCAAACTCCAATGTTCCCGGTGTTGAGGCGAACCGATTAGGCGCGCATAGGCGCGCATCGAGAATTGTGCGTCCGAGCGCAGGGTTTCAGCGAGCGCGGTCAGGTCATAGCGGCCGTCGCGGCGCTGGCGGAATATGCCATGGCTGATCAACGCCCGCATCAGTCGCTTGAGGGCATCGGGGTCCGCCCCGACGCGGTCTGCCAAATCATCCAACGGCAGTGGATCGTCCCCGAGGACGTCGGCGACGCCTAGTTCGGCGGCCACCTGGATGGCCTGCGCTACCCATGCCCCGGTAACCATCTCGAACATCGCTGCCGCCGCGGGGGCCGACCGTTGATGAAGTCGATAGAGATGGTGGCGAAAACGTTCGACGATACGGGCCACTTTGGCGGGTGGAATCTTGACATCTCTTGGCATCGTGTCTCCCTCACCATTACGAACGAGCCGTCGAGCCATAGAAGACAATGCGCTCACGTCACCGCGAGCCGACCGCTCGGTCCGCGCGGGCCCGACCAGCCAAGCCGCCGCCAACCAAACTAGCGGCACCCATCCGACATTCTGGATGCGACGGCGCTCCGGCGGGCGGCGCGGGCAGTCACCACGAAGCGGCCCGGCTGTTCGGCGCGGCTGACGGCAGTCGGCAACGCATCGGCGCAGTCCGCTTCAAGATCTATGACGCCGACTACCTGACATCGGTGGCGGGGCTGCGAGACGCGATGGGCGATAGCGACTTTGACTCCGCCTGGGCCGAGGACGCGGCCAACGCAAACGACCCGCCAGCGGCTGGGGCTCACTGGCGCCGACCGAACGCGGCATCGTCCAACTGGTCAGCGAAGGGCGGGCCAACAACGACAGCGCCACCACTGAGGGCAAATATTCGATTAACCGGCATTAACTTCCGGTTTTAAGATGTTGATTCCGGTATATCGGCCTGCATCGTCGTTAACATCAGCAAGATCAATCCGCGCGCCACCACGCCCTTGATGAACTGGAGCGGGCCAGACGTGAGTGGGCTGTTGCCGACCGGCACCGTGACGCTGCTACTGGCAGACGTCGAGGGTTCCACGCGGCTATGGGAGACCCAGCCCGACGAAATGAATACCGCGTTGGCTCGGCTCAATCAAATAGTGTCGGGAATCGTCGCCGCCCACGACGGGGTGCGCCCGGTCGAACAGGGCGAAGGTGACAGCTTCGTCGCCGCGTTCGCCCGCGCCTCGGATGCGGTGGCAGTGGCGTTGGAAATACAGTGCGCCCTGTTGGCGCCGATCCGATTGCGCATCGGCGTGCACACCGGTGAGGTGCAATTACGCGACGAAGGCAACTACGTCGGACCGACGATCAACCGCGCGGCACGTCTTCGCGACCTGGGACACGGTGGCCAGACCCTGCTGTCCGGCAGCACCGAGGACCTGGTGGCCGACCGGCTCCCTGCCAACAGCTGGTTGACCGTTCTGGGCGCGCATGAGTTGCGCGGTGTCACGCGCCCGGAGCGGGTTGTCCAGCTCTGCCACGCCGACCTGGTGAACGACTTTCCTCCACTACGTGTCTCGAAAGCGACTGTTTTCCAACATCTTCCGGCTTCCATCACGAGTTTCGTTGGGCGCCAAGCAGAGCTGAGCCAATTGCGGGAGCTCCTGAAAGAGAACCGTCTGGTGACATTGACCGGCGCCGGCGGCGCAGGCAAGACCCGGCTCGCGGTAAAGCTCGCCGAAGAGTTCAGCGACGGGGTTTGTTACGTGGATCTCGCGCCCATCACCGACCCGCACCTGATACCCAGCACAGCGGCCCGCGCATTCGGGCTGCCCGACCAACCCGGTCGGTCGACGATGGATACGCTGGCCCGTTTCATCGCCGATCGTCCCCTGCTCATCGTCCTGGACAACTGCGAGCATCTGCTCGATGCCAGCGCCGCTTTAACGGCGGCACTGCTGAAAACCTGTCCGCGATTGACGCTGTTGGCGACGAGCCGCGAGCCGATCGGTGTTGACGGCGAGGCAAGTTGGCGGCTGCCGTCGCTGTCGCTGGCAGATGAAGCGATCGAATTGTTCGTCGATCGGGCCCGCCACGCTCGCGCCGATTTCATGGTCACCGACAACAATGTGGCGGTGTTGAGCGAGATCTGCCGGCGCTTGGATGGATTGCCGCTCGCGATCGAGCTCGCCGCAGCACGGGTGCGCGCGTTGTCGGTGACCGAGATCCTCGACAGCCTTCATGACCGGTTCCGGCTGTTGACCGGCGGCGCGCGCACCGCGGTCCGCCGCCAACAAACGCTGCGTGCCTCCGTGGACTGGTCACACGCCCTGCTCAGCGAGCACGAACGGACGTTGTTCCGCCGACTGGCCGCCTTCCTGGGCGGCTTCGACCTCGACGCCGCCTGCGCCGTAGCCGGTCACGATATGCCGCGATACCAGGTGGTGGACCTGCTCACCATGCTTGTGGACAAGTCGCTGGTGGTAGCCGACGAGACCGCGGGTCGAACGCGCTACCGGCTACTCGAAACGGTGCGGCACTACGCGGCCGAAAAACTCGGCGAGTCAGGAGAAGCAGACATCCTGCGGACGCGTCACCGAGATCACTACACATCGATGGCGTCGTTGCTCGACGGGCCGTCCGGCAGCGACTACGGGCTGCGGGTCGAAAAGACTGAAATCGAAATCGACAACTTACGCGCCGCATTCGCGTGGAGCCGCGACAAGGGTGACGCTGCGTTGGCGTTGGCGTTGGCGTCGTCGTTGACGCCGCTCTGGCAACCACGGCCTGCCGAGGGGGTCGCGTGGTTCGACACGATCCTTGCCGACGGCGCCCACCACGAAATCGCTCCGGCTGTGCGTGCGCGGGCGCTCGCCGACCGGGTCCTGCTGGTCACCATGATCGGGTGGGACGCGGACATCAAGGATCAGGCCGACGAGGCCCTTGCACTTGCGCGCGAATGCGATAACCCGCCCTTGCTGGCTCGCGCGCTGACCGCCTGCGGGTTGATCTCCCTCGACTCCGAGGCTGCCCGGGGATACCGCGCCGAGGCAATCAGCCTGGCGCGGGAACTGGGCGATGCGTTAAGGCTCAGCCACGTCCTCAGCGTCGAGGCCCTGGTGGCAGTTTTGACCGGTGACATGATCTCGAGGCAGGGGGCGGCACAAGAGGGGTGCGACCTCGCCGAGGCGATCGGTTACCGCGCCGGACTGATCCGGTGCCACTATTGCCTCGGACTTGCGCAGCTGGCGCATGGCGATACAGCCGCAGCGGTAGCACATTTCAGCACGATGTACCGCGTGGCGGAAGCGGGTCACTACACGAACTTTCAGAAGTACGCCCTCGCCGGCGAAAGTATGGCGCTCGCGTTGCAAGGCGAAGCCGTTGCGGCACGGGCCGCGGCGCACGATGCCCTCGTGGGCGCCGCCGAGTTTGGCGACATTACCGCTGGCAATGCCTACACGGCATTGGGCGTGGCGGCGCTGGCCGCCGGAGACACTCCGACCGCGCAGAGCGCAACCGGTGCGGCCTGCCAGCACGCCGCGAATGTCCCGCCCTCCTCTGCGGCGCTGTTTCGCACATTCGGTGCGCAGGCCGAACTGGCCAGCGGAAATCCTGAAGCAGCGCGTTGCGCGGCCGACCAGGCGGTCATGATCGCGACCGGTTGCTACTCGGCGTGGGCGTTGACCACCCGCGCGCGAGTAGCACTCGCCCAGGACCAGCTGGATCAGGCTGAGCGCGACGCGCACGACGCGCTGACGTGTGCAGCGGGATCCAATGCGTACCTATTCGTTTCCGACACGTTGGAGTGCCTCGCCGCCGTGGCCGGCGATGTGGGTAGCCACGGCGAAGCCGCCCGTCTTTTCGGTTCGGCTCATTCCATCAGGCAATACACCGGCGCGGTTCGCTTCAAGGTGTGGGACGCCGGTTACGAAGACTCGATTGCGGCCCTACGAAATGCCATGGACGAGAACGACTTTGACGCCGCGTGGGCAGAGGGCGCAGCGTTGTCCACTGAGGAGGCGATCGCCTACGCGCGGCGCGGGCGTGGCCAACGCAAACGACCGACCAGCGGCTGGGCCTCGCTCACACCGACCGAGCTCGACGTCGTGCGACTGGTCGGCGAAGGACTGGTCAACAACGACATCGCCACAAGACTCTTCATCTCACCTCGCACCGTGCAGACCCACCTCACCCACGTCTACACCAAACTGGGTCTGAGCTCGCGCTTCCAGCTCGTCCAAGAAGCAGCCCGGCACGGTTGACGTCGCACCGCAAAAGCTAACCCGCTTGCTCACTGAGTTCGCGGCGATCGAAGCTGTCGTGGATCACCCGCCACGACGCGAATCCATCGCCGGCGACATGCAACGTGATCTGTGGGTCGCAGCCGCATTCCTCCACGCGATGTGGCTGCAGATCGTCGATGGGGACGACATGGATTTCACGGGGTCCGATCCAGCCGGTCCACCAGCGAGTGCCGGGACAGGCGCAGCCGATCTCGGTGCAGTGGAGGGGATCGATGATCACGCCGACCGAGGCCATGCGTCGATGAACTCATCCATCACCGCGTGCCACTGCATGGCCCGGATCTCATCACCGGCGGCGCGGGCCTGGTTGAGGTGATCGCGCACAAAAACAAGGCAGCGCCCGATTCGTGTGGTGTCTGCGATCGTTGCCATATCTGACCTCCCTCGACACGGGAAAGAAAGACCGGTGGGCGTCGTTGGCGCTCGGCCAGTCTTCGCATCGTCGCATGGAATACCCGGACTTCGCTCACCGACACACATGGTGCGGCCGAGTAGCGAGCAGTCGCCTAGCCGATCTGCAGCGGGTCGATCTGCACCCGGACCGGCTCGTGGACCTGCCGGGCGCTCACCACCGCGACGCCGCGGCGCAGCTCGGCAGCCAACGCCAGGCCCTGCTCGCGGTGCACCCGCACCAGCATTCGGCTCACCGGCACGTCGGCCGCGATCCCGGGCGGTCTCCGTGCGCCCACCGGCAACGGCACCGGCCCGAGCAGCTCGGCACCGTCCGGCAGCCGGATCTCCTCGAGCAACCCCGTGACCGCGTCAGCGGGGCCGTCGAGAGCGGCCATATGCACACTGGGCGGTAACGCGACTTCGGTGCGCGCGGTCAACTCGGCGTCGGCATGGCCGACCGGATCCCATCGGATCAGCGATTGCACTGTGGGAACCGATGATTCGGCGACGACCACCACGACCCCATTGTTGCCGCGGGGCCGCACCAACGCCGCCGCGGCCATCCACCGCCGCAGGGTGTCCTCGGCTGCGCGCAGATCCTGACGCCCGAGTAGCGCCCAGCTGTCCAGCAGCAGGGCCGCCCCGTAGCCGCCGGTTGCGCGGGGTTCAGCACCGGGCGTGGCCACTACCAAAGCTGGCCGATCGTCGACTTCGGACACCATCGCTTCGCCAGCCGAGGTGATCACCGTCGTACCGGGAAAGGCGCGGCCCAGTTCTTCGGCGGTACGCCGGGCACCCACGACGACGGCCCGCACCGTGTCCGACCCGCAGCGGCCGCAGCGCAGCGCGCCGTCGGCACGGCCACACCACCGGCATACCGGGGCCGTGCCGTCG
>NZ_JBAPRN010000792.1:0-19205 GCF_049281135.1 Mycobacterium sp. | reverse complement strand
CGTCCGGAGCCGGGGGCGCGTCGTCTATCGGCGATGCATCCGGTGCCGACACGAAGCCGGCCGGGGCGAACGGCGTGGACGGCATGTTCGTGGTCACCCGCTCGAAATCGGCGGAGGCGATCGCGTTGGTCAGCGTCAGCGGGGCCGAAGCAAGCACCGCAGTGAGCGCAGCCATGCGAAGCGTCTGGCGGACGTTCTTCAAGATCGTTCCTTTCGCGGGTGCGCGCGCCGAAGTAAGCCCAGCGATATGGGCGGGTGCCGGTTTTTAGGCGGTTACATACTTCGAATCGCGCCGTCTCGTTCAGGCACGACAGCTGGGGCCGAAAGCCGCCAACTGGGCAGATGCCCAGCGGCTGCACGGGGGCGTCGTCGCCTTCCGTAGCCCCCGCTCACACGCGGGTCCGTCAATTCGATTTTTCTTGCCTTTTCAGGCCGAAATGGACGGTACGAGAACACATTGCATTCGTCATCTCGTGACACGCCGATGTCTCTGTCCGATAACGGCTCGATTACGGTCACCCAGTTAATGGACAACCCAGGTCAAACATAGATTTGTCGCCGGCGTCAGTTCTTCTGCGTTCTAATCCGATAGTGAGCCAAATCACGCAATTATTGTGACCTGCGCCACGCGCTTGGCCTGCATGAGACCCAATGAATGGGACAACCCGGGCCGCCCCGTCGTTCAACTATGAGTAATCAAGATCACAAGTTAGCCGGGCGTGTCGCAAGCGATTTCGGACTGCCAGGACGCTATTGCCAGCCGGATATTCCCTAAATCTGCTGTTGCACAATTGGTTTCGGCACAGACCGCCGGAGAAATGAGGCCTTTGGCTCGCCGCGGCCGGCATGCACCTGCAGAATGCCTGGATCTCTAATCTTACTGTACGGCAACGTATTTAGACCGAAGCGAGACACCGGACGCCTCCAAGTCATGGCAGTAGGTCGGCTTATCGAGCATCGACGTCCGCACGCTTGTAGTCGGGAGCGAGCCGGCCGCCGAGGCACCGCCGCGTGTCCGGAAAGTCAACGGCCACAATGCAATACGAGAACCGTTCATAAATCCACTACATAAATAGAGCAGCGTGCATATTATTTTCACCCGATCAAACTGAACAATGGTGAGCAAACAAAAATAAACAAACACAGACGCCGCAATCAAACATTAATTCGGTCGAACGATTTTTCTCAGGTTAAATTCGAAACAGCCGGAAAGGGCGTCTCGGCGTGAATCAGCGTCCGATGCCCAGCAGGCTACGCAGCCCGGTCGTCGGCTTGCCGTCGACAGACGGACGGGAATCAGATATCACGACCCGTTGAGAATCGACCCGATCGATCAACGCGGGGAGATTCCGCTCACCGGCCGCAACGAGATCGTCGATCTTCTCGGCCAATTCGGTTCGATAGACCGCGGCGAGATAGTGGTTGCTGCCGTCCCACGGCAACACGATGTCGGCGTCAACCTCGGCCGCTCGAGCCGCGACGGCGTCGATCACGTCAGCGGTGAGGACCGCTGCGTCAACGGCGCACACAAACGCCGACGTCGCGCCGGTCTCGGCGGCCGCATGCAGCCCACGGCTGATCGCGGACAGCAGCCCATGCCCACGCACGTCGTCGCGGACCACCTGCGCCGGAAGTTCCGGCAGCGACTGGCCCGGCGAGGACACTACGAAGACCGGTTGACACCGCTCGCCGACGACGCTGACCGCGTGCTCGACCATCGTCGTCGCGGGGGAACCAGGAACCCGCTTCATGGCCTTCTCGCGACCCTGCCAGGGCGATGCGCCGGCAGCCAACACCACGCCGGCTAGTGAAGCCGGCTTACCCGCAGCCACCATCTCAGTTCACGGTCCAGGTGTCGCGGCCGTGCAGCAAGGATTGCAACGCTGCACGGTCGGACGGGCTCGACTCGCGCGCGGCGCGGATCTGTGATCGCGCCGCATCGTCGTAGGTGGGCCTGCTGACCTGACGGAAGATGCCCATCACGGTGTGCTCCAGGTTTTGCTGGGACAGTCGTGAAAGAGCGTACGCGTAAGCGGAATCGGTCGCATGTGCGTCGTGCACCACGATCTCCTCGACGCGGACGTCGGCGGTCTTGGCCACTTCGAGCGCGAAGCCTGACCGCACCACGCAGTACTCGTCGTTGGCACCGAACACGATCGGCTCACCGTGATGAACGCTGATCAGCCGCTCCTCGGCGCCTTCTTTACGCAGCGCGTCGAACGAGCCATCGTTGAAGATCGGGCAGTCTTGCAGGATCTCGACCAGCGCGGACCCGCGATGCGCCGCGGCGGCGCGCAGCACCTCGGACAAACCCTTGCGGTCGGAATCCAACGCGCGGCCAACGAAACTCGCCTCGGCGCCCAGCGCCAGCGACACCGGGTTGAACGGCTGGTCCAGCGAACCCATCGGGGTCGACTTGGTGACCTTGCCGACCTCAGAGGTCGGCGAGTACTGGCCTTTGGTCAGGCCGTAGATCCGGTTGTTGAACAGCAGGATGGTCAGGTTGATGTTGCGGCGAAGCGCGTGGATCAGGTGATTACCACCGATCGACAACGCGTCCCCGTCACCGGTGACCACCCAGACCGAGAGGTCCTCGCGGGCCAGCGCCAGACCCGTAGCGATCGCCGGCGCGCGGCCGTGGATCGAGTGCATGCCGTACGTCTCCAAGTAGTACGGGAATCGACTCGAGCAACCGATGCCGCTGACGAAGACGATGTTCTCGCGACGTAATCCCAACTCGGGCAGAAAGTTTCGCATCGTGTTGAGGATGACGTAGTCGCCGCACCCGGGGCACCAGCGGACTTCCTGATCGCTGGTGAAGTCCTTGGCCTTCTGCGGTTGGTCGGTGGTAGGCACGCGGCTGTGCTTGGACAGGATGTCCGACAGCCCTAGGTCCGCGCCGATGAGATCAGTCATGCGTCAGCTCCCGCTCCAACCGTGGCGGCCGCGAGTCTTGCGACCATCGTCTTGTCTTGCTCGATTTCGGCCAGCGTGCCGCCCAGCGCGGCGCGGATGACCCGGCCCACCTCGTCGGCCAGGAACGCGACGCCCTGCACCTTCGTCACCGACTGCACGTCAACCAGATACTTGCCGCGCAGCAGCAGCGCCAGCTGACCAAGATTCATCTCCGGGCACACCACCTGCGGGTAGCGTCGCAGCACCTCGCCCAGGTTGGCCGGGAAGGGCCGCAGGTGACGCAGATGGGCGTGGGCGACCTTGATGTCGTTGCGCCGCGCCCGCCGGCAGGCTTCCCCGATCGGTCCATAGGAGCTGCCCCATCCGATCAGCAGCAGCTCGGCATCCCCGGTCGGGTCGTCGACTTCCAGGTCAGGAACCGAGATTCCGTCGATCTTGGCTTGCCGCAACCGCACCATCAGGTCGTGGTTGGCCGGGTCGTAGGAAATTGCGCCGGTGCCGTTGGCGGATTCCAACCCACCGATGCGGTGCTCGAGTCCGGGAGTGCCCGGGATGGCGAACCGGCGAGCCAGCGTTTCCGGGTCACGCGCATAGGGCATGAACGGCTCGTCGGGGTTGGCGAACGTGTGCTCGATGGGTTCCAGCGATTCGACATCCGGGATGCGCCACGGCTCGGAGCCGTTGGCGATTGCCCCGTCCGACAACAGAATTACCGGGGTGTGGTACGACACCGCGATGCGCACTGCCTCCAGGGCGGCGTCGAAGCAGTCCGACGGTGATCGCGGCGCCAGCACGGCCACCGGCGATTCGCCGTTGCGCCCGTAGAGCGACTGCAACAGGTCGGCCTGCTCGGTCTTGGTCGGGAGACCGGTGGACGGCCCGCCGCGTTGCACGTTGACGACGATCAGCGGCAGCTCGGTCATCACCGCGAGCCCCAGCGCTTCGGACTTCAACGACAGGCCGGGACCCGAGGTGCTGGTGACACCGATCGCACCGCCGTAGGAAGCGCCCAACGCGGCGCAGATACCGCTGATTTCGTCCTCGGCCTGAAACGTCAGGACGTTGAAGTTCTTGTGCTTGGACAGCTCGTGCAGGATGTCCGACGCGGGCGTGATCGGGTAGCTGCCCAGTACTACCTGAAGGTCGGAAAGTTGTCCGGCCGCGACGAGTCCGTAGGCCAATGCGGTATTGCCCGATATCTGGCGGTACTCGCCCGCCGGCAGTTTCGCCGGTGCGATCTGGTAGGTAGTCGCGAAAGCCTCGGTGGTCTCGCCGAAGTTCCATCCAGCTTTGAGGGCAAGGACATTGGCCTCGGCCACATCGGGTTTGCGGCCGAACTTCTCCCTGATGAATTGCTCGCTGGTTTCGATCGGTCGCCCGTACATCCATGACAACAAGCCCAGCGCGAACATGTTCTTGGCGCGTTGCCCGTCCTTCTTCGACGCGCCGATGACTTCGACAGCGCCCAGCGTCAGCGTGGTCATCGGGACCGCCTCGACCTTGTAGTCAGACAACTCCCCCGTTTCCAGCGGGTTGTCCTCGTAACCGACCTTGGCCAGATTGCGTTTGGTGAACTCGTCGGAATTGGCGATCACCAATCCACCGATGGGAAGGTCGATGATGTTGGCCTTCAACGCTGCCGGGTTCATCGCCACCAGCACGTCGGGCCGGTCGCCGGCGGTCAAAATGTCGTAGTCGGCGATTTGGATCTGAAACGACGAGACGCCGGGCAGCGTGCCCTGCGGTGCGCGAATCTCGGCCGGATAGCTCGGCTGAGTGGCCAGGTCGTTACCGAAAAGCGCTGCCTCGGAAGTAAACCGGTCTCCGGTGAGCTGCATGCCGTCGCCGGAGTCTCCGGCGAAACGGATGACGACTTTTTCCAGCTTTTGCCGTCCGGGCAGGTTGGCATCGGGCCGATGCGAATCCGAATCAGATTCTGACCTGGCTCCGTTTTCGCTCGGACCCACGTCGCCGCCTTCCATAGCTGTTCACCGCACCGGCATGTGGTCGAAACCGGTGTGAATCACCCGAGTGCAGCCTCGGCCGATTTTTATGTCACTGGCAGTACCGATTATTGCACTTTTCTTAGGGATTCATGGACACCGGTCTATACCTTCACGCTACCGCTTAGTCGCCAAAACGCGAGGTCAAACACGCGTCTTCGATCCGCGAGAAGGCGAAATGTGGCGTTCGTCACCTTTTGCCCGCCCGCAAAGTCTAAGAACGATAGTTACGCTCGAGTAACATTTGCTGCGACCACCTACCCTCACGTCTCCCCCGTTCGGGGGAGGCCGCTGGCCTGGGTTAACCCGCCGTTGGCGGCCGCGTGGGGCCCGGTCTCGGGCATGGCCGTGGCGTACAGCGCCAGGCCCGCCGCGGCGACAATTCCGAGCGATATGAAGGCCGCGTCGTAGCCGGCGGCGACCACGATCCAGCCCGCGATGATGTTCGACAGCGCCGCACCGACGCCCCACATCGTGGTGAGCGCGCCCAGGCTGACGTTGAAGCGGCCGGTCCCGTGCGTCAGGTCCTGCACGACGAGCGGGAACAGCGCGCCGAAGATCCCGGCTCCGACGCCGTCGAGAACCTGGACGCCGACCAGCCAGTAGGGGCTGTCGGACAAGGTGTAGAGGAAGCCGCGTGCCGTCAGGAAGGCGAATGCGACCAGAAAGATCGGCTTTCGTCCCCAGCTGTCCGCCTTGGCGCCGGCCAGATACGCCACCGGCACCATCACGGCCTGGGCGGCCACCACGCACGTCGCCATCAACGCGGTGCCGACGTCCTTGTTCTGCAGTGCGAGGACTTGTCCGACCAGGGGCAACATCGCGGCGTTGGCGAGATGAAAGGCGACCATCGCCGCGGCGAAAATCAGCAATCTGCGGTCGCGGAACAGCGCAGCAATCCCGGACGGCGACGGGTGAGCACCACCGGGTAGGTGGTCCATGCCGCGAGCGACGTCATGGTCGATCGCGTCGCCCGGGATCCGCACCGCCGCCAGAACGCTGAGGGCTGCCATGACTGCCAGTACCCAGAACACCACCGCCGGGCCGAAGCAGTACGCCAGCCCGCCGGTGATGGCACCGGCGGTCGCGTTGCCGGCGTGGTTGAACGACTCGTTGCGCCCGATCCGCTGGGAGAAGCCTCGCGTGCCGACGAGACCCAGCGTGATCGCGGCCAGAGCCGGAGCGAACACCGAGCCGGCGACCCCGGTCAGCGCTTGCAGCAACGAAATCGAGAAGAAGCGCGGAAACAACGGCATGGCCAACGTTCCGGCGGTCACCGTCAGCGCACCGGCCACGATCAGAGCTCGCTTTGCCGTGGTGCGGTCCACCGCGGCGCCGACCGGCGTCTGCGCCGCGATCGCCGCGAGGCCACCGATGCCCATCACGAGCCCGATCGAGGCTTGATCCCAGTGATGCGTCAGCAGCAGGTAAATCGACAGGTAGGGACCAAGGCCGTCGCGCACATCGGCCAGAAAGAAGTTCAGTAGATCCAGCGCGTGAGAGGTGCGACCCGGTATCGCGTCAGCAGCGCTCAACGGTTACCGGGACGGGTTACTAGGCGCTCTTGTCGCGGCGCTCGGCGCGTGTCGCCTTGCGCGGAACGATCGTCGGCAGCACGTTGTCCTGGACGGTCTCCTTGGTCACCACGACCTTGGCGACGTCGTCGCGGCTGGGAATGTCGTACATCACCGGCAGCAGGACTTCTTCCATGATCGCGCGCAGGCCACGGGCCCCGGTGCCGCGGTGGATCGCCTGGTCGGCGATCGCCTCCAAGGCGTCCTGGGTGAACTCGAGCTCGACGTTGTCCATCTCGAAGAGCCGGGTGTACTGCTTCACCAGGGCGTTCTTCGGCTCGGACAAGATCGTGACCAGCGACTCCATGTCCAGGTTCGTCACCGAGGCGACCACCGGCAACCGACCGATGAACTCCGGGATCAGGCCGTACTTGATCAGGTCTTCGGGCATGACCTCGGCGAAGTGGTCGGTGGTGTCGATCTCGGCCTTGGAGCGCACCTCGGCCCCGAAGCCAAGACCGCGCTTGCCCACGCGGTCGGAGACGATCTTCTCCAGACCCGCGAACGCACCCGCCACGATGAACAACACGTTGGTGGTGTCGATCTGGATGAACTCCTGGTGCGGGTGCTTACGACCGCCTTGCGGCGGCACCGACGCCTGCGTGCCCTCCAGGATCTTCAGCAGGGCCTGCTGCACGCCTTCCCCGGACACGTCGCGGGTGATCGAGGGGTTCTCGCTCTTGCGGGCGATCTTGTCGACCTCGTCGATGTAGATGATGCCGGTCTCGGCGCGCTTGACGTCGTAGTCGGCGGCCTGGATCAGCTTGAGCAGAATGTTCTCCACGTCTTCACCGACGTAGCCGGCCTCTGTCAGCGCCGTTGCATCGGCGATCGCGAACGGGACGTTGAGCATCTTGGCCAGGGTTTGGGCCAGGTAGGTCTTTCCGCAACCGGTGGGGCCCAGCATCAAGATATTGGACTTGGTCAACTCGACCAGCTCGCTGGAGCGGGAGTCGCGACCCTTCTCACCGGCCTGGATTCGCTTGTAGTGGTTGTAGACCGCGACCGCGAGGGTCCGCTTGGCGGTGTCCTGACCGATGACATAGCCCTCCAGGAATTCCCGGATCTCGGCGGGCTTGGGCAGTTCGTCGAGCTTTACCTCGTCGGCGTCGGCGAGTTCCTCTTCGATGATCTCGTTGCACAGATCAATGCACTCATCGCAGATGTACACGCCTGGCCCCGCAATGAGCTTCTTGACCTGCTTCTGACTCTTCCCGCAGAACGAGCACTTCAGCAGGTCGCCGCCGTCTCCGATGCGCGCCATGGTGCTGGTGGCCTACTTCCTGTTCACCGTTTTGATTGTGCTGTATCGCGTGTATTTCCCGACGCTACCCGCTTGCTCCACGGCGATGCGACCGATAGAGGTGAATCGCGTCGGTGATATTCGTGTTGTGCGCCTGAAAACATATCGTCTTGAAGTCCCCTACACGCGCGTGAACGCGCCGCCGTGTCTTTGGCGTGTCGCGGCCGTTATGCGACTGAGAGGCAGACGAACCCGTCGGCCATACATCAGGCCGGCGAGATACGCCGGGGCCGAGGATACCGTGTTGATCGCCGACGGTGGCGCGGCCGAATTGGCGGCCACCCTGAACTAGCCGCGCGGGCCGCCAGTTAGGCCGTCGACGCCGAGAGCTTCCGGTACTCCAGCACGGTGTCGATGATCCCGTAGTCCTTCGCTTCGGCGGCGGTCAGGATCTTGTCCCGGTCGGTGTCCTTGCGGACGACCGCGGCGTCCTTGTTGGTGTGGCGCGCCAGCGTCGTCTCCATCAGCGTGCGCATCCGCTCGATCTCGGCGGCCTGAATCTCCAAGTCGGAGAACTGGCCCTGGATCACGCCGGACAGCGACGGCTGGTGAATCAGTATCCGGGCGTTGGGCAGCGCCATCCGCTTGCCCGGGGTACCCGCGGCCAGCAGCACTGCCGCGGCCGAGGCGGCCTGACCCAGGCACACCGTCTGGATGTCGGCCCGCACGTACTGCATGGTGTCGTAGATCGCCATCAACGACGTGAAACTGCCGCCGGGCGAGTTGATGTACATAGTGATGTCGCGGTCGGGGTCCAGCGACTCCAGCACCAGCAACTGAGCCATGACGTCGTTGGCCGACGCGTCGTCGACCTGGACGCCCAAGAAGATGATGCGTTCCTCGAACAGCTTGTTGTAGGGGTTCGACTCTTTGACACCCCAGCTGGAGTGCTCGACGAACGACGGAAGGATGTAGCGCGCCTGCGGCGCGAGCTCGGGGTTCATTCGGCTTCTCCGTTGATGTGTTCGGCGCGGGTGATGATGTGGTCGACGAATCCGTATTCCAGAGCCTCAGGGGCGGTGAACCACCGGTCGCGGTCGGAATCGGCCTCGATGCGCTCGATCGACTGGCCGGTGAATTCGGCGTTGAGCCGGAACATCTCTTTCTTGATGACGGTGAATTGCTCTGCCTGGATGGCGATGTCGGCCGCACTACCGGTCACCCCGCCCAGCGGCTGATGCATCAGGATGCGAGCGTGCGGCAGCGCGTAGCGCTTGCCCTTGGTGCCCGCGGCCAATAGGAACTCGCCCATCGAAGCGGCCATGCCCATTGCATAGGTGGCGATGTCGCACGGGGCCAGCACCATCGTGTCGTAGATCGCCATGCCCGCGCTGATCGAGCCGCCGGGCGAATTGATGTACAGGTGGATGTCTTTGTTCGCGTCTTCGGCGGCGAGCAGCAGGATCTGCGCGCACAGCCGGTTGGCGATGTCGTCATCGACCTGCGACCCCAGGAAGATGATGCGCTCGGAGAGCAATCGCTCATAGACCGAGTCGGTGAGGTTCAGACCCATCGCGCTGGCGCGCATTTCAGTCCCACGGCTCACAGTGGGTTACCTGCTTTCTCGAGTTCCGTATTCACCGACACTAACCAACCGGGGCCGTCGAGCACTCCCCGAAGCCCGTGCGTTCGCTTACAGCGTCACTTCGCGTCGTCTGCGGCGTCCGCATCTTCATCGTCGGACTCTTCGACGTCGCCGTCCTCCGGGGCGCGCTTGCCGAAGAACTCGGTGGTGTCGATGACGTTGCCGTCACTGTCTTTGACGGTGGCCGCCTCGACCGCTGCAGCGATAGTCAGCCCACGACGCACATCGGCGAACATCGCGGGCAGCTGGTTTTGCTGCTGCAGGTAGCCAAGTAGTTCCTGCGGCTGGATGCCGTACTGCCGCGAGGTCACCACCAGACGTTCGGTGAGGTCTGCCTGGCTCACCTGGATCTCGAGGTCGTCGCCCAGCGCGTCGAGCAGCAGCTGCGTCTTGATGGCCTTCTCGGCCTCCGCGCGGGCGTCGGTGTCGAATTTCTCGCGCGACGACCCCTGCTTTTCGAGCGCTTCGGCGAGCTTGGCTTCGTCGTGGTCGAGCCCGTGCAGCGCGTTGTGCACCGTGCTGTCCACCTGGGCCTGCACGATCGCTTCGGGCAACGGCATATCGACCTGCTCGATCAAGGCCTCCAACGCGGCGACGCGAATCTCCTCGGCCTGCTGGACGCGCTTGGTCCGGCTGACCTGATCGGAGAGATTGGCGCGCAACTCGTCAATCGTGTCGAATTCGCTTGCCAGTTGGGCGAATTCGTCATCAGGTTCGGGCAGCTCACGCTCTTTGACCGCGACGACGGTGACGGTGACCTCGGCCTCCTGGCCGGCGTGCGGGCCGGCGGCCATCTCGGTGGTGAACGTCCCGGACTCACCGGCCTTCAGGCCGATGATCGCGTCGTCGAGACCGTCGACGAGTTGGCCGGAGCCGACCTCGTGAGACAGGCCCTTCGTGTTCGCCTCGGGCACGTCCTCGCCGTCGATGTCGGCCGACAGGTCGATCGAGACAAAGTCGCCAGAGGCGGCGGGGCGCTCGACTCCGGTCAGGGTGCCGAACCGGGTACGCAGTGACTGCAATTCGGCGTCGACTTCATCATCGCCGACCTTGATCGGGTCGACGGTGATCGTCAGCGCGCTCAGGTCGGGCAGGGTGAAATCGGGGCGGACGTCGACCTCGGCGGTGAAGACCAGCTCCTCGCCATACTCCTTCTTGGTGACCGCGATGTCGGGCTGACCAAGCGGCCGCACGTCGACCTCGGTCACGGCCTGGCCGTAGCGGCTGGGCAACGCCTCGTTGACGACCTGGTCCAGGATCGCCTCCTTGCCGACACGAGCCTCCAGCAACTTGGCGGGGGCCTTGCCCGGACGGAAACCCGGGAGCCGGACCTGCTTGGCCAGCTCTTTGTAAGCCCGGTCGAAATCGGGCTTCAGTTCCCCGAACGGCACCTCTACGTTGATCCGAACCCGGGTTGGGCTCAGCTGCTCGACGGTGCTCTTCACAGGTGTGCTCCTTGGTTGTGCTGTGGTCTTGTCATGCTTCAAGCCGGTTGGGTGTGGCGTGCCAGTCGGGGTGACAGGATTTGAACCTGCGGCCTTCCGCTCCCAAAGCGGATGCGCTACCAAGCTGCGCTACACCCCGCGGTGACCTCGAAATCCTACGGCCAAGCCACACCGTCCCTGCAGTGGCCTCAACACCAGGTCACGGGATGACAACATTTGGATTTGATGTCTGCCGCGCCGTAAAGTCGCGCTCGACTAATACATGCGGGCGTAGCTCAATGGTAGAGCCCTAGTCTTCCAAACTAGCTACGCGGGTTCGATTCCCGTCGCCCGCTCGATACCGGCGCCGGCAACCGAGGCGGACTAGGCTGACAACGCTTAATGCGCCTACGGCGGCCAGGTGGCCGGCGAGGCCGACCACGGCAAGCTGAGGAGGCTGACCGATTCAGCATCCAGGTGCCACAGCCGACGTCGCCATCCATGGCTCATGCGCGACCCGCTTCGACGGCGTACGCAGGGCTTTCACGCAGAACTTCTTGCAGGGCAAGGAAATTGGCGCGGCGGTCGCCGCCTGGGTAGACGGCGAGCTGGTCGTCAACCTGTGGGCCGGAACGGCCGATGAGGCCGGCACCAAGCCGTGGCAGGTGGACACGCTATCCACGGTGCTCTCCGGTACCAAGGGCCTCACCAGCACCTGCGTCCACCAACTCGTCGAGCGCGGTGACCTCGACCTGGATGCACCGGTGGCCCGCTACTGGCCGGAGTTCGCCCAAGCCGGCAAGGCGGACATCACCCTCGGCTTGGTGATGAGCCACCGATCCGGGGTGATCGGGCCGCGTCAGCGCATGGACTGGACGCAGGTCACCGACTGGGATCTGGTGTGCGAACGGCTAGCCGCCGCCGAACCGTGGTGGGAGCCGGGAACCGCGCAGGGCTATCACATGACCACCTTCGGGTTCATCCTCGGCGAGGTGTTCCGCCGGGTCACCGGTAACACTGTCGGCCAATACCTGCGCACCGAAATCGCCGAACCGCTGGGGGCCGAGATCCACATCGGCTTGGCGCGCACCGAACAACACCGTTGCGCCGATCGCGTCGCGAAGCCGCACATCCGCAAGATGCTGGCCGACGTCAACGCCCCCGGCTATCCCACCTCGCTGGCCGAACACCCAAAGGCCGGACTGGCCGTGTCGATGGGATTCGCGCCCGACGACGAGGTCGGCTCGAACGATCTGGATCTGTGGCGCGAGCTCGAGTTCCCGGGAACCAACGGGCAGGTGTCGGCGCTGGGGTTGGCGACGTTCTACAACGCGTTGGCGCAAGAGAAGCTGCTCAGCCGCAAGCATATGGACCTGATCCGGGTCTCACAGGGCGGCCTGGAGACCGACCTGGTTCTCGGCCCGCGCGTCGCCGACCATGGCTGGGGCCTGGGCTACATGCTCAACCAGCGGTGCGTCAACGGACCTAACCCGTCGATCTTCGGCCACGGCGGCCTCGGCGGCTCGTTCGGTTTCGTCGACCTGGAGAACCGGATCGGCTACGCCTACGTGATGAACCATTTCGACCCGACCAAGGCCAACGCCGACCCTCGCAGCGTCGTCATGAGCAACGAGATCTACGCGGTGCTCGGGGTCAAGTAACGCTGACGACAAAACCGCACCTGCCTGGCCACGAATGGCATCGGCAGGTGCGGTTCAGATATCGATTTACCTGTGTCCTTCAGGGCCGTGCGGGCCTCCGCCGTTGTTCCAATTGGGTCCCCCGTGGTTGTCCCACCCAGGTCCGCCGCGATCCCAACCGGGCCCGCCGTGGTTGTCCCACCCAGGTCCGCCGCGATCCCAACCGGGGCCACCAGCACGGAAGTTGTCGTGGCAACCGCGGTTATCCCAGTTGTCGCCCCACCCCGGATCCCAGAATTCACCCGGGCACCATTGCGGGAGCGGGCCGGGCTGGGCCTGAGCGTCCGAGGAACCAGCTAAACCGGCCAGACCCAATCCAGCGGCGATAGCGGTTCCTGCGGCGAAACGTGCGAATTTCTTCATCACCATGGACTACCCGGGCAATTCGTTGCGAAACACATAAGAACGCAAGCGTTCTCTTTTTGTTACCTGCCGATCGGTGGTAATCGCTGGTGAGGCGGCTCAGCGTTAGGAGTCGCCACCGCCGGAATCGCCTCCGCTCGACGAGTCGCCGCCGCCCGAATCGCCTCCTGAATCGCCACCGCCCGAGTCGCCTCCGGACATGCCGCCGCCGCCCGAATCGTCGGATCCCATCGACGATCCACCACTGTCCGAGGGTCCACCGGTGTCCGACGGTCCACCGGCGTCAGGTGCAGGAGCGCCGGCATCGGGAGCCGACGAGCCGCTGTCCGGTGCAGGCGCGTTGGCATCCGGACCGGACGGGCCGGCATCCGGACCGGACGGGCCCGGCCCATTGTCGGATCCGTGGCCTCCCGGGTCCCCGGCTCCACCCGGGCCACCGGGTTCGGTACCACCAGGCGCTCCGGGTCCACCCGGACCGCCGGGTTCGGTGCCCGCAGGCGGCCCACCGGGTCCACCGGGATCATGGCCACCGGGACCACCGGGACCGCCGGGTTCGGTGCCCGCAGGCGGCCCACCGGGTCCACCGGGATCATGGCCACCGGGGCCACCGGGATCATGCCCACCAGGTCCTCCGGGTCCACCCGGTCCTCCAGGATCATGCCCGCCCGGACCACCGGGGCCTCCCGGCTCGCCAGGTCCGCCGGGGCCATGGCCGCCGTGCCCACCGTGGTCGCCGCCACCCGGTTCGTGTCCCCCGGGTCCACCCGGCCCACCGGGGTTACCGGGCCCTCCGGGGTTACCGGGCCCTCCGGGGTTGCCGGGTCCACCGGGCCCACCGGGGTTACCGGGTCCACCAGGGTTACCGGGTCCGCCCGGGTTGCCGGGCCCGCCGGGTCCACCCGGGCCACCGGGTCCGCCGGGGGGCCGAATGACCGGCGGTGGCCGGTTGATGATGGTCGGTCCGTTGGTGATGTTGTTCGGGGGCACTATCACGTTGCCGTGGCAGCTGTTCCAGTCCCAGTTGGTCCCCCATGACGGGTTCCAGAAGTCACCCGGGCACCAGTTCAGTCCCGGTAGCGCGTGAGCCTCGGCGCTGCCGCCCAGACCCGCCAATCCCAATGCTGCGGCGATCGCTGCCGACGCGATCGCACTGCTTGCGAATTTGTTCATGGGCCAATAGCTACGCCCGAAGGCTATGCGCTGGCCCAGCGGGTCCTATTGACCAGATGAGAAGCCGGCAGTGGTCGGTCGTTCACGTCTGGCAGGTTGGGCACCAGAAGACGTTACGCCCTTCCAATTCGGCTGTGCGGATTGCGGTTCCGCATACTCGGCACGGCTCGCCGGCGCGACGGTAGACGTATGTGCGTGGCCGACCCGGGCCGTATGACGGTGCTCCGTGGTCATGCTCAGGCCGCACCGTGATGATTTTGCCGCGACGCAACCCGACTTTCATCAGGTCCACGAGATCGGTCCAGGCCGCGGAGAATTCCGCTTCACCGACCGCCCGACCGGACCGATACGGGTCGATGCCATGACGGAACAGCAGCTCGGCGCGATAGACGTTGCCAACGCCGGCGATGATCGTCTGGTCCATCAACAACGCGCCGATTGGCCTGCGCGACTTGCTAATCCGCGCCCACGGCCACGCCGGATCGGCATCGCGGCGTAGCGGATCGGGGCCGAGTCGGGCGACCACATCGGCGACCTGCGCTTCGTCGATGACTTCGCACACTGTCGGCCCGCGAAGGTCGGTGCCGTAGTCGGCGCCGATCATTCGCATCCGCACCGCCCCGACCGGGTCGGGCATCGCTTCATCGGCCGATCGTGGCCACTCGGTGAACGTGCCGTACAACCCAAGGTGCACATGCACCGTCGTCCCGCCGACGTAGTGATGGAACAGATGCTTTCCCCAGGCGGTGGCCTGTCGCAGTTCTTGCCCGTCGACGGCTGCCGCCGCAAACCTGCCTTGCGGACTGGACACCCTCACCGGAGCACCCGCGTAGCGCCGCTGATGAAGCCGGGCCAGTCGATGCAGGGTGTGCCCTTCGGGCACGCCGCCTACCCGCTGTTGGCGCCGGGGACCGGCGGCGCCTGGTGAGTGCGCTCGTATTCGTCGAGAATGTCGATACGCCGTTGGTGGCGTTCGGCTTTCGACCACGGCGTAGTCAGGAACGCGTCGACGAACGTCAGCGCCTCGGGCACGGTGTGCATCCGCCCGCCGATGCCGATCAACTGAGCGTTGTTGTGCTGGCGAGCCAGCGACGCGGTCTCCACACTCCACGCCAGCGCACAGCGCGCACCCGGAACCTTGTTGGCCGCGATCTGCTCACCGTTGCCCGATCCCCCGATCACGATGCCCAGGCTGTCCGGATCGGCCACCGTCTTCAAGGCTGCCGCGATACAGAACGCCGGATAGTCGTCCTCGGCGTCATAGGTGAAGGCGCCGCAGTCGATCGGCTCGTGGCCGGTCTCTTTCAGGTGGGCGATGATCGCCTGCTTGAGTTCATAGCCGGCGTGATCAGAGCCGAGGTAGACGCGCATGACCGAGATCCTCGCACCGCCGACCGGATTTAGTCGAACTCGGGAGCCTCCGTGCGGCTCCGCTTCAGCTCCCAGAAGTGCGGGTAAGCCGCGAACGTCACCGACGCGTCCCACAACTTGCCGGCCTCTTCGCCGCGCGGAATCTTCGACAACACCGGGCCGAAGAACGCGGTCCCGTTGATGTGAATGGTGGGCGTGCCGACGTCGTCGCCGACCGCGTCCATCCCGGCGTGGTGGCTCTTGCGCAGCGCCTCGTCGTAGGCCTCGCTGGTAGCGGCGTCGGCCAGCTCAGCGGGCAGATCCAGCTCTTTCAGCGACTGCTTGATGACGTCGTCGAGGTCCTTGTTGCCCTCGTTGTGAATACGGGTGCCCATCGCCTTGTACAGCGGCGCCAAGATCTCGGAGCCGTGGGCCTGCTCGGCGGCAATCGCCACTCGGACCGGGCCGAAAGCCTTGGACAGCCGCTCCTTGTACTCCGCAGGCAGGTTCTCGCGGTTCTCGTTGAGCACCGCCAGGCTCATCACCTGAAAATTCACCTCGATGTCGCGGACCTTTTCCACTTCCAGGATCCAGCGGGACGTGATCCACGCCCACGGGCACAGCGGGTCGAACCAGAAATCGGCAACTGACTTCTCGGACATGTGAAATCCTCTCGTCAACGGTCGGCAAGCCGTCCAGCACAACCCTAGCCTCGACGGTCCAATTCCCGCCGCGAGTCGTCGCCGCCTAAGTTGGACATGTGGCACTCCCCAACCTCACCCGTGACCAGGCCGTCGAGCGCGCCGCGCTGGTCAACATCGACAGTTACCGAATCGACTTGGACCTCACCGACGGCGACGGCAAAGCAGGCGAGCGCACTTTCCGCTCCGTCACGACCGTGGCGTTCGACGCCCTGGCCGGCGCCGATACCGTCATCGACATCGCCGCCGGCACCGTCCGCAATGCGGCCCTCAACGGCCGCGAACTCGACGTGTCCGGCTACGACGAGTCGACCGGTATCGCGCTCAGCGGCCTGGCCGAACACAACGTGGTCGTGGTCGACGCCGACTGCCGCTACTCGAACACCGGCGAGGGCCTGCACCGATTCGTCGACCCGGTCGATGGCGAGGTGTATCTGTACTCGCAGTTCGAAACCGCCGACGCCAAGCGGATGTTCGCGTGCTTCGACCAGCCCGACCTCAAAGCCACGTTCGACGTGAAAGTGACCGCGCCGCAGCACTGGCAGGTCATCTCCAACGGCGCCACGGTGAGCGCCGACGGCGGTGTGCACACCTTCGCGACCACCCCGCGGATGAGCACCTACCTGGTAGCACTGATCGCGGGCCCGTATGCGCGCTGGGATGATGTCTACCGCGACGAGAACGGCGAGATCGCGTTGGGCATCTTCTGCCGCGCCACGCTGGCGGAATTCATGGACGCCGAGCGGCTGTTCACTCAGACCAAGCAGGGTTTTGGCTTCTACCACAAGAACTTTGGTGTGCCGTACGCGTTCGGCAAGTATGACCAGTTGTTCGTGCCCGAGTTCAACGCGGGGGCGATGGAGAACGCCGGCGCGGTGACATTCCTAGAGGACTATGTCTTTCGCAGCAAGGTCACCCGGGCATCGTATGAGCGGCGCGCCGAGACGGTACTGCACGAGATGGCGCACATGTGGTTCGGCGACCTGGTCACCATGCGGTGGTGGGATGACTTGTGGCTCAACGAGTCTTTCGCCACTTTTGCCTCGGTGCTGTGCCAGAGCGAAGCCACCGAATTCACCGAGGCGTGGACCACCTTCGCCAATTCCGAGAAGTCATGGGCCTACCGGCAAGACCAGTTGCCCTCGACGCATCCGGTCGCCGCTGACATTCCCGACCTGGCCGCCGTCGAAGTGAACTTCGACGGCATCACCTACGCCAAGGGCGCCAGTGTGCTCAAGCAACTGGTGGCCTACGTCGGCCTGGAACACTTCCTGTCCGGGCTGCGGGACTACTTTCGCGCCCACGCTTTCGACAACGCCACCTTCGACGACCTGCTGGCAGCGCTGGAGAAGGCCTCGGGTCGCGATCTGTCCGACTGGGGGCGGCAATGGTTGAAGACGACCGGGCTCAACACACTTCGCGCGGATTTCGACGCCGACGCCGACGGCCGCTTCACCAGGTTCGCGGTAACGCAAAGTGGCGCCGCGCCCGGCGCGGGCGAAACGCGGGTCCATCGCCTGGCTATCGGCGTCTATGACGACGACGGCAGCGGCAAGCTGGTGCGGACACATCGCGAAGAACTCGACATCAGCGGCGCAAGCACAGAAGTGCCTGCGCTGGTTGGCGTTTCGCACGGCAAGCTGGTTCTGGTCAACGACGATGATCTGACCTACTGCTCGCTGCGGCTGGATCCGGAGTCGTTGCAGACGGCGCTGGATCGCATCGCCGACATCGCCGAACCACTGCCCCGAACATTGGTCTGGTCGGCCGCCTGGGAGATGACTCGCGACGCCGAGCTTCGGGCCCGCGACTTCGTGTCGCTGGTCTCTGGCGGCATTCAGGCCGAAACCGAGGTCGGGGTTGCGCAGCGGCTGCTGCTGCAGGCCCAGACCGCGCTGGGTTCTTACGCCAACCCGGAGTGGGCGCAGTCGGAAGGCTGGCCGGCTTTCGCCGACCGGCTCCTCGAGCTGGCCCGCGCCGCGGCGGGGGGATCGGATCATCAGCTGGCGTTCGTCAACGCGCTGTGCACATCAATGTTGTCGACCCGGCACGTAGTGGTGCTGGCCGATCTCCTCGATCACGACCCCGCCGAGTTGGGTCTGGCCGGGCTGTCGATCGACACCGACCTGCGTTGGCGGATCGTGACGGCGCTGGCTGCCGGCGGCGAGATCGACGCCGACGGCCCGGCAACGCCGTTCATCGACGCCGAGGTCCAGCGCGACCCGACCGCGGCAGGCAAGCGTTTCGGCGCGCAGGCCTCGGCGGCGCGACCGCAGGCCGCGGTCAAGGAATCGGCGTGGACGACGGTCACCGAAGACGATGCACTGGCCAACATCACCGCGCGATCGATGATCGCCGGTTTCGTCCAACCCGGCCAGGCTGAGCTGCTCAAGCCGTTCGGTGCGCGCTACTTCGCCGCGATCCGCGGCATATGGGAACGCCGGTCCAGTGAGGTGGCGCAGACGGTCGTGGTCGGCCTATACCCCTCGTGGGACATCAGCGACGACGGCATCGCCGCCGCCGACGCGTTTCTCGCCGACCCAGAGCTGCCCGCAGCACTGCGCCGCCTGGTACTCGAGGGCCGCGCCGGAATCGAGCGGTCGCTGCGCGCGCGTCAGTTCGACGGCGGAGCAGTGACCTGAGCGGGCGGTCGCCCTAGGCCGGCGAGATGCCGGCGCTGGTCACCCGGACGGCGCTGATCAGACCGCCGATCAGGTGGCCGTAATTGAAAGACGCGGCCGCGGCAGCGACGCCGAGCGGCGCAGCCGATTCGGCTCCGCGGCCACGGACACCCGAGCCGTACACCACCTCGATCGCGTGCTGATCCGGTGAGACGGCGATCAGCACCGCGTCGTTGGGAGTCGGCACGTTGGCGAGGATTTCGCGCGCCCGCGCTCCGGTGTCGCTGCCCAGGTCGCCGATGTAGACGGCGAACCGCGCGCCGGCGGCCCGCGACCCGTAGGTCAGTGCGTCGTCGAGGGTGACCAGATCGTTGATGGGGAACGGGTAGTGCACCGAGACTTCACCAGGTTCGGTGACGCCCGAGATCCGTCCACTGGTCGTGATCGCCGAGCCGTGGGGCAGCTCGGCGTGCTTGAGGGTCGCGACCTCACCAC